>NZ_CP045483.1:1324712-1655890 GCF_009729035.1 Stygiolobus azoricus
AGCTGTATTCTCTAGTATAGGAGGAAGTTCAATGCTATCAATAAAATCATTTTTACCTTTCTCTCCAGAACTGAAATTTAGATTCCTCTTCTTAATATCGACAATACTTCTAGAATTATTCATCTTAAGTCTGTCTTCAGTGAACGAAGTAGTCAGGCCAAAAAAGAATTCAAAAAAATGAAATTATCTAGCTTAAAATATAGTGGAAAAGTAATGTTATCTAATTCTCTCTCCGGAATGGGAGTAGGATTAGCAGCGCCATTATTACCATTATGGTTTGAATTAATGTATAAAATATCGCCTTATGACATAGGAATAATTTATAGACTGAAATAAATATGTGACAGTCACATTATTATACATAATATCCGCTAACGAATAAGCTACATTTCTAAAAGCTATAGCTCTTTCTGAAGGATACAATCCAGAAGCCATTTCCAATGCTTCAGTAGAAACTAAAGTATGAGTTGCTCCGCAAACTCCACAAATTTTGGCTGTTATATTTGGAGCCAAATGCAATTCTTTTCCTTTAAGTAAGTTTTCAAAGCCTCTAAACATTGAGACTTCTACTTTAGAATCCATATATTCCCCATTCTCTACTTTAACGTGAATTCCTAAATGACCTTCTATTCTACTTATAGGATCTAAGGAAAGATCTACCAATTTATTTTCCACCTTGTAGAACAGAATAAAGCATTGCTACCATAGTCTTGTCAGATGCAGGACAACCAGGTACTTCATAAACTTTCTTTTTTAAAACTTCATCTACTCCAAGTCCTCCAACTTCCCTAATTATTCCACCATTTACCGCACAAGAGCCTACTGCAACAATACCTATAGCTTTTTCAGAAAGTTTCTTAAGTATTTCGCTACAAGTCATCCCACCAAAATTACACAGTTTATCGTCTTTAGGTATTGCTCCCTCTACAACAAGAAGATAATTATCTGAATTCAAAATATCTTTCATCATATCTGGACCAGATTTCTCTTCTGAAATCATTGATATTAGTTTCACAGGCGAAGAATGGAAAAATAGGTCATTAACACCCTTCACATCCTTCTTTTAACATCATTATTGTTTCTCCAGAACATGATTGAGCCTCTAGCCAAATAATATTGTGTTTAAGAATTTCTTTTAATGCTTGGCAATAATCCATAACCTCATCTATATTCAAATCATAAAAATGTTTTCTAAATAATACCTTATAAACGTTTACTTATATTGAAAAGGAATATTTTTATTCTATGGAACTTTCATTTAATATATGGATCATAAATCCTTTGGAATTTTAGGTTCTTTATTTTTTGCTATAACTCCGTTTTTAAATATTTTTGGAATAATAACATCTACTTTAGGAGCGATCTTACTTTATCTTTCTATAAACATTGTATATAAAAAGAGTATAAAGAGAAAAAATTAATGAAATATTTTGTTCTAGCAGATGACTTATTTTATGCCTCAATGTTAGTTCTTTCGATAGGCATGTTCATGGCTTTTGGTCTAAAAGTTTTCTTCGTATTAATTCCATCTTTTTCTCTTTATTCATTAGCGTTACTAGTTTACATGTATATTCTATCTGAAATATTCTACGTATCGTCCGCAGTATATTTTATAAAAACATTCAATTCTATAACAGCTCTAAGCGAAATAAGAACATTTTCCATATCTGCTTATCTTATAGGAATATCTGGTTTGATGCTGTTCACTATAGTAATAGGATCTGCAGGACTAGTTCTTTCACTAATAGCATGGATTTTTAGTAGGAATAAGTTTTACACAAATGAAGTAAATAGAAAATATAGAAGAATAAAGAGTATGGCAAACATTGTTATTACTACTCCTTTAGTGTTTTTTATACCGTAATCGTGTAATGTTCTCCTGACTCCTAAAGTTGCATGAATAAAGGCAAATATTAGCAAGAGACTAAGAGCAGTATCGTAGAAATAATCTCTCAGATAATAATCTATAGTAGCTGTTGAGGTTCTCTCTACAAAATTTAGAGGTGTAATGAAAAGCATACTAAGATGAACTGCCAAGAATATAGCAGTGAGAATTCCAGCAATATAGAACCAGAATCTTAATTTAGCCTCATTCATTTGTAGATCACCCAAAAGGAAATAATTAAAGATATAGCCAATATTATCATCATTATCATTTCATAATTTCTATGTTTCTTATATCTAAGCCAATTCTCATTAATGTGGCCTTTTGGAGTCAAGTATCCATATTCAATCAATAGTATTCTTATACCATTAGAAATATGAAAAGTCAAAACTACACCAAAGATGACTAGAAGAGGCATTAGAAAGGAATCATTAATAGTGACTCCATGAGCTAATCTATTAACATATATAACATGGAAAACAAGATACGCTAAAATTATCCAACCTGTTATTATTTGCAAAAGAGAAAGATATCTTTCAAAATTCCAACCGAATTCAAACCACTCTTTCATTTCATAACACCAACGCTTTTGTTTTTTGAATAGCCAAGGAAGGATCAACTCCTCTAGGGCATACTACAGAGCATGATCCAGCAACTCTACATGCCCAAATTCCGTCTAGAGAATTTACGCGCTCTATTCTTTTTTCTGTTTCAGTATCTCTAGGATCTGAGATAAATCTATAAGCCTTAGCTAAAGCTGCAGGACCTAAAAAATTCTTATTATATTTAGTAACTGGACATGCGGAGTAACAAAGGCCGCACCATATACACTGTGCAAAACTCCACAGCTCTCTTTGATCCTCTGGTTTTAATCTGTGTTCTTTATTTCCGCTTAATACGCTTTCCTCAGGTCTTAATCTAGGATCTATTTTTTCCATCTTTACGTAAAACTCATCCATATCCACTATAAGATCTTTAACTACTTTCATATCTAATGGTTCCAATTTTATTTCTCCGTTTTTGGCTTCTTTCAAAACTATTGTTTTACATGCTAATTTAGGTTTTCCATTTATTTTCATCCCACAGCTTCCGCACACGGCCATGTGACAAGATGCTCTAAAAGATAAAGTAGGATCTTGCGTTTCCTTTATTTGCCTTAATACTTGAACCACTGTAGTAAATCTGTCTACCTCTACTTCATATTCCTGCCACCATCTTTTGCCATTTAAAAATCTCCTTACCTTAAAGCGTACTTTTACTTTTTCAGACATCATAATTATTTGAACTGATTATTTTTAAAAGATTTCCTATAGATTTTTCATAAAATTGATTATTTTCATCATTAACAATAAATTGTCACTATAATATAGATTTTATACCTTCTTTTACTTTTTCTTTAAAAATATATAACGACAAAATTAGAGGAAAAACGTAAAGATTAGTATTTCAAAAGAATATATAAGATAAGTATGAAACCATTAATTATAGGTAACATAATAAGTTTGATAGCTGCTTTCTTCATACTTTCAATCTTATTTCTCTTAGGGATATGTGGACTGGATTTTGCATTCAATAATATAACTAAAATATTAATGTGGATAGTGTGGATTTTAGCATTTCCAGCGTATCTTGAGTATAGAAAGTCTTCTCTAAAAGCGTCTTACCTTATAAACTATCTTCCGCCCATAGCTATCTTAATAACATTTATAGGATTAGTTCTACTTATGGAAGGAAAATTCTTAGGATTAGAGATAATAGTTCTAGGTTATATTTTAGAACCAATTTCAGGAATTTCTATTTACTTAAGTATAAAGAATATACAAAAATTTTCCGCATACTTATTCTTCTATGGAGCAGTAATATATACTATAGGACTTCCATTTTACTTAATTAATATTCCTGAAATAGCGATCATTGGCGATTTAATAAAGATAATCGGATTATTGTATTTTATGAGATTTATGATAACAAATAGTTCCCAATAATATTTATCATGATGAAAATGTTAATTAAACTTCATTAATATAGGATTTGATGAAACCGTTAATATAGGATTTTAATATTAGGATTTGATGAAATATATAATATGAGGAAAGCTACAAACGAGGAGCTCAGAGAAATTTACAACGATATCCCAGAATTTTATGATAGAGCAAATGCATTGATATCCTTTTTCCAAGACGTAAAATGGAGAGCTGAGTTAATAGCTACAGTAAGGGAATACTGTCCTAAACCTAAGATAATATTAGACGTTGGCAGCGGTAAAGGTGAATTATCTTACGTAGTGTCAAAATTAATGAACGCAAATATTGTAATGCTTGATTACGCAGAGAACATGCTAAAAAACTCTATGGTCAACGGAGATAAGGTATTAGGATCTTTTTATAATCTTCCCTTTAGGGATGGAGCATTTGATGCTGTAGTAAGCAGTTTCGCTTTACATGCAGCAGATAACATAGAAGAAGTAGTAAAAGAAATGGTAAGAGTCTCAAGAAAAGTTGTTGGAGTTATTGCAATGGGAAAGTCTGATAACTTCATTCTAAGGAATTATGTAGCATTCTATTTGAGATTCATACAGCCTTATCTAGCCGCACTAGTTGGAGCAAAACCACTTGACTACAAATATATTTATTACATATATAAGAAAATACCTACAAATTCCCAACTAAAAGAAATAGTAAAGAGAAATATGGATTTAAAGATATTCAAAGAAAAAACACTTGGAGCAGTATATATATTTGTAGGTGTAAAAAAAGAGGAAAAATAAGACAATCACTACAACTTAACTTTCTTTTAGCAGGTCGTTTATTTTAGATCCTTTATCGTATCTTATGGCTATGTACCCGACTATTATTAAATATAACCAAGCTATTACTGATCCAGCTCTCCCAAAAGAATATTGTAAAAATTCTATATGCCCAACTAATGGCTGCGGA
Source organism: Stygiolobus azoricus (assembly GCF_009729035.1). Classification (NCBI taxonomy): domain Archaea; kingdom Thermoproteati; phylum Thermoproteota; class Thermoprotei; order Sulfolobales; family Sulfolobaceae; genus Stygiolobus; species Stygiolobus azoricus. Next base: position 1,329,534 of record NZ_CP045483.1, read on the forward strand.
GTTACCCCTGGAACTGCTGTCATGCCCGAAATAAAAAACAGCGAAATATTTAATACTGAATATAATAATGCTGGTCAATACCACATTCTTAATCCGAAAGTATATATCATTGCTACAAAAATGTAAAGTGCTACCTCGCTATCAAGATACATAGTCGCTATAGGCGTTACTGCAGGAACTGCATAAAGATGTGCAGCTATGTTCAGCAACGCAGCAAAAGCTAATGAAAATCTTAAAAATTTTATCAAGGAATAAGCTCCCTTATTTTCATTTTTCATATAAACACCGTAATATCTTTCTGGAAAAACGCTATTTATTTTTTCTAATTATTTCTTTATTTATGATTTATTCAATAATATTAAAATATATTTGTTAAATTACCTTATAATCCTTATATTCCATAAATTTATTATAATTATTAAAATTTAATTTTTTTATGTCAATTTAAACAAAATTTTAATGAAGAATCTAGTGTTTAACAATATGAATAGATTTCTTACTACTAAAAAAGTTACTAATAAAGTCTTATCGGGTTCTTATAATAAATGAGATATCACCCTCTAACTTATTTGGATTAATCATTCCACATCCTTGACGTATTTTATTTATAAAGGAATAAGGTCTATTTACTTTTATTCCAGCTAATACGTCAACTCCAAAATCAAACATTAAATCCAACATAGGAGTACTTGGACCTATAAGAATTACGTAAGCTTTCGCTTTTTTTGACAGCTCTAAAATTCTGTCTATCGACTTATTAATTATCGTAGTTGAGGTTATTATCACTACTTCGCTATCCTCTATTACTGTCTCTACAGCTGTAGATGGCAAGATTCCTTCTGAAGGATTTATCAAAAAAGGATTAAGTTCCAAAACTATAAATTTCTTTGCAACATATTTAAATTTCTGTATTCCTGGAAACTTACCTATCATTACTATTTTCTTTCCTTTTCCGTACTCTAAAGCTACATCAAGACCATTAGCCTCAGCATTACCTTTAGGCTCTATAATTGAATTTATTGAGGCTAAACCTATACTCGCCTCTAAAAGGTTCCACGATCTAAGATATTCCGCAAGTTCACCTACAGTTTTCTCCTCCAAATGACCGAAATCTCTAACATCTAGATCCTCATTACCGATGCTATAAGTCATTGAAACTCCACAGTATCTTGAAAGGACACACGTCCATGTTTTGCCCATTGTTACGTTTTTTACTTCATTATCATTTTCTTTAGCATAAGAGATTAGAGAATCTATAACTTTGTTTTGCATAACAAATTTTAAAGCAAGGCTTATTTATGTTTTGATATAAATATTTTTCATTAAACTTATTTATCCCCGTTAATATAAAGAGCGAAGCATGCTTTACAATAATTCTGAAATACCTTAAAGTCTTTTTACCTGAACATTTATAAAACGTTTTTGAGTACTCGATAATTATTCTTGGCTGTTCTTTGCTGAGTTTTTAGTAACTTTAAAAAAGTTTTAAGTTCTATAGAATCTTTAGTTTATTCAATTAATACATCTATATTCCTATTGATTTTTATCATTTAATTAAATTATTGGATTATTATTACAATAATTGGTTAGAATCTATCGGTATTATTGAAGTTATAGTCCATATAATTCAGAGTTGTTCTATACAGTTGTTCTATGCACAGAATCCACTAACATGATGACTGATGATACTAATAATAGTTTAATAATCAATTTTGAAATTAATAAATTCTATGTGATTTCTCGAGCCATTTCGGAATTTTTACGTCTTTTAAATCATATGGATAATAACCTTTGATATCTAAGATTGGTGTACCATCGTATAAATCCAGACCTTCAACATAAAGTAAGTTATCTTTCCTTTCTATTAACTTCACTATTGTTATCCCTATTGGATTTGGCCTTATGGGCGAATGTAGCGCAAAAACTCCTAGAGCAGGTAATTCGTTAAGCTTAAAACCTAGATTCGTCATTCTTAAAGGTTTTACAATAAGGATTTTCCTTTGATCTTCGGTAATTTTATGTAGCCAAGAGACTAGTATTATATGAGAGAAATTTTCTATACCTAATAGACCTTCTTTAAATTCTTCATAAATCTTTATTATTCCTTTTACTCCACCCTTCCACATGTTCTTATTAACTTCGTCTTCTGATGGCCCTATAACTACTCCTATTGGTCTAAGTTCCATATATAGTAATATGTGTAATAATATATAATTCTAACGATGTAAAGCATAAATTCATGTTCCTATCATTAATTCTATACTAGAAGAATTAATGGGCAAGTACGTAGAAGTAAAAAGCATAAAAATATATTATGAAAAAATTGGTAACGGAAAGCCAATAGTTATGATTCATCCTTCCGGTTTTGATGATAGATTTTATCATAAGTTATTGATTTTTATAACAAGAGATATAACTAATATAATAGTAGATTTATCTGGTCATGGGAAATCAGATGCCGATCCAAATCAATTAAGTGGAAAAGAAAATGCAAAAGTGGAATTTTATGGGGATTATATAATTCAATCTATAAAAAATCTTGGACTAACTAAATTTTCCGTACTAGGTATGTCATTAGGAGGAGATATAGCATTAGCTGTTGGAATGAGAGGAAATGCAGAAAACATAATAATGATCAGTAGCTCTATTAATACTCGTAGTACTTTTATAGAAAAAGATATAGAAAACTCAAGTAATTCCAATCCTCAAACGATAATATGTTTTGCGGGACCTAATGCTGATAAAAAACTTGTTGAAGAACTGACATGGATTAGAAGTGCAAATAGTCTTGAGATACTGAGATGGGATCTTTATGCCTGGGATAATTTTGATTACACTAAAAAACTGGAAAGAGAAATAAACACATTAATTATAAGAAGAGAATATGAACAGTTGGTTTCAAAAAAGATGATCGAAGATGCTTGTAAATATGTAAATGCATGCAAAAGCCTTGAATTTAATGGATTCGGACATTACGTTCTGGCAGAAGATCCTAAGAATACTGTCAGAGAACTAGGAAAAATTCATATTAAGTTGAAATTTATTCTAGGAATCTCGATACTGCTAAGACAATACTTTTAAATATATATAATTAGAAATATTTCTTATGAACTATAAATACTTGTTTAGGGCATTTAATGGAGTAATAGGTTTAATAACGATATATAGTTTTATTCACACTTTTCTAGTTCCTTTTCCCGCTCCTTTATTCGTCAGATTTGCAGGTCCAGGAAGTTTATTTTTAGGTGGTACAATTGCATTAACAAGTGCTTTGGCACCCGACAAATTATATACTTTATTTACTAAAGAGAAATACGGTAAGATAATTAGAGGTGCCATAATCCTTTTTGTCATATATATGATCAGTACAGTGGAAATATTCCTTGCCCCAAGAAATTACGTTGGTGAGTTAAGTGCTGTCCTCTCTTCAATTTCGTTTGCGGTTTTACTTCCATTAATTGTTTTTTACTATAATAAAATAAACAGAAATATAGTTTATATAATGATATCTTTATTAATACTAATGTTAGCTTTTTCACTTCCTAAGCTATTTTCGTTGGCACGATTACTGGGTCCTGCAGGGCCTCCAGGATTATATTTTACTGGAGCGTTCCTATTTCATTTTTATTTTGAGCACATATATACGTTAGTTTTTGCTAACGTTGTTGCGCTCAAACCCAAAGTATTACAATCCTTATCAAGACTTAAGGAGAGGTTATTAAAGTGATACTCGACTTAATAAAAAGGAATGTAACTGAATATTTACAAAAGAACGAGTTATCATTAAAAATAGTAGATGCAGTAGTGGGATATTTTTATACTATAGTAGTTACAGAAGACGAGAACAGAGATAAATATATAGGGCTTAATATAACGCCTTCTTTTGAAATTTCGGATATTGCTGAAAGAATGCATAATCCGATTTTCTATTCTTCTATTCATGAAGAAATTGAACTGCTGACATCTGAGAGTTGGATAGAGAGATCCTTAGCTTTAGCCACTATAAATTCTTTAAGTCAAAAACTTTTGCGTTTTCAACAAGTAAATAACACTACTGAATGGATTATTAGGAAATTATACGATATAAGTGCTAGCAAGGTAGCAATAATAGGAAATATGCCTCCTATTGTAAACGAGTTAAATAAATACTTTTTAGTTTACACATTTGATAAGAAATTATGCGGAAAAGTTATGTCTGAATCACTTGAGAAAAGAATTCTTCCTCAAATTGATGCTGTTATAATGAGCGGAGCGGTTATAATAAACGAAAGTATTGATGAGATTCTTAAATATTCGAGTAACTCTAGATTAAACTTGATAATAGGTCCTTCAGCTCAGCTCTATCCTATGTTTGTTAAAGGTTTAAAAACAAACTACTTAGGAAGCACTGCAATTATAAATAATAAAGAGGAGGCTATACGACTGTTAAAAATAGGTTACACTAAGGGAATATTTTATGACCCTAATTATTCAGTACAATACTTTGTACCAACAGACGGTTCTTTTATTACTAATATTGAGCAATAATCTTTACAAAATCTTACCGACAACAGTTTCAGGCACATTGCTTCACAAATGTTTAATATTATATCCATGTATTCTCTAGGTATATCTATTATTAAATATTCTCCAAAATCTAATTCGTTTGCGTATATAAAAACTATATTTGAGATATTCCTACATTCCTCGACTCTGCAGTCTATCCTCTTTATATAGTATCAAATTGTATTAACATCAATATAATCGTTACTATCGAATTAATTAAATAATATTTTAAAACTAGTATATAATTTGAAATAATATTGGAGTGAAATTGAACCTATAATAATAAAAACTCGTAGAAATTAAAAATTAGTACAATATTAGATTTAGATTCGTAAATGGAAAATCAAATTTAAATAGGGAAAAAGATACAAAATTAACATAAAGGTAGATTTATCATGATAGAAACAAGCTATGAGTTTGAATACAGCGAGAAACCTACGGTCTTAATGGAATATTTGAGTAATCCTGAAAATTTGGTAAAATATTTTAAACCTGCTAAAAAGATGGAGAAAATAGGACCAGACGAATGGATATTATATCTTCATCGGTTTAAAACTGTGAAATCTAAGTTGACCAGAGTAATAACCAATAGAGAAATTGAGTTCATCATAACTTCTTTAGAATGGCCTAAATTTAAGATGGCACTAATAATCTACATTCTTCCTACAGTCAACATGACAAAGATTAGAATTAAGTTTATTTATGATGGTCCAATAGAAAATACTTCTAGAAAAGAAATGGAGGAAGCGTACAAAACAATAGCGATCAGTCTGAACGCAGATATTAAAAAGTATTGTGAAGAAAAGAAGTGTTATACTGAGGAAAAGGATTCTACTAAGAAATCTGATAATATGTCTTTTAAGGGACTAAAAATTTATGAAATGAAGACAGTACTAAGGAAAGAAATTAAAAAATCAGAATTAGATAAAATTCTAGATCAAGCAGCGATAGACAGTATAGATAAGGATATCATAGTAATAATAGAGAACGGTAATGGAATTATAAGGTTTCACTTTTCTAACGGTGATCTCGTAGAAAAGGAAGGAGATTTAGACAAGTTAGGAGATAACTTAAAGGTTATAATAAAATCTACTTAAGGACTATAACAATGTATACATAAACTAAAGCAGTTTACTTAATATTTCAAGTTTAAATTTACTTTATATAATTTTTTCCATCTCATTATTGTATTGTGGGATTGTTCAGTTTTTATCATCTCTGTCTATAAACCAATTTTCAATTAGAATTTATCAAATGCTAAGAAGATCAAGATTTATAAAAATCAACTACTTCACAAGGCATCTCATTATTATAGGGAATTGAAGCATTATGTACCAAAGATACTATTGGAACAAAAAATTCATATAGATGTATAACAAGATTCTCCTAATAAAAGTATTATGTTTGCCTATACTCGTAATTTATTTTCTTTCATCTAGACGCTGAACATTTCTTTGTACTTAAAATATGTTCTCAACCTTTTATATAAATACTAGAGTAAAATAATGATAATTTAAACGACATTAAACGTATTGGAAGTATTTCCTTAATTAATAATATTTAAAATCGCACTCTGGTAGGAATTATTATGGAAAAAGGTATGAAAAGTTATAATAATCGTTTAAAAAACATAGGAAAGAAAAATTTGTTTTTTATACTTTTATTCTATATAATAAATATAGCTCTTACGGTTTACCTTTTTTACTTTCTATTTAGTTTGCCTAAAACGAATATAAAGGTACAAACGGATACTGGGCCTATTGTAGGTACATTCATAACGTTAGGAGTTTTGGCATATACTTTCGGATTAAGACATGCAGTCGATGCTGATCATCTTGCGGCAATAGATAATACAACAAGAAAGTTATTGCAAGAGGGTAAGAACCCGTACTTCATTGGTACTTTCTTCTCTTTTGGCCACTCTACAGTTGTAATTCTCTTAAGTGTAGCTCTAATGATAGCTACTAGGTATGTGGTAAATAATTTGACAAATATAGAAAATCTTGGTAGTATAATAGGTACATTAGTAAGCGGAGGTTTCCTTTATATAATAGGATTTTTGAATTTATTAGTAGTATTAGAGATTTATAATATATATAAGACAATAAGAAAAGAGAAAGTTTTTGATGAGCAGAAACTTAATGACATATTGTTAAAAAGAGGTTTTATGAATAGGTTTTTTGGTAAGCTTTTTAAAATTATCACTAAACAATGGCAAATGTACATAGTAGGTTTCCTATTTGGTTTAGGTTTCGATACTGCCACAGAAGTAGCAATTTTAGCTATTTCCGCAACGTTGGCTGGTGCTTTCGTAACCATACCAATCACTACTATTTTAGCTTTACCGATACTATTTACGTTGGGTATGTCATTAGTGGATACAGCTGACGGAATATTCATGAGAATGGCTTATGGTTGGGCGTTTAAAGATACGTTAGGCAAAATATGGTATAATTTGACCATGACCCTAATTTCAATCATTATAGCTTACGGTGTAGGCACTATAGAGTTATTGGGATTAATACAATCCGAATTCAATCTGAATGGGTTCTTCTGGGATCAGATAGCAGCATTAAATAACGTATATTGGGAAACTATAGGATATTACATAATAGGAACTTTTGCAGTAACTTGGGTCATATCTGGAATTTTGTATAAATATAGAATTAAAAGGCAATAGATATTGGAGAAGACAGTAATAATAATAAAAAATAATTATTTTCTATTTTTATCTACTTCTGCATCTATTTCATATACTGATTATATCCATAGTAAACGTTTAGTCGGTTTTACCTAAAGATACTATTTTCCCTTCTTTAAGAAATATTGAAATATCAGAATACTTATAAGCTAAAGTTATTGGGTATAAGTTACTCTATCAAAATCTCAAAAGTTTCCATTTTCAAGAAAGATAATTCGGTCGAAAAGAACACATACTTAAGACTGTACATTAATAAGAAAAGTTCTTATCTCCTTAACTTTATTTATAATATTCTAACTGTTATTAACAATACTTATTTTTATAACTTATTTTTATATACCTTAATTTCCTGAATAGATAACTATAACAATTTTCTTTATTATTCTTCTTTTTGTTTTTATAAAAAATTAACTCTGTTAAAGGGAATAACGAAAAATCTTACAAAAAAAAGAATTTATATACGGAAAAAGGTAGTTTACTACATGGAGAGTAAGAATAGCGATGGCGTGAGAATTTCAAGAAGAGATTTTATAAAGGCATCAGCAGCTGTTGGTTTAGCGGCCGGTGCTGCGTACGCAGCGTCAAAGAATTTTGTATTTAATATATTTTCACAAGAAGATCCAATCAATGACGAAACACTTCAACCGGGATGGCAGTATTCTTATGTTCCTAGTGTATGCGCATTTTGCTCATCAACATGCGATATTCTAGTCACAACAGAGAGTAAAAATGGGTACATCAGAGCGGTGGAAATAGATGGAAATCCTCTCTCTCCACTGAATAAAGGAAAGATATGCGCAAGAGGAAGATCTGGAATATTTAGGACATATAACGTAGATAGAATAAAGACACCGTTAATAAGAACAGGACCTAAGGGAACATGGGCTTTTAAGGAAGCCACATGGGAAGAGGCATTAAACTATATTATGCAAAAGCTTCAAGAGCTTAACGTACAGCCTTGGGAATTTTTATTAGTTGGTGGAGCACTAGCATGTGCTAACTATAAAAGGTATTTTATACCATTTACTCTAGGAACTCAAATTCCCAATATTAATGGAACGCCTATGCAAACTTGCATGTTTTCTGAACAACTACCTACCGGATTTGTAATTGGAGGATTTGATCTTCACGCCTCAGATCTTATGGATGATATGAGTAATTCTTCACTTATAGTAGTCTGGGGAAATAACGGATTCCCTACTGGAATTTTCGTCAATAGAGCTGTAAGATTAGGCGAAGGATTGGCTAATGGCGCATATATGATAACTATTGATCCTAGAATGAGTGAATCTGCTTCTAAATCTGATTTATGGGTTCCAGTCAAGCCCGGTTCAGATCTTACATTAGCTATGGCAATAATTAATTATATAATTCAGAATGGATATTATGATGATAACTTTGTAAGATACTACACTAATGCACCGTTCTTAGCATATGAAGAAAACGGAGTTCTCAAACTTCTTGAAGATGATTGGCCAGACGGAACAGTAAGAGGTTTTTACGTATACGATGAAATAAGTGGCCAGGTAAGAGAGGTTCCTCCGTTTTCTAACACAAATCAATTTGATATAAACGGAAATGAAATAAGACCTGCACTAAAATTATCTCCAATTGAGTTTAATGGTAAACAAGTTACTACAGTGTTTCAACACCTAGCTAATCGAGTAAGTAATTATACACTAGAATATGCGGCTCAAGTAGCTGACGTTCCCTTGGATTTAATAAAAGAAGTAGCACATAGAATAGCAACAACTAAACCCATGGACATAGTTACTGGTCTAAAAGGATTCTGGTCTGATTTATCTCCACAGTTTAGAAAAGCTACAGCCATAATAATGGCACTAACAGGAAACATAGATATAAGAGGAGGATGGGTATATTCTGGGCAATACCGAGAAGGAGTAAAAGAGGTTTTAAATGCATATAACTCTGCAATACAATCTGGAAAATCTAAACCTGGAATACTTTTGCAGAGACCTGAAATCTTGGGATCTGTACCATTACTGGATTTGCCAGGAGAATTACTTCCAATATTTGGAATAATTTATGCTTATTATAATCCGCAGTTCTGGAAGACTGGTTATCCTGCATTATCATACGCATATGCTCAAACACTTATGCAACAAGGAAAAACACCGGTAGCTACTTTTGGGATGTTTTTAGATACTGGTGCTTATGAGGCATTGAAAGGAGAAGTAATGTGGAACGGCAAGCCTTATACGCCAAAGGTTGTAATGTCATATGGAGGTACACCTTTCAATTTCCTCTGGAAACAATACAAGAAGATTCTTGAAAATACATTCTATATAGATATTAATATTTTACCAACTGAAGATACGCTTTATGCCGATGTAATATTACCTGATGTGACATATCTAGAAAGAGATGAAGCTTTCAGAGATGACGGTCCAGCTATGGATTCCGCTTTGAGAGGAAGATGGCAAGCTATCCCAGTGGTCTATCCAAATACCGCTAACGGATTAGATTTATTTGTTATGTTTGCGTACATGCTAGGGAAAGAAGCTGGGGATGGCTATGTGGAATGGATGGCCAACTCAAAATCCATTGATAAAGAAGTTTTCAAGCAAATCATAGCATCAGAAATGCCAAAATATCAGGAGTATCTAATTAAAAATAATGGTTATCCACCGTGGGGTAGCTTTACAGCTGAGGCTTGGAGAGAAGCTACAGTAAGCTCTTTGTCAAAGAAATTAAATATTCCAGCAGAACAGATTACTGAAATTTTAAGAAATAATGGTGTGTTCATTATAACTACTGTAGATGAGTTTTTTGCGAATAATGAAAGGATACCTTGGAATTTACCTGCAGCAACTCCTACTGGAAGAATAGAAATTTATTCTACAGTACTGTATTATTATGTTATCAAAACATTTGGTTATAATCCTATATGGGATCCATTAATAGCATATATTCCGCCATATTGGAATGGTGGTTATGCGGTAAAGCCTGGAGAATTTGTAGAACCTCCATCGCCATATAATGATCCTACATTTAAACCGACACCGCCAGAGATGTTCTTTATAGAATTTAAAGTACCTCCATTTGCATATACATCAAGTACAGATAATCCGCTCCTAATGGCAATAGCAAGTAGTAGCTACCATAAAAATATTTACCAGATGGCATGGATTAATCCTATTACAGCGTCTCAATTAGGTATAAATGAAGGGGATTGGATAACTATAATTAGGTGGAAATTACCTGATTCCAATGGGAATTATCCAAAGTTAACTATAAGGGCACATATTACGCAATGGATAAGGCCAGATACTATAGGAGTACCAGAACCTTATGGTCAAAGAAATCCAGCATTAACCACTGCAATAAAGGCAATAGAAAATGCAGGAAATAAACCGGTAAGTGAGCTGTGGCCAGAAAGTTATAATCCGTTAGGAGGATTTAGACAAGCAGAACAATTTACAGTATATGTTAGGAAAGCAACTCCTGATGAAATACAAGAAGCTACTACATTAGCCACCGCGCAAACTCCTAATACTTTACCTTCAGAAGTTGTAGTTACACCAAATATGGAAATTAATTCTACAGAGTGGGAGAAATATGAACAAAGTTAGTTGTTTTTTATTCAATTTTTAATAAAGGGGTGATAAAATGTCCAATTCAAATATACTTGAAAAAAATCAATTAATAAATCCATATACTAAATTCGGAAATACAGGAACATGTGAACATTGGGGATTCGTAGTTAGAGTAGATCAATGTCTTGGATGTAATGCTTGTGTGGCAGCATGTACTATAGAAAACCAAACACCGTTTTGGGAAGATCTATGGAGAACTCATGTAGAGGATTTAGAAATAGGAGAGTATCCATACACACAAAGAATGTTTGTACCAAGATTATGTATGCAATGTGAAAATCCTCCTTGTTATTATGTATGTCCTACTGGAGCTACACAAATAGTAGATGGAGGAATAGTTGTTGTGGACGAGTACAAATGTATGGGCTGCCTATATTGTGTTGAAGCTTGTCCATATGGAGCTAGGTATTTCTATACATATGAGGATATTCAAAAAGCAAAGGAAGTATATGGAGAAAATTTAATTCATGTAGTTCCTCATGTCGATAAATGTACATTTTGTTATGGTACTGCCCCAGATGGCACATATACGCCAGCTTGTGTAAGAACTTGCCCAGGAGGGGCTAGAGTATTTGGATGCCTTGATGATCCTAATAGTGAGGTTAGTATCCTTGTAAATACAGGACAAGCGGTTGTACTTAATCCAGAACTTAATGTACAACCAAAGGTATTTTATGTATTTAATAGGCAGATTGAAAGATATGTGCCTCAAAATGGGGGTGATAGTTCATGAATAAGATTTTAATTATATGGACTATAATATTTATACTAATAGGTGGAGGAATACTATTATATGGAACTAGTATGAACCCAGTGGCATGGCTTAACGGTGATGTAACGTTTACAGAACCAAATAACGCTCCGATACCGTGGGGATTACTAGTAATAGGATATATGCTCTTTGGAGTAATTGGAACAGGAGTTAGTACATATAACTCGCTTTACGAATTATTTAATAAGAATCACCAGGAAAGAAATCCTTTCGATAAAATTAAATTAAGAAATGAATGGCTAGCGTTGGCGGTACTAATTCCTGGCTGGATAATGGTATTTGCATCAACATATAAGCCTGGTAATGCTATATTCATATATCTAAGCTTTAGAGATACATCAAGAATAGCATGGAACGGTGTATTATATGCGCTAGTAGGTATAGGAATTATAGCTGAGATATTAGCACTCATTGGAGAAAAGATTAAAGAAGAAAAAATATCTGGAATTTTAAAGATATTGGTAGATATAGATGCATTAATAGTTGGATATGCTATCTTAGTTGAGTTAATTTTAGATGCTAATTTAGGTTCTGTATATGGCTATTTATCTACATGGGTAGAAGAATTTGGAGCATTTATGCCAATTCTGTTTGTAGTCCTATCGTTTTATGGAGGAATTGCTATGATATCATTCATGACCATACTTTATGATTGGATAAAAAGACCGGCCTCTATAGCTCCAAGCGATCCAAGCGATCATAAAGATTCTATATATAGAGTTTTAGCTAGGGACGGACTTCTTTCTGTAATATCTATAGGTTTCTTAATGTTATGGTGGATATGGTTAACAGCTACAAATCAAGAAACTAGCCCATGGGCTTCACTACTAATTACTGGCGCATATGCTCCACAATTCTGGATAGGGTTAGTTCTGATAGGCATACTCTTACCTATTACTCTATACTCCATAGCGTATAAGAGAGAAAGCAAAAAGCTTCTCTTTACATCAGCTATCATAACACTGATTGGCATGTTTGTCATTATTACTTTAGTAACAATAATACCGCAGTCAATAACATGGTACTATAGCGTAAGTCCTATAACACCTTCTGGTTCTAACTGGGTTTACGAACTAAGGAGTATATTCAATAATGGGCCATTATGGACGTTATTGTCATTCGAAATAAGCGAATACGATATAGTTTGGTTTACCGGTTCAGTGTTACTACTACTTGGGGTTTATACATTAGGTGTATTATTACTCCCTCTTGAAAGTGATGAAAAGCCTAAACATTGGATATTCAAGTGAAAGATAATGTCTAATTTTTTAACAGAACCAAATCCTCTTATTAAATTTAAGGTAGGTATTTTTTATCATCATTGTCAGCATAATCCTTCAGAAAGTTTTCAGTCATGTGATCCTGATGAAATAGCAAAAAAACTAAGAGAGTTCCAAACTAAGGCGATAATAATAGTAGGAATTTATGATGATGAACATTTAAAATTATATAGAGAAGCAATATTAAAAGCAGGATTAAATCCGTTATTGGTAAGAATAGTAGACTATAGATGGGGAGAGTCCGCAATAAAACAGAACATGGTTATATTGGAAAATGGATGGACAGCAGATTTGGCCAAAATAGAGGAAAAAGGTATTAATATATCCAGAAGAGATCTAATCTCCGGAAATATAAAAACAGTTAAAGACAGAGTAGACAAACCTGTATATATTCAATGGATGTGTGGATATCTCTATAGAGCATGTAATTTATGCGAAGCTACATGTCCATACAATGCAATTCAGGTTGACAAAAAATCAGGTGTTATCATTAATTACGAGAAATGTACAGCGTGCGGAATATGCGTGAGTGCTTGTCCAGTGAGTGCAATACAATTTCCATCAGTTTCTCAACAAGCTATTTTCGAAATAGCAAAACTTAACGGGGATAAAAAAATTTCATGCTATAAGAATCATGATAATTCAATTAAAATACCTTGTTTAGCAATGCTCTCAGCTGTAGATATTGCACTTCTAAGAAGTAATGGTTCTATTACATTTGAGTGCCCGGGATGCGAACTCAGCAGGAATTTGAGTAATTTCATAATGACCTTAACCGATTTAAATGATAAAATAGGTGGTATAGAATTTATTTCACCAGATATAAAAATTGAACCTAAACCTCTGAAGGAAATAAAAATAAAAAATGATACTTTCTTCAAAAGAAGCGAAGCCAGGAAAATCATAGCTAGTAGTGAAAATTTACCTGATATACTCTTTGATATTGATATTAATAGCGATATGTGTACTTTATGCGAAAGTTGTGCTAAATGGTGTCCTACATCTGCTATATCTATTCAACGTGGAGAGAACAATGAAAAGTTGATATTTGATCCTTTAAAGTGTATGGGTTGTAATATTTGTATAAATGTATGTCCAGAGGGTAGTGCTTGCGGTACTGTTCCAGGAAAAAAGGCCATAAATATTCATAGTATGAAAGAAACAAATCTAAAACAAAAAGTAATCTTTGAAGATGAGTTAGTAAGATGTAAAGTTTGCGGTACTCCTATTGGATCTAGAAAAAGTTTAAATCGAATTAAGAAAATTATGAAAGAAAAAGGAGTAGAATGTGATGGCGAATGGCTAGAAAGATGCCCAAAACATAGAGCTGAATATTCATTTCAAAAGATATTCGGAATGAATGCAAAATTTAAACCAAGAAGAACTCTTGGTGAGTAAAAATGTTATGGGTTGACTACAAATTATTTTCATACTTAATGCTAGGTCCTAGGTATACTTACGAAGTAAAATCTCTCTATAATGCGTTAGAAGGAAAACCATACTATGAAAATGTAGTAGAGGTAGTAAATATTCTTAGTACAAGAGATGAGAACATTTTAAAGACAGAATATACTTCGTGCCTAATTAACAACTATAAACATTTAAAGTGTCCTCCTTATGAGTCATGGTATAGAGAAAAAACGATCTATGGAAAATCTACTCAGGAAGTTTTAGAATACTATACAAAATACAAGCTTATTCCACGGAAACAACTTCCAGATCACATTTCAACTGAGTTTGAATTTGTATCATTTCTATTTTTTATAAACGAGGAAAATGTCGCTAACGATTTCATAAAAAATCATATACTAACCTGGGTTCCACAACTAGCTCAAGACATAATTAATAATGCGTACGGAGAATATACGAGGGCACTAGGCAAGGCTTTATTAGCTTTCGTCAATGCAGAAAAAGAGAGAATTTTCTCCAATTTAATCAAATAGATAATACTTTCTTAGACTCTAAAGAAGATCGTTATTCATCATTGCCAGTCTATAGTACCTAATTAGACAAGTTTCACAACTATTTAGTGTCCTTTAAAACATAAAGATATTTTAAAAGTTTTGCGACATCTATGGATTGGTCAATTTCTCCTACAAAAAGTAACTATGATGTGAAAATTTTTTCCCACAAATATATCTTTGTTGAGATAAATGAGGTTAGGCATAGGCATAATGTTATTAGTGAAAAGATAGCCAGAGCCTCTCCTGAGGAGAGGAGCTCTTATTGAAGAGGCTAAGAGGCTTCTCTCACAGCTCAAGAGATGGAGAAGAGAACGAAGAAATTTAACGAGCTCAGGGAGAGATCTATATTGTCTCTTCTAAGCACTGTTCACGATTGTGTGCCTATTGGTGATGAGAGTGCCTCTAAGCCTATAAGGGCTTGGGGTCTCTAACCTGCATCTCCAGCAGTTTCAAGATTCATTATTTCAGCTATTCGTTATTAAGCAACGGTGTAGTGTAAACTTCGTGATCTATAATCTTTTTATCCCTAGTAAAAGTAGTCTCTTTATCAAATTCTAACGCAGACGGTTCTATCTTCTTTAGCAACGTCTGAGAAAGTAAATTTTTCGTTTGCTATCTTTATCTTCAGGACGATAATTTGACGATATTCATAAAAATATTTTAAGAATAAAAATTGAAACCTTCACTTTTTTATCCTAGTATTGTTATTATATTTTTAACACCGTTTACCGTAGTTTATTTTGGACTTATTTTAAAAAGATTCTTATACCTTTTATCATCCTTTTTCATATGAACTCTAAAAAAGTAGTAAAAATCGAAAGAAAAATGGGAAGATGCAACTATTCTCCATCGTGGGGACAATAAGGTGAAATAAAAATGAAACTATCTAAATTCAATGTTTTTCTTTATGATTATAATATAATTTTTAATACCCTTACAGGGTATGCAATTAAAGTTTCGGACGATGAAATGAGTAAGCTATCTAAAGGAGAGATACCAGAAGATCTAAAAGATATAATTGAAGAAGGTTTTTCTGACCAAGAGTTTGAGCCTGAAAAGATGATTTTTGAAAAAGAATATTTAGAGCCTACTTTGCTTTTAACGTATGATTGTAATTTTGATTGTGTCTACTGTTTTCAAAAGAACTTTAGAAAGAAAGGCGGAGTTTTGGATAGTGTTGTCAGAGGGTTTATAAATTATATAAGGAAAAACGCAGAAGGTAAAAAAGTAAGGGTTACATATTTTGGAGGGGAACCATTACTTGAAATGAAAAGAATAGAAGAGATATCAAAGGAATTATCAAAGGAATTAGACTACTCTTTTAGTGTAGTTACGAATGGTTCTCTTCTAACTCCAAGTGTACTCGATAGGCTTAACTCACTCGGGCTATCCCATGTGCAGATAACATTAGACGGTCCTAGAGAAGTTCACGATAAAAGAAGATATTTCGTAGGTGGTAAAGGATCATTTGATATAATATTAAATAATCTAGTGTATGCACAAGATCATACTAAGGTTGTTTTACGGATTAACGTTGATTACAGAAATGTTGAGGAAATAAAATCTTTGCTTTTAACCTTAAAAGAAAAAGGAATCACAAAAGTGAGAATAGATCCTCATTTAGTCCATGAGAATGTTTTTAGAAACGAATATTGGGATAACTTGTTTTCCAGAGATGAAGAAGGAGAGGTTCTAACGAAAATTTGGGAATTTGCTAAAGAAGAAGGCTTTGAGATTCCGCAGGAAGTTTTTAGACTAGGAATATGTGCTGCTCATGTAGATAAAGACATAGTAGTTGATCCATATGGGTACATTTATCCATGTTGGGCCTTTACTGGAAATCCTTTGTATATAAAAGGTAGGCTAAAAGAAGATGGATCAGTTGAGTACAATGGAAAATTTACAAGTAAAACTGCTAGAGAAGTTTGGAAGGGGAAATGTGATAATTGTCCTTATTTACCTATGTGTATGGGAGGATGTAGGTTCTTCTCAGTTTTAGAAAATAAAGGATTTGATGGTATAGATTGTAGAAAGAAAAACTATGAGGAGATTGTTAAGCTAATAAGATATTTTATATGATACTATAGTTTTATTGAATTTATATTTATATAATAAGAGATTTTTGAAATATTGACGAAACAAGTTTTCCCAAACATTTTTGCTGGAAGTCAGACGAATCAGTATTAGCTTTAACTTTCATTTCTTTGGCTATTTTTCTTAATCCATAAATACAGAGACTTACAACAGGACATTTCCGCAGAAATAAGTTATAGATCCCGTATCTATATGGAAAATCATATTTTCGTTAACATAGAGTGTACTGCTATCAATTTAATATATGTTCCCCCGCTTATAAAAGGTATTAAGCTTTAAATGCTATTGCATTGTCTTCTATTATTCCATTCTCTTTTGAATTCTTATATTTAGATCACTTAAATTAGTTAAATCAACATTTCCTAGCTCATTATTGATTTTTACTTTTATTTTATTCAAAAACTCTTAAAATGCTATTTAGTTATTACGAAACCTTCAAGAACATTTATGTTGTAATAATGTAAGTCTCTTAAGTAAGCAGCTTTTCTTCTACGAGCTTATCATATTTGCATATACCTAATTTGATTTAACCTTTGATTATACATTATTATACTACTTATTTTCTAATTCCTTCTTTTCTCTCTCTATAGAATCTAAGGCTTCTTTTAAATCATTTTCTATCACAGTTAAAATCTCTAACTTCACTTGGTTAGGTAAATGTTCTAAGAGTTTTTCTACAGCCTCGTCGGATACTTTAGCTCTATGCTTCCAAAACAATGTCTTTTTTTGTTCTCCTACAATTTGTCTTATTTGATCTGGGGATAAATATCTTAAAGCTTCATTGTAGACCTGTCTTCTAATGTTATTACTTATGTAAAATGTATAACGTTTCATGTAACTATATATGAGAGATAAAATTTAAACTTTTCCGTTTAAATCAAATATTCGTGAAATATAATGATTTAATTCTTCCTCTTTTTGAGTATTTTCTTAATTTTAGTAAGGAATCAGTATCTGAAAAATAAATTAATATCTTATAAATATTTCACAAATAATAATAACAACCATTAATACCATACTTCGTCTAGCCATCTTCCTACCAAGGGTTTTTATATCCTTTGCAGAACTCAACTTATTTCCAGGATTTAGAAATCTTATTGAAGGTTCTATTATACCTAATAATATTATAGGGATATAAAGAGAAAAGTAAACTATAAAAAATAGACTTATTATCCATGCTAATCTAACAATATTCTTCGATATTTTCCTATAAGGTATCTTATATTCAACATATAATGATTGAGTCAAAGTATAAAGAAACCAAAGCACGAATATCGAAAAAACCTTAATATTTACCTCATAAAGAATTGCGGTCCAAGGTAAGTAGAGAGAGGCTATAGCATATGTTCCAAAAAGTGTAGGTATAATTTTAATTTTTAGATAAGAAGTAATAAAAGCTAATATTATAAAAATCAATGGTATAATAAGATAAAGTGTAAAGAAAAATAAATACGGAAAGGAATTTAAAACTACTAAAAAGTAGTCGAACTTTGAAAATTTTCTCGATAATAACTTGGCATAAAGTCTTTCTATACTAAATGCATTTAAAAGTACTAAAGGAACAAGTTCAGCAAGAATCAAGAACCTAGAAGTTAAAACCGCAGAAAATAGGAATGTAGTAAATATTAGGCTTAGCGCTCCAGTATTTGTTATCCTCAACATAGGATCACATTTTGTTTTGGTATATAAATTACTAAGTTTGACAAATAATAAATATCATTATAAGTGAAATAATATAAACTGGTAAACATATTTTACATTTGCCAAGCAAAATTAACGTTGATGAATGGAGAAAAAATTCTAGAAGGCTTAACACAAGTTTACGATCCTGAGATTCCAGTAGATGTCGTAAATCTTGGATTAATTTATTAATTGAAAATTAGTGACGATGGAGACGTGTATGTTAGACTAGGTTTAACTGCTCCATGTTGCCCAGTTATTGATGATTTAGTTTACACAGTTGAGCAAGTTATTAAGGAAAGTGTTCCTGCTAAAAGTATTAATGTAGATGTTGACCTAGATACTCCTTGGTCACCACTAAAGATGTCTGTGGAAGGTAGAGAGAAATTTAAGAAAATGTACGGTTATGATATTGTTGAAATGTGGCTACAAACGTACGGAATGCCACAAGAATCTGGGCAACAACTATTTTATAATAGTAATAAGGATTTTTAACTATATTTCCATAAAATGTTATTTTCTCTTTAGTTAATCTAGTTTTATGAAATCCTTCAACGGAAGTATCCAGGCACTTTTCCATATATCATGGAATAATTGGCAGAGAGCTCTAACGACGCTTCAAATAAAAACTCTGATCACCATCTATAAAATTTTTTACTTCAGAAAGTACTTTAATGTTATTTTTATTTGATAGTATTTTCGTCACTTTTTCTGTTGCTTTGTAGTATTTTTCGCTTGCTTGAACTAGGTCGTTTTTGTTAAGGAATTCATCCCCTTCCTTCAGATAAATGTCTGCTAAAGTTCCTAGATTTAACATTATATTAAATTCTCAACATTAACGAATAAATTATATTCTATGAATTCTAGAAGTTTTATCTTCTCATTCTTAGAATCCTTCGTAAAAATCTCTGTTTTCCATATACAATAAGAGAGGTGAGAAGATTATTTAGTTGAAGGCTACACTTTCATACTCGCTTTTATTTTAGACGTGAAAAATAATAACCATAATTTTGGATTATGTCCAACTGTTTTACTAGCCTTGTTGTAACGCATAAGGGAGTAACGACCTAAGCCTTTGCTCAATTCAAGTCTTACCATGATATTGTTAAGAAAGCCTCGCATTTTAATGTGTGGAGGATGCCAATACGACGTACATGAGCCATATAGTAGCCTGTTCGATAATGAGCCACTTGTCCCCCATGTCGTATCCTCAACATCAGCGGGGCTTTCATATGGAAAAGAGAAAATAAAAATCTTGTCTAGGAAAGAGAGCTTCTTATTCTATTAAGTCTGTATGTTAGATCCTAACGTGAGAATTAAGATAAGGTGTTCGCTGGAATATACCAGTGAGAAATGTGGTTCCGTAGTGAGCTAGCGTAAAGGTAAATGGGAGTCTGACAAGATTTTAGTTGCCCTTCATGAGGTCATGGTGGAGCACCCTGAACACGGAGTAGTTAAGATTAAAGTTGATAGATTTATTAGGCTAAAGCTGAGGGAGATAAACGCTACAAGAGATTTATTGAGGATCGTAGCAGGAGATTTCGTTATCACTTCATGTAAGTCGTCAATAGGGACGAGCTTTCCAATCTGTAGTTTTCCCCATTTGCTTAAGTGTTCATGTGCTTTTTAATAACCACTTCCATAGAGGAGTTGCTTTAAACCCGTTAATTTTCCCTTCATAATCCCAAGTTATTATTACTCCTTCCTCGGCTTTCAAAGACGAACTTGCCTCCTTTAGACCTTCTATTTCTCTTTCCTCCACCTTCTCCGTAGCGTAAGTCACTTGAATTAAAACTTTAGGTTCGAAATTTTTAGACACAACGAAGTCGACTTCTCTCTTTTTACCCTTCCAATAAAATATTTCTCTATACCCCCTTCTCAATAGCTCGATATATACTGCGTTTTCCATTGCCCTAGAAATTGAGAACCCATAACCTAGGGCAGTTGGATAACCGGTATCAATTATATAAAGCTTTTTGGGATTAGTTCTCCTTTTACTCTCGCTCCTTTCGAATTCCTCAACTAGAAATGAAAAGTAAGTTTCCTTAGCCTTTGAAAACAGTTCTAGAATGGTCTCCTTACCTATCTTAATTCCTAACCCTTTAATGTAGTTGTAAACTCTGTTCACTGTAATGGGATTAGAGTAATTAGCTATTAGGAAGCTTGCGAAGGTTTCGGCGACATTAGGTTTAACTATCGAAAGATCTCTTACTATTACCGAATCGAAATATGACCTCAGGAGCCTAACCTTATCTTCCTCAAGAACAACTGCAGGGTAAGAACCGAACTGTAAATATTCCCTCAGAAGGGAGAGTATTTTGCCCCGTTGCAGAGTATAGTCCATCAAGGGATTGTAGACGAACCCCTTAAACCTAAGGAACTCCTTAAAAGATAAAGGATAGACTTTCATAATTTACACTCCTCCCCCTAAGTTCATCAGCTATATTTAAAGGAGTTAATTGTGAGGACGAACCGGAGAGAAAGATCTTAGCGTTTAACCTCTTCCTAAACCAACTACCGTAATCCTCTACGTTTTGAATCTCGTCGAAGAAAATATACTTAGGAGTTTTCCCAGTGAGTTCTTCAAAGTACAAAATTATCTTATCCAGATCGTTAACAGTTACGTTCTTTAACCTGTAATCGTCAAAATCAACGTACAATATTTCGTCACGAGAGGCTAAACCTCCTTCAATTATTTTCTTTATCGTCTGATAGATGAGGAAAGTTTTACCACTTCTTCTTCCACCGGTTATTGTGATTATATAATCCTTGTCCAATGGCAGGGATAAGTCCCTTTCTACTACATTAGGTAAAGGTGAAGTAAGCCACTCTGCTATAAAGCTCTTTATTTCCCCTTCCACAAGAATGGTGGTGATTACGAGTTTAAGTCTTTTTTCGACCAGTTTTGCGTAGTAACTGGTCGCTAAGAGACCACCTTAATTTCACTAATGTGATTCTAATACTATTAAAATATTTAGCGTTAAAGCGTCAAGTTTTACTAAAATACTTTCTAACATTATGAGGAAATTCCGAGGATCATACTAATTTAATTAGACTCTCTATAAGGGATATGTCTACTCCCCCAGAAGGAGTGAAACTTCTTATCCAATTTCTGTAACTCCTCAAACGAGGCTAAAAGATCACACGTAATACGTTGTGCAAGCCTTACTTTAGAACCTACGGAGCAATATGTTTAATTAGGTGAAGGCTGTCCTAAAATCACCTAATCAAGTGTCTGAAAAATAAACCCAAATACATTCAATGGACTAAAAGTATGCTAGACTCTTTGTGGGGGGTTTTTGATTTGTCCACACCTAGGCAAGTGTCTCACTAATCATAAGGAGTCTGTAACATCACCGTAATACATATTAATGTATAAACTTCTTTTTATTATAAAATGGAGTTTGGAGAAGTAATAAAGTCACTTTTTAGTTTACTGACTACACTCGATCAACCTTACCTCGGGGTCTCTCCTATTTCCAACATAGAGGACTCGACAACGGTACAAATAGTGGAGGAATTAGGAGAATGTGAGAGTTTAGCCACTTTCTCCTATCTAGATTCATCTTCAAGGATGATGGTCGTTAAAGGGGCTAACGTCTATTTCGCGTCACTGTATGCGAATCTTGTGACCGAGCACTTAATGATCCCGCAACAAGTGGAAAGACCCTTCATGGCTATAAAGGCATCAGAAGAAGTAAGAAAGTTGATTGAAGGAGACCAAGTGCTTTCCCAATTGGTCGCTATAAACAACGTAAATGGAGAGCCGTACTCAGAAGATTACAAGGATGATAACATACTTAACGAGTTGAGGATTTCCTTGGAGAACTATGCAATACAAAAGTCTAAATATGTGACCGTTGTAGATGGCCCAATAATACCTGGTCCCTACCTCCAAATGGTAGGAGAACCTTACAAATCCGCATTCATCACTTTAATAAACCAACGCAAAAAAGACAACCTGATAGGGATAGTAAAGAGGTTGAACTACAGTAGGAAATTAAGGAGGTCAGAGCTCATAAAAGAGCCTAAGTTATATAACGCTACGGACGACATAGTCGTAGAGTACTTAGGAAGGGGGAAAGAGTTTTACACTACTCCAATCTTGGAGGAGGAGGTAGACATAGGAGGGAATAAATACACTAGGTACATGGTTTACGTTAAGGTCAGGGATGGGGTGTTCAGGGTTGAGAGCCTATCTAAGAACTTACTTTGCAGAGGAGTTTACACAGCGAGAAAGTACGCGTCATACCGCGGTATACCAGAATTTATAGAAGCAGCAGATAGGTTATCAAGGAAGCTAAGTGCGTCAGCTTTCATTTTTGCCTTTAACATTGCCAGAATTACCACGGGTGTGAATTATGAAGATTGGGAGGGCTTAAGAACAGCAGTGCTGGACGTGAGTGATTGATATGGAAGAGAGGGAAGAGAACTTACAAAAAGGAGATAGGGAGGAGGAAATGAAACAGACTATTTCTGAGTCAACTGAAGCTCATCCTCTATCCCAGTTGATAGATGAGGCGAAAGAGAGGGCGAGAGGAAAGATAATAGGTATGGTATCCAGGGTTTATCCTGCTGAGTACGGAGAAGAGGAGAGGGAAGTTAAAATAGAGGTCTCCTTTGACACTTACTTGAACAGTAATGTACTCATAGGGTCTTATCTGGGTATCTCGTTACTCGTCTCGAAGACTTTAATGCTATCTAGGGTGAAGGCAGTTGCGAGGCAGGACATACTTTCGATATCTAAGGTACCTTCTCTGTTATCTCAAGAGAACGCAAGCGGTCTAATAACGCCTTTGGTAATCACCGTAGAACTACTCTCGGAAAAGGTTAACGGGGAAGTTGTACCGCCTTCTTCCCCCATTGACCCTCAAAGTCCCGTTTTCTTACCGTCGCTGGATTTCTTAAAGGAAATGTTGGGAATTCCAGAGGATGGAGTGAGAATAGGAAAAGTAATGGAAGGCTATAGGGAAATTGAAGTTGATGTAAGACTCAGCAAAGAGGCGTTAAAACACCACGTCTTAGTAGTAGGGACTACCGGTGCAGGTAAGACTAACTTGCTGAAAGTAATAATGAAGAACTCAGAGACCCCTTTAATTGTCTTTGACATTCAAGGAGATTATGTGAAGCCTGCGGTAGAAATAGGGGGATCAGTTATAGTCCCGGTGACACGGGACTATGGGACGGAAGTTGTGGAATTTATAAACGTCTTTCTAAAGAGGAGTAACTTGACGGAGTTTAGAACAATTGAACAAAAGGACAACAAATTCGTCTTGAGTAACGGTAAGTCGTCTTTCAACCTTTATTTGATCGGCTTTAGGTTTCCAGAAAATTACAAATTATTACCAGACATCGCTACTTACTTTTCAGCCCAGGCAGGTGAGTTCTTTAAGGTGATTTCAGAGAAATGTGTAAACGAAAACGACATCATTGATAATTGGGAAGAATACTGCAAGGACTTTATGGAGGATATGAACGTGCACCGTGCAACTCAGGATAATATAATAAGATCGGTTTACTTACTCTCTCAGACCGGTATTTTCGACGTGCCATATGGTAAAGGTGTAAATAAGAACTACTACCACGAGCCAAACTATACAGATATTATGAAAAGTAAGGCGGTAGTAGACTTAAGGTGGGCATTAGAAAGGGGAATAAGTTCCGCTACAATCGCCTCTTTCCTTATCATTACTAAGATCTTTAAGATAATTGATGATCGCTATAAGAAAGAAGGTAAGGAAACTGAGTATTTAATGATCTTCGACGAGGCTCATGAATATTTCCCGCAAGGAAGTAGAGAAGAAAATAAGGAACCTCTGGAGAGGTTGATAAACAAGATTATGAGGCTTGGGAGGGTTAGGGGAATAGGTACGATACTAGCTACACATAGGCCCACGGACTTAAACGATTTGATACTCACGTTAGCTAATACTAAAATCGCGATGAGAGCAGACGAGGACGCATTAAAGAGGATCGGTATGGAAAAATATTCAAAAGTTCTAAGTGTTGCTCCTCCAGGTTTCGGTGTAATCTCCTCATACACAATAAAGGTTAAAGAGCTGAATTTCAGGGCTGAAAAGTATCGAACAGAGTAAAGCTTTTGTCAGATAAGTCTCTCTTATCCCTTCAAAAGTGTTGTTGATAATTGGATAACGAGATATTATTTTTGCATACTAACTAAGGTATAATAATTTCCTCAAGTTCCCTCATACCTGCTGAAACTGATATAATCGATGTAAAAAATTACAGACTTTGATATTAACTCAATTAAAGCTCCCTTCAACTTGTTATCTATAACTGCTTACTATGTATCTCCCTGAATATACCTAAGTATCCTAGCCGCTAAAATACATTTAAACTGTGCAAACATGTTCACCTTTAATCTCTTCTTAAAGAAAATTTTATAATGTAATTTTCAAAGTACATTTATTATACTCGTTTCTTTCTGGTTACCCTCCATATGTTTTATAATCCCCGATTTAAAAAGTAATTAAATATGAGCGGAAAGATTACTGACGAGATACTTAACAATCCTCAATTACTATCAGCGTTGGCAGAAAAAATTTATGAGAAGCTTAAAGAAGAAATTGTGATAAAGAAGCTAGAAGAGAATAGTCAGAGTATAAAAGCTTTGCAGGAGGAGATAAGAAAGCACACAGAAGCGATCATATCATTACAACAAACTGTAAATAAGCACACGGATGCGATCGTATCTCTTCAACAAGCAGTAAAGGGTTTACAGGAAACTGTGAATAGACATACTGAAGCTATTACATCTCTTCAAGAAGCCGTGAAGTCATTACAAGAGACTGTTAAAAGACAAGGAGAAGCAATAGAGGGATTGCAGGAGGCTGTCAAAAAACAAGGAGAAGCTATTCAATCATTGCAAGAGGCGGTGAAAAGGCAAGGTGAAGCGATTCAGTCATTGCAAGAGACAGTCAAAAAACAAGGAGAAGCAATTCAGTCACTACAAGAGACAGTCAATCGGCATACACTAGCAATAGAATCTCTTCAAGAGGCTGTTAAGTCATTGCAGGAGGCTGTCAAAAAACAAGGAGAAGCAATAGAGGGATTACAAAGGGCGGTGCTTAGATTGGAGAGAGATGTTAAGAAACTCTCTGTTGAGGTGGGTAGTTTTACAAATAGAGCCGGAAAAGGTATAGAGAAAGTGATGTTGAAGCTTTACAAAAAAGCGTTAGAATTACACGGGGTCGATCCTAAGAAAGTTACTCATGGTACAATTGTAGATGAGGAAGGGATAATTGAGAAGGGAAAGGTGTTTGAAGTTGATTTTTATGAGACTAATGATTATGTGTATGTATTTGAGATAAAGAATTTAGCCGATAAGGGGGCATACGACCAAATTATTATCAGGAAAAAATTATTCTCTATAAAGTACAAGGATAAGAAAATAAAGATATTCTTAGTAGCGAATTTTGTAGATAAGAGCGTAAAGAAGAAGCTTGAGGAGGAGGGAGTAGAGGTTATTGCTTCACATGTAATCAAGTGATTATTAAACCTGTCGCTTTTCTCGATCTTCACTCAGTCCAAATTTACAATGTTTTCAAAAAGAGAGGCGAATGATTTATCCCTCGTCGTCATAACCACTTTCTTCTTATTAATCACCTCTTCTACCAACACTTTCTTCATCTCCTCATCCAAATACACCTCAGCGTCATCTATGAGTACTAGCTCACCATTCTTACTGGAGAGCAAAATCTCAGCAATCCTCTTCAAACCACGAGAAACTACTGGGTATCTTCTCCCGTCAATAAATACGCCGAAGTCAGTGATGGCCACCCTCTTATTCCTGATTACTACCTCGCCTTTAGTCTCAGTCACATAGACAGCTGGCCTAAAGCCCGAAAAGAAGAGGTCTAAGAAGGAGTTTATTACTGCGTTACTCTCCACGTCTTTTAATATGTCCTTGAGTAGGTCGAAATACTGGTATTTCTCTTTCCCCTTTGTGCCATAAACAATTTCCACATTAGTGCCTTTCGTATTAACTTGTATTTCCCCCACCGGTAAATCCTTATTTTCCATTTCTCTTACTTCGAACTTCACATCTCTTTTGAGGCTTAATCCCACGTTTACTCCCTCCCTCGTAACCTTTACTGACATAGTCCCTAAATCGCCTTCGAAGTCTACTTCACCCTCCCCGTTAATGATCTCCTTTATATCGGAACGGAAAGTCTCTTCAATGCTCCTCTTAAAGG
This sequence comes from Stygiolobus azoricus, assembly GCF_009729035.1. NCBI lineage: Archaea > Thermoproteati > Thermoproteota > Thermoprotei > Sulfolobales > Sulfolobaceae > Stygiolobus > Stygiolobus azoricus. The sequence goes on from NZ_CP045483.1 coordinate 1,356,403, forward strand.
TGTATGCCAATGCCTTTTTGAAATAATCGTCTATCTGTAAGGACTTTAACTTCGCTTCCTTTGCCCAGGCGTTAATCAATGCGTATAAAATCAAGAGAAGGGTTGTTTTACCACTGCCGTTATTACCAACGATAACGGTTGTCTTGTTTATTGAAAAACTAACGTCACGGATGGCTCCTATTCCCCTTACAGTTACTCTCATCAGTTATTCACCTCTTAATCTGGTAAGATTAAACAGTGTTTGTGTGAATTTTAACTTTGGGCAAAAAGTCTCACTATTAAGTAAATCACCATTCATTGAAAGCAGAAGGAAGAGTATATAGTTATAGTTATGAATTTGATATGTGCTCCTAGGAAAACTACTAAAACATCAGAGGTTTAAAGTTCAACTGAGGAACTAGTTAAAACTCAATTAACCTGCTTATAACGATTCAAGCTATAAAGTTCATAAAGGCTTTCCAGAAAAATTAGCAAAAGTGTCTTTAGTAAACATCGACATGACATGAACTAGTCGACAAATCTCTGCCAATAACGCTAACTCATTAAAGTCCTCGCTAACAGTGCCCCATTAGATAGTCGATCATTTAGTCAGATACTCACGTCTTCTTCACTCATACCACGTTGGGCTTGAGAGAAGCATATACAGCCTCACTCATAAAAAGAGACCTCTGAACTTTCTATAAGGGATTGCCTCTTTGTAACCACCTCACCGTATTGATCTTGTCTCAACTACTCTGTTACACTCAACCACACGACCCCAAAGTGACACGCGTGTAAATATGACTGAAAAAACGCTAAAGATGCTCTCGGCTAAACAACCTTTACTTCCCTAACCTCACTTCTAATGTCCACCATAACGATTTTTCCATTAATCTTATAATTAGCCTCTTTACCATTAACCAGTACTTTTCCTTGTAGTGAATAGAGTGATAAACTCTCTAGGTATAACGGCTTTGAGAAAGTTATTATCCCACCCTCGCTCTGAATCACAACACCATTATACACAACCCTACCGTCTCCGTAAACTAATAACCCGTCTGATAAAGGTATTATCGAACCCCTCCTCACGTATATCGGGAGTTCATGTTTTGAGTCCACCCAGCCCCTCACCTCTTCACCGTTCCAAAAATCAGCCCACTGGACCTTTATCGGTAAATATACCTTCCTCTTCTCACCTTGAAGTATTGGTGCATAAAGCAAATATTTACCGGCTATGTATTCATCATCAATACTGTAAGTGTCCTCGTCTTGCTGGAACTCGTAAAACAACGGCCTAACAATAGGGTGCCCTTTTTCGTGTGCTTCGACAGCAAGCATGTAAAGGTACGGGAGAAACTTATACCTCAAGTTTATTACTTCCTTAATCTTCTCTTTGTAAAACGAAGGTAGGAAAATAGGTTCTGTGTCTATCCCGTCCTTAGCCTTATGAGTCCTAAAGAGAGGGAAAAATAGGGAGATTTGGAACTGTTTAAGCAGCATCTCAGGTGAGTTATCGATCTCTTTCAGGTCCCTACCTAGAAAACCCCCTATATCTATACCTACGTAGGGTATTCCTGAAATCGACAACCCCAGTACTAACTGTAGCTGCAACTTCAACTGGTCCCACGAAGGAGTGCTATCCCCAGTCCACACAAAGGCATATTTCTGTATCCCCGAGTAACCGCTCCTCGATAGTATGAATACGTCCTTCCTACCCGCCTTTTCAAAGCCCTTAAACGTGGCTTCAGCCTCGTAGTAGGGGTATGCATTTCTTACCTTAGAGTGGGGTACGACCTTGTCCTTCAATTTATGAACTACGTTATCCGGGAAGGCCTTATACTCGGCTAGGTTCTTTAAATTTATTGGTAACTTCCCGAGGACATCGTTTATACAATATTCCATGCTGAAGTCTGTGGGCTCATTCATGTCTAACCATATCCCGTCGATCCCTTGAGAAAGCCATTCGGCTATTAGATTACTCCACCACTCCCTTGTTTCTTCCCTAAAGAAGTCCGGATAAACGCAGTTACCTGCCCATAATTTTCCCACGAAAAGGTCTCCTTTATCAGTCTCACAATACTTACCCAGACCAGATAAGAAGATCTTATAATTTTGGTCAGCTCTGACGCCATGATCAACTATAGTAATTATTTTAACCCCACGGGAGTGGAGTTCATCAATGAATTTTTTAGGATCGTAAAACCTATCCTTATTCCACGTGAAGAGCTTGAAAGAATCCATATAATCAATGTCCAAGAACACACCTGTGACCTTTATACCTTCTTTTTGGAGTAAGTCAACTAGCTCGACAATTTTGTCTTGTGGGTAGTAGGAATACCTTGAGATCATGTAACCGAAGGCCCATTCTGGTGGTAAAAATGGCTTTCCAGTAACTTCAACATACCTCTCAATCACCTCTTCAATACTAGGACCTTCTAGTATGTAGAATTCAAGTCCGTTTTCTGGTACTTTTATCTTGATTTTATCATAATCTTCAAATCCTATGTCAAAGATCAACTTAGAAGCAGAATTAATGAAGTAGCCCATCGCTTTTCCGTGAAGTAACGTGATCATAAAGGGTATATTAATGTAAAGGGGATCTTGGAACTTCTGATAGGCATAGTGATCCAAATTCCACATGATATACCTTTTTCTCCTCCTATCTAACTCTACTGCTTTTTCACCGAGGCCAAACACGTGCTCCCTCAAATCCAGAGGTTTCTCGATCACTATGTAATCCTTCTCTTCATAAACATTTAAGGAGAAATCGCTTAAGGACTTACTTGATTTAACTCCCTTAAAACCGAAATCCACTGGTGGAAGAGGGTCATTGACCTTCACCTTGTAAATTCCGTCCCTCTCTTCTATTTCAATCCTCATCGAGTTTCAACGAATTATCTCGTTCTTATGGTAATTAAATCTTACCGATCCTCTTCTTCGTTTTTCGATCCAGAAACCGAATAAATTGAGGTTTAAACTCAGAATTGAAGGGGTCGTAGATTACAAACCTCATTTTAGGAGACATTGCTAGATGTTTGTAGTTTTTAACAAAGGCTAGGAGAGGTTCAGTGAGGGCGATCTTCATAAAAGCAGTGGTTATAAGCACTTTATTACTCCTCCCAACCATCAAAAAAGATGATTAGAAAAAGAAGTGTTTACATTATCATCATCTTCGCCTCCAGAAGCACAGATGATTTCAATTCTAGAATTTAATCACTTACCTTCTCTTAGCTGCTCACAATATTTTAATAATCTGTCAGTTTACGACAAACAAGGTAAATGCACATGCAATTTCGGTAAAGTAATTTAAATCTCATGTTTAAAATTACAACATTTCTATAAATCAATTGTCAGTTAAAATTTTATAAAATAAATAAAGAAATATGGTTACACAGTGTTAATATATTTTCCATGAGGGTTATGTAACTTATACTTAATAGGATAGAGGTGAAAATATACACTCGGTCGGTATGTTAATACCAACAATTTGTCCTTTTTGTGGAGTTGGTTGTGGCTTACTATTAGACGTCGAAGGTGGAAAAGTAGTTAGGGTAATTCCAGAGAAAGACCACATAGTCTCAAAGGGGAAAATATGCGGTAAAGGAGCGACAGCCCACAAGACCTTATATTTGCCTGGTAGGTTAACAAGACCTTTAAAGAGGGTAGGAGACTCATTTGTAGAGGTTGGATGGAACGAGGCTTTAAACGAAATAGTTGAGAGGATTAAAGAGGTCAAGGAAAAATATGGAGGAAAAGCTATCGCTATTTACGGAGGTTGTCAGAACTCATTAGAAGAGGTCTATTTAATGTCAAAGCTGATCAGATTTTTAGGAAGCAATAATGTAGACTCATGTGCGAGAATTTGCCATGAGCCCTCAGCTACAGCATTAAAAGAGGTAGTGGGCATCGGAGCTTCAGGTACATCAGTAGAGGAAATACCTAACGCGAAAGTGTTAGTTATTGCAGGCGAACAGATAACGGAGAGTCACCCAGTGCTAACAGAGTACTTGATAGAGGCTAAGAAACATGGGACGAAAATTATAGTAATTGACCCAAGGTTTACGAAGACAGCTAAACTCGCTGACTTGTACATCCCGGTAAATCAAGGTACAGATGTTTACTTATATAATGCTGTCGGAAACTACCTGATAAAACGTGGTTTATACGATGAGGAGTTCGTGAAGGTTAGGACTAAGGGTTTTGAAGAGTACGCAAAGACTGTGTCACGTTATACCCTGGAAGAGGCTGAGAGGATAACGGGAGTCCCTAAGGAACTCATTATTAAGTTCGCTGAAATGATAACTATAAAACCAACAATCTTCTCATGGGGTTTAGGTCTGAGCGAAGGTGGGGGAATTAACGCCATAAGAGCGTTCCTCAACTTAATGTTATTGACAGGCAACGTAGGAATAAAGGGTGCCGGTCCCATAGTTTATAGGGGACAGTCTAACGTACAAGGTTCAGGTGATTTACTGAAACCGTGGATATTACCCAACGGACCGTTAAACGAGGAAAACGCTAAGAAGCTGGGAGAGCTATGGGGTTTTGAAATACCTTTAGAAAAGGGATTGACTGTTACAGATGCATTACTTACCGAAAATGACATCAGGGCAGTAATTTTGGTTAATTATAACGTTGCCCATAGCTTGCCTAATAAGAGCAAGGTGATCAAAAGGCTTAAGGAAATGGATCTGGTCGTGGTATTGGACTCTTATATGACGGATACTGCGAAGTTAGCCCATTATGTTTTACCAGTTGCTATGTGGGCTGAGAGTGAGGGTTCTGTAGTATCATTGGACAGATTAGTAAAGTGGAGGTTTAAGGCAGTTGAACCTCCAGGGGAAGCTAAACAAGCTTTATGGGTCTTGGCTGAACTGGCTGAGAGATTGGGACTTAAAGTTCCTAAAGACCCTAAGGTTATTTTCGAGGAGATGAAGAAAGTAGTAAAACTATACTCGTCGCTGAAATTGGAGGACGTCATGGATCACTCTAAGAACAGCAGATACCCTAACGGTGAGATTGTACTTTATGAAGACAAGTTCTATACTTCTGACGGTTTTGCTCATTTCATCCCAGTTGAGTACAGACCGGTTAATAGAAAAGGTCTAGTTCTCATCACGGGTAGGATAGTGACTAAGTACAACACTGATACTTTAACGACTTACATGAACGATGAGGAGGACATAGTCTACTTGAATGCTGAAGACATGAAATCGATGGGAATTAAGGAAGGACAAGAAGTTATTTTAAAGAGCGAGTGCGGTGAAGTAACTGTTAAGGCTAAGAGTGATCCAGGTTTGAAGAAGGGTTACGCGTTTATGATTAACTCCAGTGACTTAGTCAACTACGTGGTTTGTGATATATTAGATCCCGAGACTAGGATCCCGTATTATAAATCAACAGAGGTTGTTATTTTATCAAGATGACATCCCCCGGAAAAGCGAGGTTCCTATCATAGACTTATTATTTTTTGACTACATCTCTTATTTGAGAACCGATAGGGAGCTCCAGAACCTAACAAACTTTAATTCATAACGCCTAGTCCCCAAAGAGGAAAGGAAGACATTAATTAGGCAATTCCTGTAAGAACATAAACGTGCTTTGTCAACATGGAGCAAAATTGGTCCGTTCAAAGTATGCTGTCTAGTCGTGAAAAGCTAATAGTGTAGCATTCAAGTGACTATCCTTATACGACAAGCTATACATTATATGGGTTTTTTAGTCTAAGTGCAAATACTCTCTGGAGGGTATAACGTTGAAAAACACAAAACTGTGGTTGATATGTGCTGGAGTTGCGATAGTTCAACTTATACTGGGTAACGCGATCGTCATTTACGGCGAACTGTCGTACTTGATAGGAACTCACGCAGTATTAGCCGTCATATTACTCATATTATCAGTATACGGTTATACTAGAGTAAATGCTAACGTCCAGAAAAGGATTTTAATCGGGAACATCGCGTTGGTAATTACAACGTCAGTCTTGGGGTACTTATGGACGATTTTTTATAGCCCATTAATTACACTCATCCACTTTTTCCTAGCCTTGGGGGTTTTGTCGAACTTCTCGGTGTTATATGGGTTGGATCGAGGTAGTTATCAGTCCCCCAAAGCATAAAGGGACAATGATTAAGCTAACTGGTGTCGGACCAGATCGATATTACGTAGAACAGTGGAACATAGATGAAGACATAAGTGAAAAGAGAGGAAAATAATACCACTCCATTCAAATTTGGCATTTCATTTAACTTCGTAACATTTATTACACTTTCAGGATTATAATATCGCATGATAAAGGAACCTTACTCTACCTTAATTACCAACATGCTTGAGATAATGAAGGAGGAGTTTAAAGACGACTTAATTTCAGTAATAGTTTACGGAAGCGTTGCTAGGGGTGATAATAGAAACGATAGTGATGTCGACCTACTAATAATTATGAAAAACCTTCCTAAGGACAGCATGCTTAAGAGGATAAGGCTATTCGAAACTAAAGTAGAGGATAAGCTGAACTTAGACAAGTACTGGAAGATGGGGTATTACGTATCTCTTTCACCCGTGCTAAAAACACCGGAAGAGGCTGAGAAATTCTCCCCGCTCTATTTAGACATGGTTTATGATGCCGTAATACTCTACGATAGGGATTACTTCTTCACAAGAATATTGGAGAAATTAAGGGCTAGGCTACAAGAGTTAGGTGCTGAAAGGGTTAGGATGGGTAAGAAGTGGTATTGGGTGCTTAAGAAGGACGCAAAATTCGGTGAGTCAGTTGAACTTTGACCAATTCGCATATTCTTATATTTCACAAGCTGAAGAAAGAATACACTTGGCTAGAATAGAGAATGAAAGGAAGAAGTATAATATTGTGGTAAGATTGTGTCAAGAGGCTGTGGAGTTATCACTTAAAGCCTGCCTTAGGCTTGTTGATATAGAACCTCCTAAATTTCATGACGTAGGTCCTATATTGAAAAACAATTCTGACAAGTTTCCCCAGTGGTTTAGAGAGAAAATAGACCTTTTCGTTTCGTATTCTAGGTCTTTAAGGAAAGAAAGAGAGTTATCAATGTACGGTGATGAGGAATCTAATACACCAGCAGAGTTACTGTATTCTGAATACGATTCACAACAAGCGTTAAAGATGGCTGAAGAAGTATTGGACTATGCTAAGAAATTATATGAAGAGAAAAGAAATAGATAGTTTCTATAAAGGATTATTCAATTTGATGCCACTTGCTCAAATAGTTTGGACTTCATCTATTCATTTAACATAACCTGACTTTCTTCCTACCAGCGAGAGTTACCTTTCGAGGATTCGTAGTTTTCGTCTCGATTCGGTGGGCAGTCGAGTTGATCATGAACTAATCTGAGGGACTATTATCCTACGTATCGAGGAAAAAGGCTCCTCTGTTGTGAGTTCCTTGGAATGTTTACCCGTGGAATAAGTATACTTTTTCACGTGTCAGAGAGTAAAGCTAAACATAAATGTTCTACCTTATTTTCCCTACATTTTTTAAGAAAATATTCTTCGTTAAAGTCATTACGAACTTTGGAATACTTTATGACGTCCTTTGCTTTTATGACGTCTTTTACCCCCCTCTGTTTAGAAGATATTACGTAAAGTACGGCTAAATCTTCAGGTGACGTTAAGTAAATTCTTCCGACTCCTTTGATTACGATCTGCCTCCTTTTGGAGAGGAACTCTTTGGTTATGTTATATCCCGGAGGTTTAACTAAGTCAACCTTTATATCGTCGATAATCATTACGTATTGCCAATGTCCTACGTCATTAGGGGTTATTTTGTATTGTGAAGATACGTACTCGATTAATTCCGCTAACCTCTCATAATCATCTAAATCTACCAAGAAGTCTATATCCAAGGTAGTCTCAGGTGGTGCATAAAAGTTCCTTGCAAATCTACCTATAAGTGCGTAATCCGGGTAGAACCTCTCTATTAATCTCACTGCTTTTCTGAAAGCGTTTTTGTATTTCCATTCAATCTCCAAAATTCAACACCCAAACTTAATGAAAGTAAGACGTACTCAACCTTGGTCATATTCGTTTCCTTATCTAAGTAGTAGTTTAAGTAATCCCTAACATCATCTTCACTAACCTTATATTCTCTCGCAATCGTAAACAGCTCTTCCCACTTCTTTAACTCCTCTTTTCTTCCTAGATAATACCTCTTTGGCCTTTTACTCAATTTGTCCCACATTGTCACGTAAATGTAGTCTCCTTTAACTTGGATTTTCATCACTAAAATATACTATGAATTCATAGTATATATGCATTTACAGGATTGGAAGTCAGTATGTGGAGACCGCTTCAGAACTTCAAACAGTTATCTGTAGGGTAAAGAATAGTCAAGGTGTGAGTGCAAGAGTTACTAAGTTACTGGTCCGCCTAGAAGGGTTAACAACCTAGGAGGTGACTTATATCCTGACAGCATCTACTTACTAACTTGGCACCTTCTTTCACCATGTACTTCGGGAGAATTGCAATTAGCGTCACTAATAGTCAGAAGTCTGAATTCATTCCATATTTGTTAAAATATCGAAGAAGGTTAGTAAATATATTAAGCCTCACTTGGATTAGTATTTGTGATAAGATATACTTCTAAAGAAGTATTAGACCATGGTATCCCTTTAGGAGGAATTGGAGCTGGGAAGGTAGAACTTAATAACAAAGGGAAAATGGTAAACTTAACAATTTTTAATAATTGGCAGAAACCCGTAACCGGGATGAGAGGTTTTCATGTTTTCATAATGGGAGAGAGGAATTATTTTCTAGAGGATGATGTAATAGTAAAGGGTCTAGAACACATGTCAACCCTCCTTACGTATGAGGGAGAGTACCCATTTGTAAAAATATCAGGTGGAGATGCACAACTGACGGCTTTCACACCCATTATAAGAAATGACCTCATGGACTCTTCTTTACCAGCTTTCGGGCTTACAGTAAAAACTAAGAAGGGAATAATCGCAATCTCTGTAGCTAATCTCGTGGGGAGTTTCATTATAGGTAGAAAGAATATCCCTATAAAGAACGGCTTTAAAATGGTGAACGTAAAGAGTAACGATTATGACCCTGCAAAAGGTGACATGACCTTCATTTGTGACTCCGGAAAGGTAATCCACCAGTACAACATTAACCTACCACCACAAGAGGTGTTAAAAAACGGTTGGGTTAAAGAGCTCTATGAGTCCCCAGAACCTTGGCTAAGACTCATGGATGGCAACCTTTTCCCTCTGAATGGAGAAGCAAGGGGAATGTGGGACGATTTTGCTGGTATGGTAATCTCTCAAGATGAAGTTAAGTGTGTGTTAAGCTGGTACTTTAATAACCCTACTCACTCCTTCCCTTATACCCATTACTATTCTAATTTCTTTAAAGACTCTGAAGAAGTAGCTAGGTATTTCCTTGAAAAATTTGATGAACTAGAGAAAAAGACGATTAAGTTTCCCGATAGACCTTTCGGGGAAATCATATCCAACTTGGCATACATCCTTTCCTCGTCAACGTGGTTAACTAAAGACTCTAGGTTTGGCATAATGGAAGCACCAGAAGCCCTCCCGTTACTAAACACTATAGGTGGACTTACTTATGATGCAGGCTCCCTCCCCGTACTGTACTTATTCCCTGAGTTAGAGAGAGGGGTATTAGAGATGTTCCTTAAGGCTATAAGGGAAGACGGTTACGTGCCACACGACTTAGGCTATTTAACCTTCGAAGCTCCTACCGATGGAACTACGGCACCTCCTGAATGGAAAGATACTAACTTAACCCTTATCTTGGAAGTGTATAGGTATTATAAAGTAACAAAAGATATTGAGTTTTTAAGGGAGTTCTATCCCTATATCTTAAAGGCGTTCTCTTGGCTAAGGGATAAGGTGCCCTTAAAAGAGGGTAGTGGGGATGATGCGTTTGACGTTAACCCAGTAAAAGGTTATGATTCATATATTACGTCAATGACATACATTGCATCTGAGGCAATGGAGAAAATAGCTGAATTGGTGGGTGATAAAGATACGGCAGAGAGAGCAAGAAGATTAGCTGAAAAGTCGTTGAAGGAGTTGAGATGGAATGGAAAATTTTATGAGGCGTGGGAGGAGCCCCGTACTGATGCTCTATTCCTCGGTCAGTTCATAGCCTTTTGGTGGGCTGAATTATTGGACTTACCTTACGACAAAGACAAGATAAGAACGGCGTTAAGGGAGGCTTATACCAGGATAAAAAAGGGTAAGCACTTATGCTGCGTCCCTAACGCAATTAACTTGGATGGCTCACCTTATGAGTATTCGCCCCAAACTAAGAGCTCTTGGATAAGGTTAGTATTTGCGACTGCCACTTTGGGACTTTGGTTAGGACTGGAAGAGTGGAATGAAATATTGGAGCTAGAGTGGAAGGCGTTAGTAGAGAGAGGGATGGTTTGGAATCAACCCTCCAGAATAAATGTAATTACGGGGTTTCCAGACGTTTACCTGGATCATTATATCGGGAGTCCTGTAATTTGGGGGATTTTAGTAAAAGAAATTATTAAAGAAGTATAGACTGAGATAAGATAAATTTTAATACTTTTTTATTTTCGATTAGAGAAGAGTATGATTATCATCTATCTAATGATGTTAACAACGACCTTCACCAGCTGTGTTGATCTTAACAGTTTTTCATCAGATAAGAGAAGCAGTAGTACAACAAGGAACAGAAAAACTGGCATCTCTAGTAAGTTCCCTAGCTAATAAACACGCTATTTTAGCTTTAATACTAGCATTCATTCACTTATTTATCTGCCTACTTCAATAGAAGGTTAAGCTCGTTAATCTCCTCGTTTAATAATGAAAAATGTTTTACAATTACTTCATACAACTTATATAAATTTATTTATAAGCAATATTCTAACCTTTACAATCCGATATTATGATCACTAGTGGAAAGTATTAGAAAAAGCTTATAAATACTAAAAGCATAAATAAATAAAAAAGGATTTCTAGAATTTTAGGATGTGTAACTCTGTGGAAAAATTTTCCTGCTCGTAAAAACAATATTATCTACCTAGGAAGAGAATAGAAACTAATTTGAGAAATTATTTATCAAGTATAAGCCTGATATTATATAATTTTTAAGTAAACTAGACTCTGTAAGTTACAACCTTATAATTAACTATAAATACCTCTTGAACGTAAAGGCTTACTATGAAGACTTCTGAAATATTAAGGGAAAAAGTAAGAGATCTATGGGAAAAATACGTTAAACATGAATTCGTCAAGCAAATGAGGGACGGTACCCTACCGTTAGAGTCCTTCCGTTATTATTTAATTCAGGATTCTAAGTACGTAGAGGTAATGTTAAAGAGTCTCATGAGGGCCTCCTCATTTGCACCTACTAACCAGGCTACTAAAGTCCTATCCTCTATACTTTTAACTAGGGACAAGGGAATGGAAGTACACAATTATCTCTTGAATAAGCTAAACATAACTCACGAGGAAATAATGAGGACTGGGTATAACTTAGCAAATTATGCATACACTCGCCACTTGTATTATTACTCCACTAAAGGTTGGAAGGAATTTTTATCAGCTTGGGCCCCTTGCATGTGGGGCTATTACGAAGTTGGAAAGTTTGTTATAGGCTCTCCAAACGAGCTGTATTCTAAATGGGCTGAGTTTTATGCTTCAGAGGACTATAAAATGAGGGTTGATGCGATTCTTGAAGCTTTAAACTCATATGAGTTTGACGAAAACTTGCTAAAACCTTTTTCTGCAAGTGTTAGATTTGAAATAATGTTTTGGGATTATTCCTTAAGAAGGGAAGAAACACCTTTTCACGAGATCACGTAGTTTTAGTAGAGCCTACTTCCTCACCACCTAGAAAGGCATGGTATTACAAAAGATTTTTCTATCGATGACCTCTTGATCAATAATTAACACTGCTCACTTGGGTAGGTTATTTCCCCACTAGTTAGGGGTAAGCGTGCATTGGTTCTTTGAAGGAATGTTCCGGCCACGGACAAAAACATCTCACAACAGTAGTACTAATGTGGAATCGTGAAAGAAGGGATAAACGATAAGGCTATACCACGTTCGGTGAGTTGTTGATTCATCTATACCTTCACCTCCTCTAGACTTTAACCTGCCTCTAACTCGCCTCTTATCTTCATATAAAACTTAAAGGCTAAATCCCCCTATGTTAATACTTTAACTTCACTACTTACAGCTAATCTCCCTTAATTTTCCTCAAAGACTGTATATTCCCTTCACATATTAATTATAAACCTTTTCTCATGATGCTTAACATTTGGTAAAAAGGTTTAATTTTAAGGTGCGAGAGAAACTCTCAATATTTAACGTCATACAATCCCTAATGACTCTTAACATCACGGTAAGCTTAAGTTTTCTGACATAAATATTATAATGTGCAGACTTTTACCGTGAAGGAGGTCATTTATCACATAACTCCTCACGGTAACTTTAAGGAGTACAGAGAAGTAACAGCTACTCGCTATTTCACGGGGCATGGGTGGACTTTAACTAAGGTAAATGAGGCCAAAATCCCAGAACACGAACCATGTACTTCGTATAGGTCTCCAACAGTAGATCAGTTTTCCAAAGCCGAGAGGATCAGAATTACCGAAGGTTATGCTATTTCTAAGTTACTCACTCGTGTAGTTGACCAATGCGTAGAAGAAAAAGTGGTTAACATTGTGGAATACAAAGGTGTTAAGTTCTCCTATGCTGGAGACCCTTCTGATATCCCCACGGTAATAGACTACTTAAAGGATACGGTTAAGGAGACTACACAGTTAAGGGTGTTTAGCTTAGAACGGACTTACGGTATTTTAGACCCAGAGGCAACACTTCATCTTTTCCACCACGTTATATCCATGCTAAGGGCTGACAGACCTATGCTGAAGCTTGAAGAGAGGTTTTCACAGAATGTGACTGTATTCGATGACCCTTTGAACCCAAACCTCATCGGTTTCTCTACATTTGATGACGAGGGGGTGAGGACTAGGAGAAAAGAGGTCATTGGAGACGGTTACGTGTTGAGTTATTTAGGAACACTAGGTACAGGTGAGCCGGGAAACGCCAGAGGTGTGATCCCTAAGCCAGATTATTTCAACCTAATCGTTAAGAACGGGGACTGGAGTTTAGAGGAGTTAAGGGAGGAGACTAAAGAGGGGTTGATTATAACTGGTGTTGAAAGGAGTGAGTTAGTAAAGAACAGTATAAGGATTTTTCCAAGAAGAGTAACGCTGATAGAAAAAGGAGATATAGTAGTCAGGGAGATAGCTATCCCTTTACAAGAGCTTCTCACTATTGATGCCTTGACCCAAGAAGCTAGAAGTGGTTATATTGATGATCAACACGGAGGCATAGCTCCTTATTTAAGAATGAAGGTTAGACCAATAATATATTAAAAACGATAACCGTTGAAGAGACCATATAACTATTAATAATTAATATTTAGGTATATCTAATTAAAATAAGCTATATTAGTTTTAAAATTTTCACAATATTATCTATCTCATTTCTATGAATTTATCTATAACTTAGCGTGAATTAGATTTTTATATTATCCTTTCCTTATGAGTATAGACATTAAAGCTTCTTCCACGTAAAAAACTTAGTAACTCCAGCCTCTTCTGCTATTTCAATTGCTAAACTAGTAGGTGCTGATATCCCACATATTATTGGGATACCGACCTTTATTGCTTTACTTACTATCTCATATCCTAATCTTCCACTGACTTGCATTATATATGAGTTAGCTGGTAATTTTCTCTCTAACATTAATTTTCCTATTATCTTATCTACAGCGTTATGCCGTCCTACATCTTCATATTCACCGTCTATGGTAAATAACACAGAAACATGAAGTCCTCAATGCGTTTTGCTTCTGCTTTAATTTCTCTTGGGAGAGGTATAGAATCAGCAACTATTTCTTTTTTCGCCACCTCTTTTACTCCGTCATGTCTAAAAACTCCAACCACTTAAGAATCTCAACATCTCTCTTCGCGTGTTCAAGTCTCTATAACTTCTCGTTAACGAATTGCAAGATCATCTTACTCCAGTTGACGTTGTACTTTACTATCTTCTGTTTCAGTTCCTTATTGCTTGAGATCTCATAATGCTACAAGGTTTGAAGGTCTTCTAAAGGTATTATTGACCTAGTTTAAATTGGAATTTCATATAAATTTTTAAGAAGAAGAGATTTTAAAAATTAGTTAAACGTGGGTAACTTTATTAAAATCATTTTATATATACGAAAGTTAATTTCAAATCATGCCTTTTGATTTTGAAGACCTTGGTATGGGAGTACTCTTAATAAAGCCAAAGACCTTTCCTGATAAAAGAGGGTTCTTCCTTGAAGTGTTTAAGTCTACAGATTTCAGTAAATATAACATTCCAATACCACTCCAGGTTAACATGTCCTTCTCAGTTAGAGGAGTAGTGAGGGGTTTACATTATCAGATGACACCAAAGGAACAAGGGAAGCTCGTGTTCGTCCCCAAAGGGAAAATATTAGATGTCGCAGTAGATATTAGAAGGTCTTCTCCAACATTTGGAAAGTACGTAAGTGTGGAGTTAAGTGAGTCAAACCACTACATGCTATGGATCCCACCGGGATTTGCCCATGGTTTTCAAGCTCTTGAAGACTCCTTAGTCGTTTACTTCGTCACGCATAACGATTATTCACCTCAACACGAGAGGTGCATTAACTACTCGTATATCGACTGGGAAATAAAAGAGGTCATATTAAGCGATAAGGACAGCCAATGCCCTCCTTTAGATTGGGCTGAAGTGTTTCCCTAAACCCTACCGTGTTCTTATTAATTGGTTGTAGGTTATATTTACGTTATACGAGGGTCTCTCCATCATTCTCATAGTATAATTAATCCTTTTTATTCATCACTTTTTATTAATTATATTCTACAAGATCATTTTTCTATTCCACTAACTTACATTAGAAAAAAAAGATTTATAATTTCTATTGAATAATAAGTGCAATGCGAATATTACTGATTGGAGCCGCGGGTCAGTTAGGCATTGAGTTAGGCAAATTACTTTCTAATAAACATCAAGTCATCAAGTTGTACAACTCATCAGAAATCCCTGACGGTTATAAGCTGGACATAACCGAATTTATACGTCTGGAAGATTTCATAATCAAGACTAGACCCGAAGTTGTAATAAACACTGCAGCTATGACTGACGTAGACAAGTGTGAAACAGAAAAAGAGAAGGCATATAAAATAAACGCTGAAGCAGTAAGGCACATGGTGAGGGCAAGTAGGATAATAGATGCTTACTTTATTCACATTAGCACAGACTACATTTTTGATGGAATAAAGGGCAACTACAAAGAAGAGGACTTACCCAACCCAATAAACTATTATGGACTCACCAAGCTAATAGGAGAGGCCTTTGCTTTATCATATGACGACAGTCTTGTTATAAGGACTTCTGGAGTGTTCAGGCACAAGGGATTTCCAGTCTACGTGTATAAGACATTAAAGGAGGGAAAGACAGTCTTCGCGTATAAAGGTTATTACTCACCTATTTCCGCAAGAAAACTCGCTTCAGCTATAGAGGAGTTGTTAACCCTTAGAAAAACCGGTTTACTAAACGTTGCAGGTGAGAGGATATCGCGTTATGAGTTAGCATTAAAGATTAAGGAAAAGTTCAATTTGTCAGGAGAAGTGAGGGAAGTAGATGAGATTAAAGGGTGGGTAGCTAAGAGACCCTTCGACTCCTCTTTGGACTCCTCCAAGGCTAGGAAGTTTTTATCTGTTGATTTTTACACTTTAGACCTAGACGGTATGGTGGTATGAGATGGAGGCAGTAATCCTACACGGGGGTCAAGGGACAAGGCTTAGACCGTTAACCCACACCGGTCCGAAGCAGTTGATAAAAGTAGCAGGGAAACCGGTTTCACAGTGGGTTTTAGAACAGATCAGGGACGCAGGGATAAGGAACGTAATAATTATCTTAGGCGATAACACACCAACACGTGTTGTAGACTATTACGGTGACGGTAGTAGGTTTGGGGTTAGGATAACCTACGTTTATCAAGGTAAAGCTAGAGGACTAGCTGATGCTGTTTATAAAGTGAAGGACGTAGTGTCGGATAGGTTCTTAGTTTACTTAGGGGACAACGTGGTTCCTTACGACCTGAGTAAGTTCTCCTCTTTTAAGGGCTCGGCTTCAATCCTACTCGCTAAGGTTGAAAACCCTAACAGGTTTGGCGTAGCCGTGATAAAGGACGGGAGGGTCATAAAACTAGTCGAGAAGCCTAAAGAACCGATTTCTGACTTAGCCCTAGTAGGTGTTTATGGGTTTACGAGGGAGATCTTTGATATTATCGAATCGTTAAAACCAAGCTGGAGAGGCGAACTTGAGATAACAGATGCAATACAAGGGCTGATAGACAGAGGAAGGGAAGTAGATTATGAAATAATTCAGGGTTGGTGGAAGGACACGGGAACTCCAAGGGATATCTTAGAGGCTAACGCGTTCTTGTTAGACAGATACGCTGAAAGGAAGGTTGAAGGTGCAATAGAGAACTCTACAATTGACGGCAGAGTGATAATTGAGAAAGGAGCTGTAATAAAGAACTCTGTGGTAAGAGGACCAACTTACATAGGAAGTGGTACTAAAATTGTCAACTCCTATATAGGACCTTTCACTTCCATTGGCGATGAGAGTGAAATATCAGACAGTGAGATAGAGTACAGTGTAATCCTTGACCGCGTTAAGATAAGGGGAGTGACACTAATGGACTCTTTAATAGGCAACAACTCTACTGTTGAAAAGGGTGGAAGGTGGCAAAAATTAATTATAGGCGAGAACTCTTCGGTGATACTATGAAAATCATCGTAGTTGGGGGAGCGGGATTCATAGGTTCTGCTTTCGTAAGGGAGTTAAACAAGAGGGGTATCAGACCCCTTGTTGTCGACCTATTAACCTATGCAGGGAGGAAGGAAAACCTTAAGGAGACAGACCACGACTTTATCCAGGCTGACGTAAGGAGCGACCAAATACACGACATAATTAAAGACTATTCACCTGATGTAGTGATTAATTTCGCAGCTGAGACTCATGTAGATAGATCGATTTACAAACCCCAGGATTTCGTAACCACCAACGTGCTCGGTACCGTAAACTTACTTGAGGCTTCAAGGAAGTTCGGTTTTAAATACATCCACATTTCAACAGACGAGGTATACGGTGAGGAGTGCGGAGATGAAAACTCACCTCTAAGACCCTCATCACCTTATAGCGCCTCTAAAGCATCAGCAGACCTATTTGTAAAGGCTTACGTGAGGACTTACGGTATAAACGCGATTATAGTGAGACCTTCTAATAATTATGGCCCCAGACAGTTCCCTGAAAAGTTAATACCAAAGGCTATAATCAGGACACTTCTAGGTATGCATGTACCCGTGTATGGTGATGGTAAAGCTGAAAGGGATTGGATATTCGTAGAGGACACTGCTAGGATAATTTTCGACGTGATGAGCAAAGCGGAGTGGAGAGGAGAAGCTTATAACATCCCGGGTGGACAGAGATATAACGTGCTTGAGGTACTGAAGATGTTAGAGGAAGTTAGTGGCAGAGAGGTTAGGATAAAATTCGTCTCAGATCGACCTGGTCACGACAGAAGGTATTGTATGACGACTACTATGAAGTATGAAGTAACACCCTTCAAGGAAGGACTGAGAAAAACTTACGAGTGGTATTTGAATAGCAAATGGTGGTGGGAGCCGTTAATTACGGATAAGTTCTTCGTAGAAGATGAGCCGTGGCTAGCAGTAAAGAGTAAGTAGTCGTAAGGGAAGTAGAGTTTTAAATAGCAAGCACCTTTCCAAAAGGTAAAAGGAGGAACGAAGGGGAATTTTGTATCTTACAATGGGAAAATCATAGTTTCCTTTGCGTCCTCTATAAGTATACGATAAATGTAGCAGAAAGGGTCTTACAGTATTATGACGAATTATTTGAGGATTACTAAAGTGAATGAGAGTGGTATAGAAGTCTAGATCAATTAAAGATAGAATCAGAGATGATAAGGGAAATTAGTGAAAAGAGAAAAAACATAGTCTTTATTTCCTCTTTAACAATAATAGAACTGCTCCGACTATAACTAACACTACTATAATTCCCACAATTGGAATTATATAATTCGACATTACGCCCGAACTTGCACTAGTATAACCATAAACTACATAATAAGTAGTAGATGGGTCGTCTACAACCACTACTTTACCATGATAAACAAAGTAGTCTTCAGGGTTAAGCTCAACCATACCATCCGCAGTCTGCTTAAACACTGCAAAACTCTCGTTTCGTAACAAACTAACGTTAAACATTATGTATCCACTCCCGCTGGCATTGACTACTTGGGCTGTATAGGACTTACCTCCGATCGTCACATTACTTACACTTACAGATTGAGGAGTTACCACACTTACAGTTACGTAAGAACTGTTGGGATATATTATCACATACTCTCCTGAACCACTAACGTTTACGTAAACCAGTGATGCGGGGTAAACAATGTACACAGGGTGATAGAAGTTTACATTAGCAGTACTTTCCACTCCGTTGTTAGTTATACTCACTATGGCTATATTACCGTTAATGTTAACCATACTCATCGTCTTTGCCTTGGCATAAGGCACCCCTTCATTTATTACTACCCTTATGTGGGACTCAACTTGGTTAAACGTTACATTGAAGAGGAAACCCTGATGGGATAAGTAGCTTGAGCTGAACGCGTTCTCTAGATATGCTAATGTGCTACCGTTAATGCCGAAGAATTCTATTGCACTAAATTCCACATTTTCTTCAGCTTGTAAGGATGGTAATGAGATAGAACCCTGACCCTCTCCTTCCCAGATCATCGCGGGAACATAAGTGCCGTTATAGTACGCTACTGTTACGTTATATGGTGCCTCAGCTTGTACTCCCTCAGATTCAAAATGAATTTTTTTATACCTTTCTGGGGTAGTAGAATTCACAGTTAGTGTAAATGAAGCTTCACCTATTTTCTGTAAAGACACTTTCACTAACGGTAAACTCTCGCTCAAAACATATTGTGAGGTCTTATGGGAGATCGTTAAAGTCACGTTGGCAAAGGTGCTACCGTTGAGGAACTGTAGAACTAGTTCTGCACTGGAGTTGAAATAGGCTAAACCGGAAATGGTGCTGGTAGTATTAAGGAAACCCGCCCATACTACTTCCTCTATTACGTTAGGCTCAATTAAGAGCACCCTTGCCAATTGTGGTATTTGGGAAGTAACATTTATTGAGAATGGCGATACAGTCACCACTATATTTCCAGTATAGGTTTGTAGTTTGCCGGTCTCCACGGCGTAGTGGAAACTGGTATAAGAAATTGTAGACTGTTGTTCATTAGTCGTGTTATATGCAGTGTAAGAGTAATCGTAAGTTATTCCTGAATGAGTTACCATTAGCCTTGACATGTACTGTTGGTACATAACTATGTGTTTAGGAGTTTGTGCCGTAGGAACTAGTGAGAACATCGGTATTAAAAATAGGACGACTAAAAGAGATGAGGCAAATATTTTCTTTCCGTTCATTAAATGATACTTGAAGCTCCTAGCTAAAAATTTTCTCGTAATAAATAGGAAAACTAGTAATCCAATACGTTTAGTAAGATAGAGGAAAGTAAGAAAGAACTGATTGAACTGAATCTTTATATAGAAAGTTGTAGCGTATTGCTACTATAATTAAATCTTAATTACGTCATCAATCACATTCTCTGGTAAGCGAGAAAGGAGCAGGGAGTTCAGGGAAATACTTAATAACTTAGCTCCCGTTTGTCCCTAGAGGGTCATCCTGAGTATTTTAGTGTTGTTTTGTGTCTCCTCTAAGGACTTCCACCTCATCCACAGGGCTCCAATCCCGTGGGGTCATGGGTGGCTGTAGAGCCCAACGGCACGGGACTCACATCTAGGTTTATCCCTGCTGGGCTTAGAGCATTGCTCCCATCACCCCGTAGCTGTCTGTTTTCCTTCCTCTCCCTCAGCTTCCTCATCATCTTCCTTTTCTCTCTAACGTGCAATAAATCGCCCTAACTAACCCTAATAAATCTTTCTGTCCCTAATTTATATCCACACTCGTGAACTGTCTAATATCAATCATGAGTTATCACCGCTTTTACAAAGTCTGGGTAAGGGGACTTCACTATTTATGATGGGGACAGATTAGCTCCTTATATCTTTAAGTCCTAAAAGCATAAAGGGTCGTATAGTTGTAATTCACCCCTATTCGACAATTCCGTAAATATAAAAAATGACCTTGAGCAGCTGGTTCTGCATTTGAATGTGGAATCATCTCTTCTAGTGACCTTTAGAGACTCATAAAGTGACTATTCCGCTATAATATGCTTGTTAACGAGATCATACAAAAAAAAAATTAAGCGAAGTTTAACACGTGGGTTTTCTGATTAAACACTTTAATACACCGAAGAGGAAAATATCTAGTGGAAGTAAATTACGAAACACTCATCACTTCACTCCCTGCAGAAGTAACGTACCACGATAGGAAAAAGTCGGTATTGCCGAGGAAATACGTCCAAAGGGAGGGTAATTTGAGACTTTTCGTTCCTCCTTACCTCATCGATAGTGTGGCAGAAGTTCTGAGAAATCACGGGTTTAAGGACTTAAGGCTCACTTTTCACAAGGGTGAGAAATATTCCTTGTCGAAAAAGCTCTTAAAGATTTGGGAGCTTCACGTCAGAATTTTTTCCAACGGATTTATCGACGCCCACTTTGAGATAAATAGGGATTTCCTCGAACATCTACATTACCCTACCCTCTCTATACGAAGTTTTCGATATTTATAAAGAAATATACCCTAAGATCCACATTTACGATGCGGGGAACAAGAAGTGGATTTCGGAAGTAATAAGCAAATATACGTTGAGTTTGAGGGCTCCTAAAACCGTCACTAAGTGGAAGCCGTTGTTTTACACATCCTTAATATTAATGTTTGTGGGAACTGCTCTTATCCTGAAACATTAAACTAAAACATTAAACGAAATATGCCCACTCCCTTTTCAGCTAAGGCTAAATAAGACGTAGTTAAATACTTATCTATGAAAATAGCCGTAGTCGGGTGTAGAGGTTTCGGCAGAGTCCACTTAAACGCTCTATCTGAGTTGAGAAAAGACCGTGAACTTGAAGTGTACGTTTTCAGCAGGACTGAGAAGTACGCAAAAGAGTGTTACAAGGAGTTCGATGCTCAAGGTTATTTCACGAGCTACGAAAAAGTCCTTACCTCCAATGTGGACATCATAGACTTAGTGGTGAGCCATGATGCTCACGAACCTATGGGAGTCTCAGCTATGAGGAATAAGAAGCATGTTATGTTAGAAAAACCTATTGCTAGAAATGAGGAAGAGGCGATGAGGTTAATTGAGACAGCAAAGGCAACTAGAGTAAAGTTCATGGTACTAGAGAATCACTACTTTGATCCATCAGTCTGGAAGGCAAAAGAGCTAATGGAAAAGTTGGGAAGTATTTCGCTAATCCTGGTGAGGAACACGAGGTTTAATTCGCCTCAGGGGTGGAGGAGAGTAAAGGATTTGATGGGAGGCGGAGCACTGATTGACGGTGGTATACATTTCGTAGATACGCTGTTGAACCTAGGGGGAGACTACACTAGCGTTTATGCGTCATGTAATTCAACATTTTCTGGACTTGAGGGAGAAGATACTACGGTTGCCGTGTTTAAATTTAAGAACGGGGCAGTGAGAAACTTAGTCTACTCTTGGACTTCACAGTCAAGGGGCGAATTCCCGCACTTTGAGATATATGGTGAAAACGGAACTATTAAAGAGGATACCAGAAGTAGGGTCAGTATCAAACCTTACGGCGATTTAATAGTGGAGTGGAAGAACGGAGAGACCCAAGTTATCTCGACCGAGAAAGTAAACGCGGTTAAGGAGGAGATAAAGGGTTTTATTAACGCGGTAGAAAGGGATAGTGAAGTACCGATGGATCCCATGATAGCGCTGAGAGACTTAAAGGCTGTAAGGGACATATATAGAAGTTGCGGAGAAATAAAGGAATAAGCACCGTCTTCGTACTCACGATCAACTTTTATTACCGTACCGTAACTAGTATCTGTGGATAGTATTAAGGAAATTAAACCTTGGGGAGTAAACGTCCCTTACATGATCCTCGCCGTGATTTACTGGATTATAGGAGGTCTTTCTCTGAGGTTTAACCCTTCCGATCACCCCTATTTCATGCTTTTAGGAGCTTACTCGTTATTTTTCGGCATGATCCAAAGGCTCTTCTTTCCTGCAACTAAGTATTTTGCCCTACAAATACTTACTTTAATTCTTTTATCAATCCCGATCCCCTATTTTCAGGTACTAGCGTCAGTAAGCCTTACTGCGACGGAAATATGGGCTCTAAAGGATGTGATGACTTACGGTGGTAAATTTCCGGTGAACCTCCTCGTCCTTTCCTCTCCCTTCTTATCTATAATAGGCTGGTCTTTATACCCACATTATTGGCTACTAATACTCCCCCTCATCACCTACACGTTAGGAGTAAATATAGGTGTTTTCACCGCTACTTTGAGGACTAAACCGGTTTTCGGCAGGAACCAATTGCCCTTATTGTTCTTCTTGGTACTTTCGGTAATTATTAGACCTTTATACTACTTTGTGGGAGTCTTATATTTGCTAATGATCGTTAGGACAGGATATAAAATGAATCTGAGTGCCTCTCTTACTCTTTTCTCAGTATCCGTAACTCCCATCTTAGCGTTATTTTTGGGAAGCACTCTACACTCTTTCTTCTTAGGCGTCATGGCTCCCCTCTTCTTTTCGTGCATAGTGTACTCAACGAGTAGATACAATTACGATTATGTATGGTTTCCCGTTTTGACTTCCTTCCTTTCTTACCTGATGAGGGGGATCAATATTGAACTCTCCGGTATAATTTGGGCAATTTCGTTACTTTCTTTTCTTTACCTAGTTAAGGATAACCTCTCTTTAACCGCTCTGAAGTTGGGTCTCTCCCCAAGGTATCTTAGGAGACAATAAGAGAAGTTTTCCAAGTTGCATTATTGACTTATCTCGCCATAACCATGTTTCCTTCCAAATCTAGAGCGAAAAACCCTTTTTATCTAAAAACAAGCATGATGGTTCACTCCGTGAATTCTATGGGAAAACGTATGTAATAAAAACTTTAAAAGGGGACAAACAATTCACTCGCTAGTGATCGTTTACACTTTTCCAGCTTTAAAGGAGGAAATAGTAAAGGAAAGACCTAACCGCTTTACAGTGATAACAGTCTCAGGAAGAAAGTGTCATCTCCACGACCCCGGTAGGCTAAAGGAGTTGATTTATCCAGGTAATAGGATCCTCATAAGGGAAGTTAAGGGCAATAGGAAGACTGATTGTCAAGTAACTGCAGCATGGAGCGGTAAGGAGTGGGTTGTCACGGACTCCAGTATTCATAGCGAGATAGCTAGAAAATTCCTCCCTACTGATGCTGAGAGCGAGGTCAGAGTTGGAGAGAGTAGACTGGACTTCGTTTTCGACGATACTTTCGTAGAGGTTAAGGGGTGTACTTTAGTCAAAGACGGAGTAGCGTTGTTTCCCGACGCTCCAACGGAGAGAGGTAGGAGACATATTGAGGAGTTGATAAAGCTGAAGAGGGAAGGTCATAATGCTGTTATACTGATCTTGGTGATGAGGAGTGACGCTACTTGTTTTTCTCCTAACTTCGAAACAGATAAAAAGTTCTCTGAGACTTTTCTGAGGGCATTGAAGGAGGGAGTTAAGGTTGAGGTTAAGACCTTTTATTTTGACGATAAATCCCTTGTCTACAAGGGTGACATACCGATATGTAGAGATCTTCTCCATTAGGAGATAGTTGATACTACAATCACTAGAAATATTCTTAAAGTGTAAAGGCTTGTAATTTTAACGACTGTCATTACGAAATAGTTTTAATGATGTTATACATATACGACGATACACGTAAAAGCAATAAGGCTTAACCCAGGTAGGACTAAATACCGTTTGGCTAAGGCTAAACTTTTAATATGGGTATTTTAACGATCTCATGTATACTACTTTCCAATTCTTTATAATCAAAGATAGAGATGAGTCAGAGTTCAAAAGTGAATAAGCTTATCTTAAATTCTGTGCCTTCTCGTTGTAAGACTTACCAATTATATAGAGGAGGATGCTAAAAGAGAAAGTAAAAAAGAATTTCTATTCAGAATATTCTTCCCTTGTGCTCGTATAATACCTGAGGTGTCAAGGCCTTAATTCTCCAATTTATATTAAACTGCTTCGCAGCTTGCATTAACATGTCCATGCTATCCACATCCCACTCACAAATTGCCGTCTTATTCTCATGAGAAATTTCCACTTTTTCAAGTTTCATACCTTTAGGAAGTTTCTTGTCCTTAGCCATGTTAACTAACTGATTGAAAAAGTTTGTAACAGCGTCTTTCTGGTTATCATCCCATTCATGAATTACTACTACTTTCATAATTATCATCTATTATTTCTCTTAAAGACTAATAAATCTACTTATGGTAATCAAATCACCTCAAAATTGTTTAGTTATTCACCACTTAGTGTAACTTATTGTGACATAAAATGGAATTAACTGAATAATAGGAGAGAGATTCAGAGGTTTAACCAAAATTTTCAATTACCTCAAAGTAAGGTAATGGTTATAACTTCACATTACGAGATTTACTTGTGTTAGGGCTACTAGTAAGTCACGGTTCTCCGACTATCCTAATAGAGGACTTACCTTTTAAGAAACAACTGAGGGAATTAGGAGAAAAAATAAGGAGAGAATACGAGCCCGATCTGGTCGTAGTATTGTCTCCTCACTTTATGAACTGGGGTGAAGACAACTTAATAGAAGCTGGAGAGAGGCTTAAATGCATACAAGACTATTACGGGTTTCCTAAGGAACTTTACCAGTATTGCTATGAGATGCCTAATGACGTTGAGGTAGTGGAGAAGCTTTCGACTTTTCTTAAAAAGGACTACAGATGGGGGCTTGATCACGGTGGATGGATCCCGTTATATTATATGTTCCCCGACGGAGGTATTAAGGGTATAACCATATCCATTAGCAATCGTTCACCTGAAGAACACTACCGTTTGGGTGTTAAGATAGGTGAAACGCTTAGGAATATAGGCAGGAAGCCAATAGTCATAGCTACAAGCTCACCGACTCATAGGCTCGACTTATATTCCCTCGGGGTCGATACCTACACGTTCTTCGTATTCGACCACATCCTTCAGGATTTAATAGAAGAGGGTAAGTTTGAGGAAATAGTCAAAATACAACAGCTTTTCCCTAAGGAGTTTAAGAACTCTTCTCCGGAGGGAGAGTTAAAGCCATTGTACGTTATGTTAGGTATAGTAAGACCTACTTCCGGTAAAGTCATTTATTATGACGTACCGTGGCCAGGGGTTAGTATGATGCTAGCGTCTTTCCAATGAGAACAGATTAAAGAAAACAGATCACTTAACGAGGGCAACTGTTAAATGGCATTCACATCTTCTTGTTAAGGAAAGCGTTCAGGAATTCCTTTTCGACATCATCAAATTTCACTTGGTTGTTACCGTGTATGTACTCCCAGACCTTAACGGCTGTGCTCAGGACTACGCCTTCACCGAAGTGGTTGACATATCCGTTGAAGTGATCACATGAACCAATGAAAACGCCGCTCGTGTCACCTTCGTAGATCACACCTTTTGAAGTCAAAGCAAACTGAGATATGTCAGAATGAATCTTAATCGCGAAGAGGAAACTCAGTGCGTCGGCTATGTACCTATCGCCGATCGAAGTCCTCATACAGTGTACGAACCCGCCGAAATCGAAACCTTGAACTGAAAGCATGTTATATATATTATTGTCAGATGATACTATATTAGGTCGCAGGTCGTGATTCCCTTGGGCCTACAGTAATCCAAAAGGGATAACACGTTAGATTATACCTTATGCGTCTCGCCTAAAAGTTTTTAAAAATCTCATAGTCTTCCGTAATAAACGTATTGTACCCATACTAGTTAAGAACTTTGACGTGTTTTCTTAGCGTAGAATCATTTCCTCTTTAATATTTAACTTTTTAAATAAGGCTGTTACTCTCACGAATATGAAATTCCTCCGTGAGTCTACCGGTTTCGTCAAGGAATTCAGCACTTTTGACGCGTTTGCACTTAACTTCTCCTTTCTCGGTCCTGCAGCAGGCGTAGCCTACCCTCTCTTCGTAGCAGCCTTTCTACCCGAAGCCAGTTGGACATTAGCTGTGATCATAGGCGCATTATTAATGGTACCGGTAGTCATTAATTACTACTTATTAACGGTTTTGATCCCGAGATCCGGAGGTGACTATATTTTCGTATCTAGGGTTATGGGACCGTTCTTGGGTAGTGTTCTAGGTATGTCGCTTATCATGGCTTTTACTATGGGTTTCCCGGTCTTAGCTATGTTAGAGGTAATTATGGTAATTGTGCCAGGTTTACAATCACTAGGGTACGTGCTAGGTAACAAAGGTTTGATAGACATTGGGAATGCAATAACTTCCTCTCCTCTAGAGCTTTTCGTAGTTACTACATTAGTTATATTCATTGTTTTCATCATATCGTCATCGGAGAGACTTTATGTTAAGATGTTCCGATATTTGACTTTACTTCAAATAGCAGGAACAATCCTCATGATAGTAGGACTGTTCACAGTTAATCGCTATCCAGTCTTCACTTCACCTCACGTAAATTTACAGACGTTATCTCTTTCCTCAATATTTGTCCTTTCCATGTTTGCCTTTACTAACGCTCCAGCGTTCTTCGCCGGTGAGATAAAGAGGGTTAAAAAGAGCTTCATAGCTGGTTACCTTATCTCCTACGCTGTAGCAACACTGTTCGCGTTATTATTAGTGATAGGGATCGAAAGAGGCTTCGGTAAGCAAAATTACATTAATTACGTACTTAACGGATGGAGCCTACCAATGTCAACTTCGTCCATCCTCTCCTTTGCCGTTTATCCCTTTTTGAACTACCCGTACATCGTGGTATTCTTAGTGATTTCAGCCCTAAGTTGGTACGTGCTATACGCAATGATAAACGTTGGGGCTTCGTCAAGGATACTGTTTTCCATGTCCTTTGACAGATTACTTCCTTCGTTCTTCGCTGAGGTCAGGAGAGGTATACCTATATACTCGCTCGTGTTCTCTCTAGCTCTCTCAATGCTTTTCAACTTCTTAGAAGTATATCTGGGTTACTCAGTTAGCTTTGCAGTTGACGGTCTCTGGTTCGTAATTTGGAACTACTTAATCGTAGCAATATCCTCGATAAAATACGGAAAATCCGACAACAAAATCCTTGTTACGTCTCTGTTATCGGTTTTCACGTTATCTCTCGTAGTAGTATTAACAGTGCTTTATGGGTTCCTGAATAGCTCCTTCGGAAGTGTAATATTCCAAGGTAATACAGCCTTTAACTTAGCTACAATAGTGATACCACCTTTGACCGGGACAGTGACTTACTTAACGTCAAAAGAGATTAGGAAAAAACAGGGTATTGAATTATCGGAGATATACAAGGAGATCCCTCCAGAATGATCATCTTATCAAACGCTCTGCGTTGTCCTTCAGTATCTTCTTTTTTATCTCACCGTCGATAGGTATAGCATCAAACTCCTTTAACCACCTCTCCGGACTGATAAGGGGGAAGTCAGAACCGAAAATTAGCTTGTCAGCTAGCCTTTTTGAATTGTCCCACAAAACTTTAGGAATGTACTTTGGTGCCCAACCGGATAAGTCTAAATAGACGTTGGGTTTGTGTAGTGAAATAGCAATAGCTTCTTCTGTCCACGGCCAGCCGAAGTGGGCTAAGACCATTTTCAAGTCTGGATACCTCACCGCAATCTCATCGAAATATATTGGCCTACCGTAGTCGAGCCTTATGTTCGATTTTACTCCAGCCCCTATGCCTGAAGTGCCCGTATGAAATACAGCGATTAGGTTGTGTTTTTCTACTACTGAGTATAGCTTCATAGCCCTCTCGTCTAAGGGATGAAATCCTTGTAACTGAGGATGAAACTTAACACCCTGAGGTTCTATTTCCTTTATCGCCTTTTCAAGCTCCTCAACTGCATTTGGCTTTAAGGGATCAACCGAGATGAACTTTATAACTCGTGGATCTCTAATCTCTGCAATCAATTCATTTGGAATCCTTCTTCCCATGAAAGTGGTAGAGTCTATAGGCAATATAACAACTCTTTCAATACCTAATGTTTCAACTTCATCTAAGATAACCTTTAGGTCTTTTATCTCGACCTTTGCGTTGAAATATCTTAGTGTAGGTTCAGCATACTCACCGAGATATCTGAGGAACTCCTTTACTGGGGCGTGAAAGTGGAAATCTATTGCCCTAATGCTTTCCTCAACTCCTCTATTATTGAGGGGTCGTCTAACGTAGATATATCACCTATTTCTTCTCCCCTGACTAAAGCCCTCAGCAGTCTTCTCATTATCTTACCGCTCTTAGTCTTCGGTAGACGCCTAACAAACACTACTTTATCAACAATATAACCGCTGTTCCTCAAGTACTCCTTGATCATGTTTTCCAGTTCTGGGCTCTCAGACACACCTTTCTTAGGTACTGCTACTATTAATATCCCTTCGCCTCCATCTTTCTTGTAACCCACTGCTGCAGCCTCAGCTATTGCTGGATGTGTGACTACCACGCTCTCTACTTCCATAGTCCCTATTCTTTCCCCTGCTGTTATCACGTCATCTGCCCTACCCAAAACGTACAAATACCCGTCTTTGTCCACATATCCGTAATCACCAGTATAGAAATAACCTTGAAACCTAGACCAATAAGTCCTGACTACTCTTTCACCGTTAGGATCTTTATGCATCTTTGCTAAGGCCGGGCTATACGGTTTTAATACGATATAGCCCTTACTCTGAGGGGGTAGAGGTTTACCCTCATCATCTACTATTACGAATTCTGACCCTGGGAACTTAATCCCCGCAGAACCAGGCTTATATGGGATCTCTGCTATTCCGAAAGGAGTAGCCGCGACCGGGTAGAGGTGTTCCGTCATCCAATACGCGTCTGCTATATATACGTTAGGCATGTGTTCTCTCAACCACATCCACGCCCCCACGTTTAACGGTTCTCCCGTGTTGAGTATCATTCTTAAAGTAGATATGTCCCCCGATTTTACAGACTCCTCTCCTAAGCTCTTCAACGTATATAAGGTCGTTGTGGACGACCAGACTAACGACACACCGAATCTCTCGACGATTCTTGAGAATAAGTCGGGCTTATAACCGATATACCCCTCGAAGAGCACACCTGTTAATCCCATGACCGGTATCACGTACACGTTGGCCATGGGCCATACTGGCCAACCAAGCTCTGAAATAGTCCACCACACGTCATTCTGTCTTGGATCAAAGATCAATTTGAATGACGTGTTTAATGCTACTACGTAACCGCCGTTGGTGTGAGTGAGACCTTTTGGTCTGCCTGTTGTGCCTGATGTGTAATATATTGTGGCAACTTCGTTAGCTTCTACGGCTATCGGCTCAACTTCCACCTTACCCCTGGGTTTAACCTCCTCGTATATTATGTCCCTCTTATTTACGTTAAAGTCATCATAGCCCCTCTTCACGACCAGAACCTTCTCTACCGGAGTCTTATACTCGTTAAGTAGTTTATCGACGAAGTCTTTTATCCTTATTTCGTTTCCGTTCCTGAAGCCCTTACTAGCTACTACTATTACTTTAGAGTCACAATCGTTAAGCCTATAGGATAGTGTCTCAGCACTTAACCCCACGTAATGGATGACTAGAGTAGCGCCTAAACGGTGAACAGCTAAAGAGAAGTATAAAGCTTCTGGGATACTCGGCATTAAGAGCGAGACCTTCTCACCCTTGCTTATTCCCAACTCCTTTAATACGTAAGCTGCTCTATTCACTTCAAAGTATAGGTCTCTGTAAGATATTGCCTTGCTCTCAAGCCTCTCGTTAACCCAATAAAATGCTACCTTATCTCCCTTTTCTGGTAAATGCCTATCAACGGCGTTATAAGATATATTCAACAACCCGTTTACGTACCACTTCTCGAAAGGTGGATGACCTTCAATAATCTTATCAGGTCTCCTGAACCATGTTATCAGCTTCGCTTTTTCAGCCCAGAATTTCTCAGGGTTCTTTTTAGCTTCCTCCCATTCTTTGATCACTTTCTCTAAACCATAAAACTTAGCGTCCATAAAATTATATTACATAAGTTGTCATATATATTTTACTTTGCACATTTATTTATTAACAATTATTTCAAAAGATAACATATGAACGAACTGATCTTTGACTCCATAAGGGAATTCGTGAAAAGACATGTAGAGCCCTTGGCAGTAAGAATTGACAAAGAGGACTGGTACCCCAGAGAGTTAGTAAGAAAAATGGGGGAGATGGGGTTTTTAGCACCTATGAGCGAAGGGCTTAGCCTACTTGACACGGCGTTGATCTTGAAGGAAATTGCTAAGGTTAGCGGTTCTGTAGCTCTCATACAAGACGCTCAGGGCGAACTGGTAACAGAACCACTGAGAGTTTATGGGGGAGATAAGTATATTGTGAATGCGCTTTCCAAGGGTGAGTTAATAGGTGCTTTCGCCCTCAGCGAACCTCAGGGAGGAAGTGATGTTGCTTCAATTAAGACGAGGGCAGAAAAAGTCAACGGGAAGTGGGTGATCAAAGGGAAGAAGATGTGGACTACTCAAGGTCTTTATGCCGATGTGTACCTCGTTGCGGCAAAGACCGGAGAAAACGGCCTTAAGTCTATAACTACTTTTCTAGTACGAAAAGGAGAATGTGTAAAGGTGAATAAGATAGAAGTGATGGGAAACAGAGGCACTGGTACGGCTGAAGTTGAGTTCAACAACTGTGAAGCTGACAATATCGTAGGTGAAGTTAACAAGGGCTGGGAGGTAGTCAAGTACGCCCTTCTAGTGGGAAGGGTTGCGATCTCAGCGATAGCTCTAGGTTTAGCTGAAGGAGCTTTAGAGGAAGCTCTCGAGTGGGCAAAGAGTAGGGAACTGTTTGGAACCAAACTCGTGGAAAAGCAAGGTATACAGTGGTATTTGGCAGAAAGTGTAGCTCAGCTAGCTTCCCTTAATGCGTTATTAAAGTCGGTAGCCAAGACTGAGGACGTTTTCAAGGACGAAGGAAAAATTGCGGTGTTGAAGTATTTGTCAACGAGAATTGCGACCGACATTGTGGATAAAGCTGTACAAATCATGGGTGGAATGGGTTATGCTAAAGGAACTAAATGCGAGAGGGCTTACAGAGATGTAAGATTAGGAAGAATAGGAGAGGGGACAGATGAAGTACAGTTAGGGATAATCTTCAAGATAATTAATAAAGAGGGACTCAAATACTTTTCAGAATAAGAGTTAAGAGGGTATATGATAATCCCGTTTGTCCCTACACTCTCATTTCAATCATTTTATGTATCAAGTGTAGGGACTTAGCCCTCAACCACCTACCAGGTGGGTCATGGGACTCCTTCGAGCCCAACGGCACGGTGCTCACATCACCATGTACTGGGCTTGGAACATTGCTCCCATCACCCCGTAGGCGTAGGTTCAACACAACATCCCTAACCACTTCTCCCTCCCCTTGGGGCATTGCCCCCATCGGGTTGGTAAACCTCCTTAGTTCTCATCATCTTTTTCACGAAATTAATTTCAATGAATATAAAAAGACTTCTATTGTTATGAAAAAGGACTCAGCCCCACTCTTTCAGACGGTTTTCCAAGCCACATGACTAACTTCCCACCAAACATAGCCCGGGAGCCAATGACGAGAACTACTGGAAGAGAACCCTTATCCTTTAGGGAAAGAGTTCGAAGACAGAGTCTTTCCATAACTCGTTTTCCCGTTTAATGTCAGATAGCCGTATTAACTTTGAGTGAAATATTATAATTTATGAAAATGTTATTAATTGGAATAATTGTAGTCTTAGCACTTGGTGCAAGTATAGGCGGATACGCACTAATGAACCATATGTTCGGTAATTACGGGCTAAGTCCTTATTCACAAAGTTATAATGGGAACGGCTATCCAACTACCTACGGTACGTTAATTCCCGTTCAACAAGCAATAACTTTAATGAAATCACCTCCAAGCTATGTCCACGTATTTACAAATAATAACAGTATTGTATTTACATCTCAAGAGATAAACTTAGTAGTTCTTACAATGGGTCATAAAAGAGCTGAAAACTTGACGGGTAGACCCTCTCCTACTGATGGAAATGTGTTTGTAATATACGGGCTAATCAACCCGACCTTAATAATCCCGCAAGGTGCTACAATTCATGTGACCGTTATTAATCTAGATGCTGGGGATTATCACAATTTCGTCATAACTACTGAAGCTCCTCCTTATTCCTACAACCTAATGATGGGAGGAGGAATGATGCAAGGAGGAATGATGAATGGTGGTAGGTTCATAACTATGATGCCTCTTCTACCTCCAGCTAACTATCAGACCGGCTATGCCCATGAATTTCAGTACACTTTTACATTACACCAAGGAGAGTTCTGGTATATTTGCACTTATCCCGGTCATGCTGAAGGTGGAATGTACGGGGAGATAATAGTAGCATGAGGAGATAAATATGGAAAACTATCAAGTCTTAGGTCTAATAGGTTCACTTCTCCTTATATTGGGATTCTTTATCATGCCCATGTTTTATTATGGTGGAATGATGGGAGGCATGATGGGGTATTACGGAGGTCCTATGCATTTCGGATTTCCCTTCTTAATAGCAATACCAGCTCTAGTTCTGGGTCTCATTGGTTCACTCATTAATGATAGGCAAATAGGAGGAATATTGCTCCTTATTGCTGCCGTTCTGTCTTTACCCGTATTTTTCGGCTTATTCGGAATCTCGTTCGTGTTATTGTTAATAGCTGGGATTTTGGCACTGTCAAAAAGAAGTTAAAACATTTTTGTTACGTAAACTATAGACCTCCCTAAGTTTAATAGAGTTAAGAGATTCTAAAGTTCCTCATGTTACCTCACATAGTCTCTTCCGTAGTCATAAATGTTCAATACTCTTGAGGAAGAATATAAAGAAAAGAAAAAAGAAAACGATAACTTCTGGTTCTCAAGATCTTGCTACTTCTCCCAGTTCCTTGAATATTAGATTGAAGTCGGCCTCGGATAACTTTACAAACACTCCATAGTGTCCCATAACACATACGGCATAGTCACCTGCTGCTACTGCCCAGCCGTGGAACGGTGTCCACTTCATCTTAGTTAACATGGTGAATCCTTCTGCCTCCATACTACCCATCAACGTGTTTGCTGCACACATCTTGGCTACTAGTTCAGCTATATCCTTTGGTATGTCACCTTTGTATCCCAGTAATTTACCATCCGCCGAGAAATGACCTGCAGCTATTACTCCCTTTATCTTCATTAACCTTTCGAGTTTTTCCTCACTCATTTTTGTTCACTTTTTATTATATCAATTATTAATATAAGATTTTTGCAAAACTCTTTTTAATTTCAAATAAATTATAACATATTTCTTTTCATTCTATCATGATAATAATGATAAATTATTCATAGTAGACTTAAAGACTATGAAATGTTTTGATAGTAAAGTTTATATAATAAAATTCTTTAATTTTAATAAGAATAATTTAAAAGGTAAAAATTCTAATTATTTACTCCAACTTTATACTATCCCATACTCTCTAATTCCCTTATCACTTTTAGTGCCTCACTTACGTGAGATGAAGGGTTTAACTGAGAGGAGTAAATATGGATAATTCGCCCATCGGTGTCTATCACAAAAGTCACTCTAGGCGGTATAAGTAAGCCTTTGACGCTGTATAACTCCCTTATCTTACCTTCTGTGTCAGATACCAATATGAACGGTAATTTATATTTCTCCTTAAACTTTTTATGAGAGTCTACATTATCACCGCTTACACCGATTACAACAGCGCTAAGCCTCTGGAGGTCATTATACCTATCACGGAAAGACATTGCTTCAACTCTACATCCTGGAGTATCGTCCTTAGGGTAAAAGTAGAGAATTACAAACTTCCCTCGGAAGTCCGAAAGTCTTATTTTTCTTCCTTCGTCAGTAATTCCTTCAAAATCAGGAGCCTGATCACCTATTTTTAGTTTCACATGATCTTAACGTATTTTTCGTATTTAATTTTGCTTACAAAATAGTCCTACCGTCTCCTTCTATAACGTATTGTAAAGAGATAAATATAAAGGAACTAGCACTTGCTAAGCGTAAATGAAAAGTCTACCTCTAATTACTAGATGAACAACTCTATAAATCTTGGAAAGTTCATAAGCTTCTAGAAAATCTCTGTATAGTCTTCCCCTCGAGGGACGTAAAAGATTACATCAGGATCCATGTGATCTGAAATCTAACTTAGCAATAACATTTTTTAAACAAAACTACAAGATAAATGAACCTTGTGATAGTGGGTTACTTTGACGGATTATGCGAGCCAAAAAACCCAGGGGGAATAGCAACCTTCGGTTATCTCATAATCTTGGATAACGGAGAAAAAATAAAAGGTTATGGGCTAGCTGCAAAGCCTTTCTCAAAGGACTCTACTAATAACGTAGCTGAATATACGGGAATAATATGCCTAATGGAGGAGCTGAAAAGACTCAATGCATTTCAGCCTATAATTAGAGGCGACTCTCAACTTGTGGTAAAGCAGTTAAACGGAGAGTATAGAGTTAAGGCACAGAGAATTATACCTTTATATAAGAGGGCTTTAGAGTTGAAAGAGGAATTAGATGCTAAAGTAGAATGGGTGCCTAGAGAGTTAAACACCGAAGCAGATTACCTAAGTAGGGTTGCTTATGATTTAGTTGTAAAAGGAAAACTTACTGATGTAGGATGCAAAATTTTTGATCATTAAAAATACGTTTAATAATAGTAAGCAGCTGATAGACTGACTCCTCCCAGCCTTAGAAGGGCTTTCGGTTCTTCTTTACTGGAGAGATATATTTGTGAGCCATTAGAGTAGCAATTTGTGAATATAACTAATCCGATATAAAGAAGTTGAGCATTAGTGAAAAACTGAGCGTTATTAAAGGAAAACGATGTTAACATTATGTGTTAATGACTGATACATAAAACCATTGTTGAGAGGTTAAGTTAACTAGTCTCATGTTTTTAAACGCTACAATCTAACCAAAGGTAGATACTTCCATTATTGATGTTTGCACCACGGCATTATTACTTGTTACTGTCTGAATTTCAATAAACGAATATTCTGTTCCCGTTATAAACACTGGAGGAGTATTTCCGTTGTTTGAAGTATTTACACCGAGTCCGTCAACTTCTACGATGAAATGAAGAGAAGGTTCAAGCGTTATAGGTAATGAATCGGATGCATACAATCTACCTCTAACTAATAGATTATCTACGCCGTAAACTTTAGACAGAAGCATGAATTCTTGAAATGCTTGCGTGGAATCAGTTCCCGGTGGCGCATAAAAATCAACATCTGGATCAAGATGATCAGAGATTATTATTGGTATTCAACAACGTATTTGCTAAAGCAAGTTATAAGTTTTTTATATTTACAAAGCAGAATCTCTAAGAATAAAGCCTCATTGATTAACTAAAACAATCCCGATAGTGCTTATACGTTAACTGTGAGGAGAAATTTAAAAACATTGTACGTTTTAAGAAAATCTTTATTATATGAAAGAAGAACTACACCAATTTACTCATAAAAAAGGATCGAAATAGTTTTAAAGTTATTAGAAACCCGGATTAAATTTTACTACAGTCCTTACCATCTGACCGTTAGATAAATATAATAAGACGATGTAAGTGTTACCGGGTGTTAAATTCGTAGCCTGAGGAAATCTTATAGTGACTTCATTTTGTCCTTGATTTAAGGTGCTTGGATACACTTGAGTAGTGTAAATAGTAGTGCTTTCAATAGAAGCTCCAGTTATTGATAAACCGTATCTATTCGCCATAAGGGTTACTTTGGCTTCACCGTTTTGGTTAATTTGACCTATCCCTATCTGATATACATCAGTACTTGCAGGGGGTATATTAGGAACAGGTTGCGAGCCGTATGTTGGTTGAGTGCTATACGGGGGATACCCTCCTTGGGGAGTTCCAGCAGGTGGATAAGCTGAAGCCGGATATCCACTACTCGGTCCGTACGTTAGTCTTCTCACTATCTCGTCTACGCTTATATATGTTAATATCCAGCCTATAAAGGAAATACCTGGTATAATTATTAAGATTCCACCAATCTTCATCATATCGTTTGAATAAACCCCTCCTAAGTTGTATATTGTTATGCCTATCAGCAAGTAACCTACGAAAGTGACTATTGCACCTAGTAATGCTAAAACCCCTCCTATAGCAGCTAACGCTAAGCTACTCGCACTAAATATAGAAGCAGCTACACCTATAACGGCCAATAAACCCCCTATAAAGGATATCAGTATTCCAAATGGTAGTATTTTTAACCCAGTGAAGCCGTTATTAACATCTTTCCCAGTCATAGCAAACGATTGGAATGTTGTTCTCAGTTTAGGAATTCCTATTATAAATAGTAGTATTAAACTAACTATGGAAACTATTGCACCAACACTTGCGAAAAGTCCTATATATCCTAAAAGCGTGATAATGATAAACCACAAAGATGCGTCCTTTAATTGCTGCAGTGCATTAACGTCTTGATAATATGGAGAGTTAGGTAATGGATTGCTCATATAAGTGTAATTTCTTAATATTGAAATATAAATCTACTCCTATATTCTAGTTTAGAAATTAATTTAATATAAAAACTTAGAATTGTTAAAAAGTGTTTTGAGTTTTAAGGTAATGCTATTTATCATTTCATTATATAGAGCGATTGACGTTGATTAATACAATAGACGTAAATTTAGATTTACTTGGCTAAAATACATCTTTAGCCTATTACGGGAATTAACATAGCCTTAATGATCGCGTTTAAGAACGTTACTATTCTTAACTTTAGCTTAGGTAATCACTATTAACCGATATTTCGTTATTACCATATCTTTTACCTAACCTTGTGAACGAGATAACCCCAACATAGTTTTACACCATCATCTAATCTCTAAGTACCTGAAATGAACCCATTTCGCTAAAGGGAAGAACCATTCGTGGAAATTTTTACAAAAACAGATGTTAAGAGGGCTAAAAGTTTAATCCTTTCAATGTGGAGACTTCAGATCCCTAACATTATAACTGCTCCCCCCTTCGGCATACTCGTCCGTTCTGATGCCCGTTTAATGATATGTCCAGTGTAAAGTTATAATGTATTACGCCTCTATCGTCAAGGAAATAAGTTAAATATTCTTTGAATAAAGAAATATATTATGGACGAAAAAGAAATAGTTCTTACCGCTTTGGAGCAAGTTGACAAATGGTACGTCCAATTAGCAGGAATAAAAGAAGATACTTTGTTAATAGTGTCAAAGAAACCAGTACCAGAAAAACTAGTGGTAAACGGAAAGGAGTACAACGTTAAGTATTACACACCAGAACAATACATCGAGACCATTAAGGTGAATGAAGAAGAATTTAGGAGTTTTCACATATACTATTTCGTGAAGATTTACATGAGAAAAGTACTGGACATTCTAACCCAACTGGAAGTAGAAAAGATGAGCCTAAATGAAAACCAACTGAGGTAAGAAAAAATTACTTTATGGCAACTCTTTTAGATTTTCCCTCCCACCTGGGTAGACCTTTCACGAACCGGATATCTGCATGAACGAAAGCTACAGCTTGAATATCTGCAGCTATCAACTCTTCAGACGGTTTATCCGTTTCGATCAGTATCTCGAACTTAGCAGGCTCCTTAGTAAATACCAACTGGTATTCTCTAATTTCCGGATACTTCACTAACACCTCGTTTATCGCCGTTGGATAAATCTTTACCCCCTTGTAAAATATTACGTCATTCACCCGTCCATAGGTCATGTTAATTAGCTTTTTTATTCTCCTTATTTCGCTGCCTAGTTATCCACGTTGTTATTTCTTAACTTCAAATTTAACTAGTAAATTCCGTTTCCGAGAATAGTAGAAATCTCGAAAAACTAACTTAAAGCCACTGTAATACCCTAAAACTGTCAGATTTAATAGTCAACAGCTTCAACATGTTGAAAGAATGTAAAGTTTCCAATAAATTCCAGGGGGAAGTTAGGATTGTGAAATAGAACGTACGAGTCAGGCTAACTCTTTTTAGGAAAATACGCGATTTATTTTACGAAAGTATTAAAAGTTAGGATTTCACACGTTTGTGGAAATGAGTGAGGATCAAGCTATTAACCCACTTGAAGTAACGAGATATTATCCAGAAAAAGGTCAAGTTGAGTTAACAATAGCATTACCCCAAGAGAGATTCTTGTGGAACGCAGATATTCACCCAGTCCCGGTCAAGCAGAGGACATGGGGTCCCTTAACTTATTTCCTAATATGGGTATCAATGGCATTTATAATACCCAGTTGGACTTTAGCGAGTGTAGGCATTGTCATGGGTTTAAATGCGTTACAATCGATCCTCATCGTCTTCTTAGGAAACGTAATTGTCTTAGTCCCTATGATAATCCAATCTCACGGCGGAGCAAGGTACGCTTTAGCTGAACCGCAACTAACTAGATCGAGGTGGGGAATATACGGAGCAATATTCCCAAGCTGGCTCAGGGCTGTCATAGGAGCTGGTTGGTGGGGCATAGAGTCTTACATCATTACTGAGGCTACAACTGCTATCTACGCAATCATGACGGGTAAAATTAACGTTATAGCCTATACTGTGTCTCACTATGCCGATTATCCTTTCGTGTTGAGTAAGGACTTCCCGAACATATTTTGGGGCACTTTTGCCATAGTCATATTAGCCCAGATATTGGTCTTTTACTTCTCACCAATAACTAAAGCTCAGCCCGTATTAAAGTGGTTGGCAAGACTGAGCGGACCTATAATACTCTTAGGATATCTCTTAACGTGGTCTTACTTCATGCAAAAAGTGAATTGGAACGTTAACATTCTTTCTTTATCCACCTCTTCTGGCAACCTCCTCAGCATGTTAGCTTTCTTAAATGCCAACATCGCGTTCTGGGCTACTATGGCTATAACAATGCCTGATTACACAAGATTTGCTAAAAGTCAAATAGCCCAAACTTTAGGACAAATACCAATGCCCTTCCTCATGTTATCTATCGCAGCTATGTCAACTATGACTACTGCTTCTTCCCTCAAGCTCTACGGACAACCTATCTGGGATCCAATAGTCCTTGTGACCTTACATATGCCACCTTCCCTAAACGTCTTTGTGCTTTTCACTTTCATCTTAGCTACATTCACGGTAAACGTATTCGCTAACGCTGTAGGCCCCGCTTACGATATAGCCAATACTTTCCCTAAGAAGTTAACGTGGTTTAAGGGGTCCTTGATCCTAATCGTTATAGGTTTAGCATTAGGAGCGTGGAGTTACTATGGTAACGCTTATAGCTATATTGAGAGTTGGTTGTTGACTTACGGTGGTTTGCTGGGAAGTGTGGAGGGAATAATAATCTTCGATTACGCCTTGATAAGGAGGTTTAAGTTCGAATTATTAGACATTTTCTTATCCAATGGACGATTTAGATACTGGAAAGGAGTAAACCCTGCTGCTGTAATAACGTTCCTAGTTGTTTCCTTAATACTGTATTTACCTTACCGTGGAGAAAACATATTGTTAAGTAACGCATGGGTATTTTCTTTCATAGCTTCAGGTCTAATTTATACACCGCTAATGGTACTGTGGGTAATTCCAAAATACCAGAAGGACTTAAGTGGTTCACTTATTACTGGTTACTACTCTGATGTTACAAAAAAGATATTTAACATCTCTCAGAAAGATGACGATAGAAACAGTAAAGATACCCTATGAGTACGGAGGAGACGCCGAAGGAAACCTCAAATGAGTAAAGCATTAGGGTAGCGAACAAATCGTTACGCGTTAATAGAACAGTCAGTCCCGAAATCCCTGCTATTCCTATGGCGATAAGGTTAACGGAAGCTAGGAGACGTGGGAAGAGAAGACCAGTATTGTAAGCTAGCTTAAACAGAGCAAGTGACAACGCACCAGTTATTACGGCAAAGCTCACGTGAAGGTAGAGGAAGCCCTCTGAGAAACTGACCTTGAGTTTCCCAGCATCTGCGAGAGCTCTAGCTAGACCTAGAGAGAATGTTACGACAAGTAGTAAATTTGTAAAAAGGGAAAGTTTATAAACTCTCTTTAGCATACTCAACCTCATTCACCTTTACTTCTTCTAGATCTGCTTTAGCCCTTAGGAAACGTAGATTAGACATAACTTGAACCTTAACACTTTCGATTACTGAGAGCCAAGCAGTATCTAGCTCTTCGTTCCTTATTTTTACCTCCATTTCCTTAGCCAAAGACTTTACTCCTAAAAGACATTCAGAATTTACTGGACATCCTCCGCACTTATATGTTTCATTTTCAGCGTTATAATAGATAAGTTTCTTGTCTTGCGTTACGAATGCTATTCCTTCTGTAACTGAGAGACCGTTATGAGAGGGCTTATAAGGTAACAAGACTTTAAAGGATAACGCGTTGTCTATAAGTAAACCTAGAGCCCTTAGCTTATTTACAATATAGTAAAAGTAACTTTTACTAATCTCATCCCATTTCTTGTCAGATGCTAGTACCCTTAAGTATGTCTCGTCTCCTAGTCTTACGAAGTCGTCGTAATTGATAAATACTACATCGTTTGTAAGAACTGGTCTATTTACATTAACAACCCGTAATAAGCACGTAAATTATAATTTTTAGTGTAATTAAAAATAACTGTATTCCTAATGACTCACATTAGGAGCATTAACAGAGTTAACAAAACGTCAGGATAACGGATTAACAAGTGTGTTACTACTGCTTACGATTTAATTCAAATTAATTATCACGAAATTTGAATTGAAGCATACCTATCCCTTTCCTAATTAAAATTAATATTTAATATTACAACTTTCAATAAATAGAAAAATAATAATAATTAAAATTAGTTCACACTATTGAGACCTAAATTAAATTATGTAAAGTATTAACTTAATGAATGAACGGCAGTGTATTACGGATTAATTTTAACTACTTAACATAACTAGTCCTTTATTATCGTCTACTTTATACTCAATAATCATTTTTTCACTATATATAACTATATAACTATGTATCACTCTATTTACTACTTAAACTATGTAGAGAATATTTTAAGTAGACTTTCTATCTATGTATAAAACCATGAATAGGCCGGAATCCCTATTTAAGCCGATAGATTCCCTAAAACTGACTTTTACACATATAAAGATATGGTATACTGCAGGGATGGGATTTTTCACAGACGCATACGACTTATAGGTTATATCCTGGCAACTATAATTGATGCATACAAGTATGCAGGAATTACAATACCAGGCTTTACCGAATACTTAGTAGGAAGTAATGCAGCTTTCTGAACTGGTTTACTGGCTTCCATATCACTAATCCCTTAAGCGGTATTTCAGCCTTAATTTTACCGTTTTGAGTCTCGACTTTGTCAGCTCCCAGCACATTCTTAAAAGTGAAATGAGGGTCTGAAAGCAATTCTATTACCACAGTCCCGTGAGGGTTTTTTACTTGGTTTACGTACTCCACGACACAATTCGTGTGATAAGTTATTATACTTAATCGACATAATTTATATACTTCTCAATACCGTACATAGTCAATAAAACGCTTAATTCTATACTCTACCACATCCTCTCTAGCATTCGGCTAACCCTTTAGCCCTCCTCAAAATTTTCAACCAATCTTCCCAGCTTAGTCTCCCAGTCCTAGTATTCTGGGCACTCACGTGATAACTAACTAACACTTTATATTTTCCAACTTCGA
This sequence comes from Stygiolobus azoricus, assembly GCF_009729035.1. Taxonomy (NCBI): domain Archaea; kingdom Thermoproteati; phylum Thermoproteota; class Thermoprotei; order Sulfolobales; family Sulfolobaceae; genus Stygiolobus; species Stygiolobus azoricus. The sequence continues at coordinate 1,398,393 of NZ_CP045483.1, forward strand.
TCTCTTTACCGTGCTCGAAATCAGCTTTTATTCCTAATAATAGTGACACGCTGTAAAAAGCTACCCTACCTAAAGGGATAATGACCTTGAGATACTTCAAAGAGTTAATTTCCTTTAGTAACCAGTTTGCCGAACATTTCTTTATTTCTTCGTTGGTGGGTCTATTCTTGGGAGGAGCACACTTCACAGCATTAGTTACGTATACACATTTGAGCATAAGACCATCGTCCTGCGAAACACTTTCCGGTTTATTAGCGAGACCTATTTCATAAAGCCCCCTGACCACCCATTGCCCTGATTGATCTCCAGTAAAAGCCCTCCCAGTTCTGTTACCACCGTGGGCTGCGGGGGCAAGTCCTACAATAAGGATCTTGGCATTTGGATCGCCAAAGCCTGGGACTGGTTTCGCCCAGTAATTCCATGACTTAAACCGCGGTGGAGGGATTATGGACTTGACGTAATCTCTCAGTCTGGGACATAGATTACAAGAAAAAAGAGACTCACCGGCTAAGTTCATAAAAGACTTTACGTATAAAGCAAATAAAAGTGATTTCTTCTATACCCTAATATAATGTGTCATACTCACCTACTATTAAACGATGAATAAAATAACCGTTACATAGTATCATTAAAAACCTGACCTTTTCGCATTGCCGATGTTTGATAAACTTCAATCTATAGGTGGAAAACCTTACGTCATTTAATACGTAAACGTTTATCGAGGTTCTCATGGTTTCGATATAAAAGCTTTGTACTTTTTCCCTATCCTAACACCAATTAATATAAATTGTAAAAATACGATATGTAGGCATGGAAAGCGGTGCCAGAATACTCCTTTCTAAGTTGAAGGAAATGGGTGTTGATAAGATATTCATGGTCTCGGGTACTGATTATGCAGCTTTCATCGAGGAGAAAGTGAGAGACCCCTCTCTGCCCGATTTTATAGTAGTACCCCATGAGATAACTGCAGCATCAGCTGCTCTAGGTTATTCTTTAGCAGGAAAAATAGGAGTAGTCGCACTCCACACACTTCCCGGTACAGCAAACGCATTGGGTATAATCATTAACGCTTACACTTCCCGTATCCCCCTTATAGTAATAGCCGGGAGAAGCCCTTACACGGAAGAGGGGAGTACAGCTAGCAGGAATTTACGTATTCATTGGACCCAAGAAGCTAGGGATCAAGGTGAAGTCGTTAGACAGTGGGTCAAGTGGGACTTCGAGATAAGGCGTGCTGATCAGGTGGAAAAAGCTGTAAACAGGGCTTTTCAGTTAGCGTTTAGTGAACCTACTGGTCCAGTTTACCTCATGATTCCCAGAGAGGTAAGTGTGGAAAAAACTGAGAGAAAGTACGAGAGACCTCTGGCTACTTTTTCACCGGGAGTTAGAGAGGAGGATTTAATCAAGGCTAAGAAGTTAATAGAGGAAAGCCAAAACCCCGTTATTATCACTTGGAGGGCTGGGAGGAAGAAAGAGTGGTTTGATAGTCTAAAGTCCTTTGTTGACGAGGTAGGTATCCCAGTTCTGCATTATGTAGGTGAAGTGGTAAATTATGAAGGTGAGATGGGAGTAGACTATTACGACTTATCTCAATCAGATTTGCTCATAGTAGTCGAATCTGAGGTACCTTGGATTCCTAAAAAGGTGAAAGTTAAGGGAAAAGTAATAAGGGTTGACGTCGATCCCTCATACTCATATATACCGTTTTACGGTTTTCCTTGCGACCTATGTGTACAGTCTACGGTATCTGAGTTCTTCTCTAGGCTTAAGGTACCAGAAAAGAAGGAACTGAAGGAGAAGATTAAAGAACTCCACACTGTACAAGAAAAGAAGAAGGCAGAGGAGATTGAAAAGCTAAAGAAGATGAAGGTCATTCATCCGAGGTTATTATCATATTATGTGGGCAAGTTAGGGTTAACCATATTTAACGAGTATCAATTTAATCCTAAATATGCACACCTAACTTTCGGGCAATATTTCGCAGATCCGGGCTTCGGTCACTTAGGTTGGGCATTAGGGGGTGGTGTAGGTTATTCTATCGCTAGTGGAAGGAAAGTAGTAGTTACAACGGGTGACGGAAGTTTCATTTTCGGGGTTCCAGAGGCCTTTTATTACACAGTTACGACATATGGAGGTGATGTACTAGTAGTGATATATGACAACGGTGGGTGGTTAGCAAGTGCTGAGGCTGTAGACGAAGTATTCCCAGAGGGTTTAGCAAAGGCCAAAAGAATCTATCCTGGAGCAGATTTTAGAAGATACAACATAGGGGAGACTGTAAAAAGTTTCGGTGGGTATTTTAAGTTAGTTGAGCGGCCTGAAGACATTGAGGATAGTCTAAAAGAGGCGTTGAAATACAAATTAGCCGTTGTTCAAGTTATAGTTGAGAGGACTAGATGATAAGTAATGACCTTGAAACTTAAAAGATCGACTGACGATGTTAGAACCAATTTAATCAAAATTTAAATAAAAGTGAATATACCACATCTCAAGAGAAGATAGTTAATGAGTGTTTATTCACAAGATATTACAATCCAAACTACTAAGGAGAGAATACTAAGCTTACTGACGGATCCCTTCCTCCTCACTGGAGTCTTTGGTCATATTAACATACTACAGATTTATGACCAAAAAGAAGGAAAATATGTGAAACCTTCTTCACTTTCAAGCTTCTCGAACAAGTTCTTAGTATTGTACATCTTTGGTACACCAGACACAAAGCTGAACTTCTTAGAAGGGGAAATGGAAGGGCCAGTATACACGTCAGAGGGTATAGTTTATAGAGGATGGGAAAAAGACCAAAAATTTACTTGGGAAATGAAATTCCAAACCAAGGCAGTAAAGCCTATGGAGACGCTAGTAAGAATAATTGTGAATGCTGACTACAAAGTATCTGGTCTAGACAAATTACTAGGGAGGACACCTTTCGCCTTAGCTCAACATATAGTACAAGATCACATAATACCGTACGTGAAATACTTTCTAAAGACCCCTAGTGGAATTGGAATAGATGATATCACACCGACGAAAATACTGGAAGAACAAGGTACATTTAGCCAAATATTACCAAAGATAACAAAAGCAAGAGAAGACGTAGAATACGGAATAGCAATAATAAAAGGAGAAGACGTAAACGGAAGAATACTAATTAAAGACGGAAAAATTACGAAAATAAATGTGAATTACAAAGGACAAATAATACAAGGACAGGACGCTATTCTCGAACTAGTAAGTTTACTAACTCCAGTCAGAGTAACACTTTACGCAGTATATATAGATGAAGTGTTGATGACAAAACTCGAAAAATACGCACTCGCTACCGTTTCTCAAGAAACCAGCCCTGAATGAATTAAAAAGAAGTAAATTGATATAGTTTGCATAATTTTTATCAAATCTAAACTGCTAGTTTATAAAGCGGAAATATATTTAGTTTTTTGCTGAAAGTATAATTTAATGAGTGAAAAAAAAAGAAAAACAAACCAGACTTAATCCTTGACCTAAGAGGAGAACCTTGTCCGGAACCCCAGATAGAGATCGTAAAAAGGCTTAACCAGATGAAAGAAGGTGTTGAGATTATAAGTGATAACGAACCAGCAGAGCTTTCAATACCAATGATATGTGAGTCTAGAGGTTATCCATGCGAAATAAAGAGAGATGGTAACACTTTTAGAATTAGGATCCTTAAAACTAAGTGATTTTGCTATTACTTTCAGAGATCAACTTCTTAAATCGTAATGCATCATCAAAAGAGTAGATGTTATTGAACATTACATACGACTCGTCGGTTACCATATTCTTCAATAAGTCGAGGTCGTCATCAGTGTACTTGTAAGAATAGTTCACTTCACCTTTTCCTATACCGTGAAGTCTGTAGTATTTCACCGTTGTTAATGAAGTGTGCTTGAAGGGGTCTACTACGTGAATCACACCGGATTCCTCCACTACCTTCCTCAATAACTTCAGCTCATTATACCATTCTCCCCTAGGTTCCCAACCGTATTTAAATTTCTTATCAAGGGTGGAGAAATAGTCTATGACAGCCCTAGCGTTACTCTCGGAAGGTTTAAAGGAGGCAGGTGTCTGGAAAATGATAATCTTAGCGTTCAACCCCTTTGCCTCCCTTAACGTGATCTCAGTAGCTTCTCTAACTTCCTTAGTATCCTTAAACGACCCGTAATTTTTAGCATCTCCGAACTTATGTTTCATTCTCTTGTAAGTACTCGTGTTATACTCGTGAGTTATTATTTGTAACGCCTTTATTGTGAGCTCTACATTATTTTCTTCAGCTAACTTCCTCCATTTTTGTAATTGAGTGTCGCTAACAATGTCGTAAAATGTTTGTTGCACTTCTAAGGCGTCAAAATACTTGAAGTGCTTATAGGTGAAACCGCAAGTACCTACCTTAATCACAATGTAAATCTTAGCGCGAAGGTTTAAAAACCGAATTCCCTTAACATCTAATTCCTAGTTCCTCCTTAACTTCGTCAAGAACTTCGTCTTTCAATTCACAAAGCCACTTAAGGTATGGCCTGACCTCATCCCTACCTATGATTCCTACATTAATCAGTGGTATCAAAGTTACGTACCACGATAATACCCTTACAGTTAGGTTTTTATCCTTTAGGAGTTGAAAGAAATACTCAACATTTTTTCTAACGTCCTCCATTGTGAGCACATTGTTACTGATAAAGTTGGGTACTTCATTCCAAGCCCTATATCTTGTACCCGTATCGTCGAAACGCAATAATTGAATAAGGTATTCTCTCCCTAAATCATTTTGATGTCTAAGTACGTAGTTCCAAGCTTCGTGCTTTATTTCCTTATCTTCACTCCTCAGTAAAGCGTCTAACTCATCTGTGGGGATAACTTCTGAGCTATTCAACTTTTTAATAATCTTTTCCTTTTCTTCCACAAAATTAAGTAAATGCTTAAAGTAATTAAATAACCGAGCTCACTGTAAACTCAAGAATTTATTATCCTACGCTACATGAAATGATGTTTAATAATAACCGTAAAATAAAGGTCTAAGGCGGATAATAAGGGATTGAATGAAAACAAGAAATATTAGGGTTTTCTTCACGTACAATAATAACCTCATAATTTCTTGGTTCATTATTATAATACTTACTTCTTCTACGTCAATCTATTCTTGGTGAGTAATCTTTTAAACACTACTTAGTCTTTACTCCAATAATGTTTGATAAGTTAATATCCGGTTTGGCTGGAGGAATTTTTGAATTATTTTTCTTTGTAAACGACCTATCTATATTTGCGGTTATTTCGTATCACCTAACTCATGTATCTTCCATACTACTCGGCATAATTATTCACATAATTGCGGCAGTAGTTGTCTTTACAATCGGAGTAACTATTATTGAGGCGAGTGGTATAAGGTCAAACAGTATCCCGTCTTCAATAGTGCTAGGACTTCTTTTCGGTTCTTCCGTCCTCTCCATTTTCAGTTTACCAATTCACTTAATCCTCATACCTTATACGATCACGTTACCGTACGTAATAGCTCATCTTACTTACGGTCTGGTATCTTACTTAATTTATTACTTGATACAACGAAAATAGAGGACGAGTTTATAATCTTTCACATTTCAAAAACAAGGTAGTCATGCAGTCCTCTTCATTACTCCTTTTTCTCCTTGGCTTGTAGTCTTGAATGCTTCTCTAAAGCTCGTTATTATACTCAGTAAACCTATGAGTCCAACAGTCATTACTACTAACAGGAAGCTCACATCTATAGCGTCGAGGTTAGGAATTGAAATCCCAGTCGAGATTGCAAAGTTGTCTATCTGCGGAAATGCTATTATAAGTGCACCAACTACCATGAACACTAATCCGCCGTAATATAGCACCCTGCCTGCGGATTTCCTGGCTACATAAGTGATCTGTTCTTCGCTAGCCTTCTTAGCCCTCAGTATATTTCCGAATATTGCTCCAAATATTATCTGCATGATCATTGTACCTATGCCGAACATTAAACCTGGGAGAGGAGCGTAAATGACACTAGGTAACTGCGGAGCGAGGACGAAAGTTATTATCGTTGCATAAGCACCAAAGCCGAAGCCAGCAATCAGACCATGCACAACTGTCATTCTTAATGGTACATCCCTAGGAATTTCGTGGCTTCCGTGCTTCATTAAAGCGTCTATCGGTAAATGTAAGTACCTTCCCTTGAGGATATAAGAACCTGCTATTGCCATTACGAAACCTACGATTATGTACACCGGACCGTCTAAGTTGTACTCTTTGTAAATAGCTGCAAGGCCTATATAACCGAGAGTGGTTAACAGAGCTCTCTGTGCAGTGAATCCTGCTGAGAATAGGAATCCTGCTTTCATCCCTCCCTTCGTACTGTATTTTCCTATGGCATAACTGAAGGTTATAGGCCAAGTATGTTCGTCAGGTGTAGCACCGTGTAGCATTCCTAGTATTAATGATATTAGGAGGATTTCTGAAACTAAGAGACCTGTAGGTGGGTTCAAAATTTCGCTTAGTCCTATCATTTTGGGTAACCCTAATAATTACACTTATTCCGTTGCTTTTAAATTTATCGTTAGTAAAAAGAGCTAGAAAAAATGATTATAATTCTAGACTTAGATAGTTAGAAACTAAGTAGAGTGTGCAACTTCCTATACCTATATTCACATCCGACTAATTGTTCTGATACTTTATTTTAAGTCATAATCTGTGCACTCCTATCATGACTAGCCTATCACAACAATTAACTTTCAGTAGTATCTCGGAACTTTAATAAAGAGATGTTAGTACGTTTCTCTCCTCAACTCGTTTTTAAACTAGAACTGAAGTAATATCAGAAGGACTGAATCCTTTTTCATAATAATAAAAATCTTCTTTTTATATTCATTTATTGATTAATTTCGTGAAAAAGATGATGAAAAACTAAGGAGGTTTATCAACCCGATGGGGGCAATGCCACAAGGGTTAGAGAAGTGGCATAGAGATGTTGTTGCTGTGTTGAATCTACGCCTACGGGGTGATGGGAGCAATGTTCTAAGCCCCGTAAACGGAGATGTGAGCCACATGCCTTTTGGCTCGAAGGAGACCCATGACCCAGCTGGTAGGTGGTTGAGAGCTAAGTCCCTACACTTGATACATAAAATGATTGAAATGAGAGTGTAGGGACAAACTGAGTGCTATCGCTACAGAAGTCAAAGGTGTACTGAATACTGAAAATAGTCCTAACAAAGGTGAGTTTATGATAATCCTCCCTAGACTTCAGGGTGACTGCCACGGGCTAAGAACCCTCAAGACTATAATCGATGTTTTACCGAGTGAGCATAGTGACCTCCTAGCTGGTAGAGACGAGATAGAAGTGGATGACAAGCTGTACAATATTTTTGTAGAGCTCGAGTCTCAAGTTCCTTTCGATTGGAGGGGGAAGAATATTCTGTAATCCTCAAAGAGATTTACTAATCTAGAGTGATCTGGTGAAAAGTTAAATTCTATTGAGCAGCTAATCTCTTCTCACCTTCTATTCTAACGCTTGTCTAACTATCATAGCCCACTAACTACAAGTTATAATGAGTGATTATGAAAAGGTTTCTACATCAAAAACGCTGTCTCACCAAGCTCAGAGGTGTGGGCGTAATTCTACATAGCCTTAACTGTAGGTAGATATGCTGTGTCTGACTTCTTCCCCGCCAGCGATGGTTCCCTCCTCATAGTTCCCACTATAAGTTCGGGCTGATCGGTGGTCCACGGAACCAACCCCAAATGGTAAGAAGTTGTGCGGGACTTTCATCTAATCCCTTAAAGGAGATAGTAGTTCATCCTCCCTTAATCCCATTAATCTAACATCGTTATAATCACTAGAAGAAGAATAGTTTAGAAAATGTTTAAATTATCTATAAAGAGCTACCCCTTGGCAAGGCTTTTCTTCCCTTAACCCTCAGAGTAAAGTCCTTTGATACTAATTTATCTCACACATACTCTTTTTTGACGTGAAGGCGTTTACTTATATCTCTTATCCATAAGACAGACCCGATAAGAGATAATACTACCCCTTGGAGTAGGACGTCCTTTGGGTAGCTTACCACATAAGCCTTAGTGACCTTGAAGATCAGTGTTACATTATAGTACTGAGAAGTATTAAGTACTTTCCCGGTCGTGGTATTGATCTCTTTCAAGAGGACAAACTGGTAATCCCCACTACTTAGACAACCTGAATAGGGAGTTACTACGGTCGTATTTGATGAGCCGTTAAGTATCGAGATTATAGCCCTTACGTCACTTTTGTTTTCGACCAAGTTAATGCTCACACTATTAACGAAAGACGGTATACTGACGCCGTGTGAGTGAAGGAAGTTAACTGTAGTCTGCGTGTTACCGCTTATGGTAGTAAGAGATAAGAATACCATAGTCAGTCCTAATGAGAGTAAAAGTAAACCCAACCTGATCAAAACTCCATCACCCTAAACTTAAGGTAAGATATCAAGAACAAAACTAGAGCTAATACGACGTCCACCTCGACACCTGTTATTGCATAAGGGATTACCGTGAAATAGGTTGAGGGATTGATAGAGTAAGCCAAGATTAACGGATATACATTCATGAAGGAGGTAATACTCAAGGAGTTGTAATTTATCCCTCCTATTATTATTTCGTAATTTCCAATCCCTCCGATAATGAAAATCGAGCCTAGAGTGAACATTGAGGCTAGAGTTGCAGCACCATTAGTCCTCAAGAGGACGGTGTAGAACAGTATTACTGACGTGGAGAAGAAATAACCGGCTGTGTAAATTAAACCCATGAACATTGTGAGGTTGTTGATGAGAGATAATTCATATAAATACCAGAAATAAGTGGCTAACCACATGAGGTAAGGTATAACTACGTCATTGAAATAACTCATGAAAAAGAAAGCCCTTCTCTTTACGGGCATCATCAGGAAAGATACTATACTCCCTGAGTTCATGTGGTCTCCGAAGACGAATATTATGTTCCTTAACGCTAAAGCTACAGCTACCGTCTCGGGGATACTTATTACCGGTATATTAGCTAAAACCAGAGCGTAATTAAGGAAGTCCTCTCTTATCAGGAATGAGGGGATAAATATATAACCCACTAGCATAGTCGGCAGGATCATCTGTAACGTCGGGTCTTTGTACCTCTCCTTAAAAAGTATTTTAAACACCTGAAAGCTTTCTGAAGACGTCATCCAGGCTCACCTTCCTGATACTCAATACTTCCACATGGTTATCATCAAGAATATCTATTACCTTTCTCATTTCACTCCTGACTTTAATGTAAGGGCCGTCTTCTGCGGGGTTAAAGTCTTTGAGCACTTGTAAAGCCCTTTCTTTATCTTTGACGAGAATCAATATCTCATCACCTTTTAGCATGGATTCCACATAGGAGAGCTCTCCAAGAGCCTTTACCATCCCGTCGTCAATGAAGACAAGATGATCAATTACTCTCTCTAACTCTGATAATATATGAGACGATATGAAAAAGGTGACCCCGTAATCACGTGCAAGGGCTTTAACCATTTCGTAAAACTCTATCCTCGCTTGAGGATCTAGGTTAGCCGTAGGCTCGTCAGCTATTACCAACTCCGGTTTTTCAATAGTGAAGCTATAAGCTGTATTTTCTGTGCTTGTCCTGATGAAAGTTGAGAGACCCTCTTTCTCATGTGTTCCTGTAGGTCGAATTCCTTAATCAGTCTGGTTAAGTCTCCGTGAAATAAGCTGTTCAAGTCCTCGAGATATTCCCTAACCGTATCATTGGAAGGATAAGGTAGTTTAGTGAAGATAACGGACACCTTTTTCCTAAGACGCGGATTATCCCACGGGTCTTCACCCAGTACATATAATTCTCCTTTGTCCTTCCTGAGTAGTCCCGAAAGGATTTTTATGGTCGTAGTTTTTCCAGCTCCATTAGGTCCCACAAAGCCCGTAATTGAACCCTTCTTAACGGAAAAAGTGAGACCTTTTAAGACTAATTTTCCTCTAAAACTCTTGATTAATCGTCTTGCAAAAATAACGTCCACAATCCCTTTTTTAACTGTTAATTATTATAATTTTTCCTAATTTTTGAAAGAGCACAAAAGCTTCTCTCTATAGTCAAGGATCTTTGAACTAACTTCCAAAAAGTCGTTAACAAGTGATGAATCAAGCTTTCGATAGCTTAATACCTCGTTTACGCTCTCCTTCAATAATACGTCCCTAGACTTCTTGTCTAATGAACGTATTATTTCCACACCTTCCTTAAAGTGATACTCATCACTCCAGAGATTGAACCTCGTAACAGGCTTATTCATTATTTCGTAGACATAGTAGAGGGGTTTCCAAGAAAGTAACGAGTGTCCGTGGTCTACAATATATCCGTTGCCCTCCTCGTCAGCCATTAGGTGGTCTTGTTTGAGGTCTATGTTCAGAACCCATTCCTCAAAAGGTAGAGCTTTCTTAAGCTGAGCCAAGTTTCTAATGTCAGTAGGATTTATGACCTTTCTAGGTAAATACTCCATTACTAAACCCTCGTGAGTCAGACTTACCTCCAGTACTGGGATCCCTAATATATTACCCAGTCTTGACACAAAGAGTTCGCTGAAAAGTTCATATGTTCCGTGGACTTCATCTTCCTCCTTAAACCTCTTTGTAAATTTCATCGCCTTGTAATTATCTTAATGCTTAAAAATTCTCTGTCTGTCGTGAGTCTAACCTTCACTTTTTCCTTTACACTGTCTTACTTGTTATACAAGTTATCCTTTCTAGTTCCGCTTTCATTCTCACCTTGATGTCTACATCTAAAGGCAATTGAATGCTGTTTATCAAAGTCTTAAACCGCGTTGTTAGCCAGTTGAGGTAAAGGAGTGAGTAAAACACTTTAGACTTCTCAACGTCATATAATATACTTTTTACATTATCCAATGTCTTTATATTCCTCACAAACGATCTTTAAACCGTATTTCTCACAAAAACCCTTAGGTTCTTCAATCATCTCTTTTAGTGGGTTCATTTTACCGCTTACTAACTCTCTCAAGGGAAAGACTTCTTTACATAACTTACCCCCGCATTCAGCGTCAATTAGAAAGGAAGTCTTGTCCAAGACGTCTATTAAATCCTCGATTTTGAATGAGAGCACTTCTTTCATAAGTACTTCCTTGCTCATTATACTACCTTTTACATCTTCAGCCAAAAGCACGTCTATCACTTTTATTATCTCGGCATACTCCTCTTTCATTTGATCAATTTCGCTCAAGAGTTCGCATTCTCCACCTTTCGAGGAATATGGTAAATTACAAATAGAGTTTATAATATCCTCTAGAAAGGCTTCATAATTCTTGAACCTTTCATCCTCTAACCTAAGGCTTTTTAAATCTCGTAATAATCTCTGTATTTTCTCCCTGATCTCATTGATCTCTTCTTGTCTCGAAAATATATTGTGTACATAGGCCATGCAGGCAACTTGAGATGAACATACCTTATTCAATTCCTCAAAATTATAGATCTCGTTGATCTCATCTATCATTAAAGGTGTTAAAACTTCGTGTAAGCGAATGGTGGAATCCCTCATCTGAAGGCATTCTTGAATTGAAGATTGCTTTTTCAGCTCGTCTATCTGGGTCTTAAGCAAATCAGTTTGCTTACGGTAGTAATAGATAGTCCAAATTAAAGCGGCTGTTGAGATAATTGAACTGAGACCTGATGCTGAACTTAATATCTGGTTTAAGAGCGTCATGAGAGTAAGATCAAAATTGATCGGGAATAAGATTGACTGAACCTATTGTTTCTTCAGAATTACAAAAATTAGCATGTCTAACGGTCCTTTACTAATTATTAACATTTTTTAATTTTCAAATCATTAATATTTTTATGTACAAGAGAATAGAAATTAGAAAAGACGGATTAGGCTTCTGTTATCAAGGATCGTGGATAAGCATTACCGCGACCGACGATTCATTAATTATAGCTGAAGAAGTAACCTATGAAGTTCCGGTGGGAAGTCAGTTCTCAAAGATAAGACTATTGGTGAAGAACGGCAAAGTTTACGCCGAGACTCCTTTAGGTACTTCTGAACTTAAAGATCCATCACAAATCCTTGAAAACCTCAAAAAGATTAACGAAGAGGTGGTCAAAACCAAAAACATAGAATTATACGAGAAAATTAAGAAACATATGTCGTACTAAACTCCACGATTTTGCGAATTAACGGACATTACCAATCCCATAATGAGTAGTATATTTATCCTACATTACGCGTGTCATGAAATCTTGGAAAAAGTATTTTGAGGAAAAGTAGGAAATTTTTTGACTACTGTTGTAGATCTTAATCTAAATAGGTCTAATATTCGGAGCTATATTAAGTCTCATTATTTTCAATCAAAAATAATTAAGGAAAAGAGTTTTTCCTTAATCTTTTTAAACTTACATTTAGATTTATCTAGGCTTGCAACTAAATCAGGAGAAAATTTGGTCAAAACTACTAACTTATCATTCAGCCTTTAGCGCCCTCTCAAAGGGCCTTAACACTCCTCTCTTCTCCATATCAATCGTGAATAGGGCTATCCATCCTCCCAGTAGCCATCCTCCTAACACATCCAAGGGCCAATGGACACCTACGTAAACCCTCGAATAGGATACTAGTAAAGCTTCGATTAATAGAGGAACCCATACCCATCTTGGAGCTGTAAAAGCTAAGACTATCGCCCCATCTCCTACAATTAACGCATGTCCTGACGGGTAGCTGAAATCGTGAGGCTCACTGACTAATAGATAATCGGGGAAAACATAATAGAATGGCCTTAGTTGTGCTACTAAATATTTGCTTCCCTCACCAAGAATTATGGCGAGTATAAAGGATGCAGCTAAAGTTATTGCTATTTTTCTAGTCTTCTTGAAAATGAGTAGTATTGCTATTACGGGAATCCAAACGTATTCCCTTCCGTATTTAGATAATAAGACCATTATAGGGTTAAGAAATGAAATTTGGTGATAATTTATCAGTTTAAATACCTCGACGTTTAGGGGGATATTTTGTTCCCCAACTACTTTTACATACAGTGTAAGGGCTATAAATAGAATAAGTAGAACCCAATACTTTTTCATATGACTATTGCTACTATATTTTACTATAAGGTTATCCGTATCCAATTTTTTTATATATAAACTATATACATGAACCTTATTAGATGGGCGAGATCTCTATAACATATGACAAATTATTACGTTATAATCACCTCAGTTTTACTACTATTCCTGAATTTCTACCACCCATACTCTTTGCTATTATTAATACCATTACTCATCTCCGTGACTAATCTAAAGCTACCTAGAGTTATAGCACCCATATCATTGTTGCTATCTTTACCTTTCCACGATATCATCATAACAGCACTAGCGTTACAACTTGTCATTCTAACCGGGGATTAAAATGATTGACGTGATCAAATCTGTAATTTTAGGTATAGTACAAGGTATTTCCGAATGGTTACCCATAAGCAGTAAAACACAAGAACTCCTTGCTTCTCACTTCCTCTTGGGACTTACAATAACCGTAGCTTACACCTTTGGTCTCTTTATGGAAATGGGATCTATTGGCTCTGCGTTGATTTACTTTAGAAAAGACGTCACGGCTGTTTTTAGGGATAAGTTCTTACTCAAATTCCTCATAGTAGTGACCCTAGTAACGGGTCTTATAGGCGTACCGCTTTACGTTATCTCCGATAAGTTATTACAGAACGCTTACAACCCCTCTATTCCTATGCTCTTACTGGGAATTGTATTAATACTGGATGGTATATACATCAAGTTTACAAGGGAGAGAATAAAGCCACGAGAGCTCAGAGAGGTATCCCTAAAGCACATGATAATTATAGGCTTTGCCCAAGGGTTAGCCGCCTTACCTGGAGTAAGCAGGTCAGGCATGACGGTATCCACAATGCTTTTATTAGGTATAAAGCCTGAGAACGCGTTCAGGTACTCTTATTTAGCATACATACCAGCTGCTTTAGGTGCCGTCCTCACTACACTCTTATTCACTAGGCATAACGTCAGTTATGCAGTTCATTACATCGGCATTGAGGGTCTGATGATAGCAGTTGTGACTGCCTTAATAACTGGCATATTGGTTATAAGGGTATTGATGAGAATAGCCAAGACCACTAAAGTATACATAATCAACTTCATGTTAGGAGTTATTGCAATTGCAGTAAGCTTGGTAACCTTATTTCTCTAAACGTATTACAAAGTAATTAACCTTCTTACGAAAAATATATATTATGAGAGCTTATGCGAGAGCCGAATGGGATCCTTTGAAAAAGGTTGCATTACATAAGCCGGGGCTGGAAGTCTTTTTCGGACTTTTGGATCCTGAGAAGTCGCTCTTCAAGAGGAGATTTGACTTCGTAAAGGCTAGAAAAGAGTACGAAGAGTTAATAGACGCGTTGAAGTCTGAGGGTGTGACTACTTTCAGAGTATTGAGGAGCATTATTAGGAGAGCGTTAAAAGACGAGAAATTTTATGAAAGGCTGAAGAAAGTAGTAGGGGTTGACGCAGACCCATGGTTTTTAGCAAAATTGTTAGTTCTCAGACCTAAGTTCATATCGACCGACGGTGAGATAAGAGTTGAGCTAATAAACCCCTTATCTAACCTGTACTTTATGAGGGATCAACAAATAACGACTAAGAACGGGGTTATCATAGGTAAGATGGCAAAACCTCAGAGGAGCGCTGAGACGGAGCTGGTGAAACTTTTCTGGGAGTCGATCTCCGTTAAGTATAAAGAAGTGAGTGAGGGACATCTAGAGGGGGGAGACTTCTACCCTATGGGTGACTTTTATTTAGTAGGGGTGGGTAACAGGAGTGACATGAATGGCGTTAAAGGACTAATAAATAGCGGTGAAGAAGTGGTAATAGTGAAAGAACCTATGTCAACAGAGTTCTTTCATCTAGACACGTATTTTAACGTAATATCTCGTGAGTTGGTGGTAGGAGTAAAACAACTAATGCAACACAGTACTGTTGAAGTTTATTCTGAAGGGAAGTTAGTAAGGAAAGGAGTAGATATGATAACATACCTGAAAGAGAAGGAGTTCAATATACACTTCGTAGATTTAGATGAGGCTAGAAAGTTCGCTACTAATTTCCTAACCCTGAGAGCTGGGAAAATACTCACCCCTTATGATTTGAAAATCCCTGGTGTTGACTCCGTTTTCGTTAACGTTGAAAACCTCACTGGAGGATTCGGTGGGATACATTGTATGACAGCTGTTATAGAAAGGGGATCAGGGTAAGAAATGATGTTTCTCATCCTCAATTATCTTTCCTATCTCACCCATAGGTTCGAAGTTCTTCAAATAAAAATCCAGTGCACCTGATTCTGCCTTATTCACAACGTAACGTATCGCTTTGTAACCAAGTAAAGCAGTGATGACTCCTACCACGTATAAAAGGTAGAAAACCGGCTTTTCCAACACACTTCTCCTATATTTCTTGAAATACTCCCAGTGAGACCTCTCGTTCTCGTAGGCAATTTTAAACCTCTCCTCTTTTCTAACGTTGTATATGCCTTTCGCTAGCCCTGTAGCACCTGCCTCTCCGAGGAGTGCAAGTAAGTACTTATCCACGATAATGAGATCTTACTGGGAATTTTAAAATGGTTGTGAGAGAAAAGAGAATTCAAATTTTTAAGGGAGCATCTACAAATTTAAGTCTTCTTAACCGAGGTGTATATCACAATTATGCCGATAAACGCAAGAATAGGAAAGATATCTAAAAATGAGGAAGAGTACTATTTCGCTTATGAGGGTGGAAAATGGAGGCAAGTTAAGCTCAAGGAAAAAGCATGGCACTCGCTGAAATCAGTTAAGTACGTTGAGGGGATTTTAGACGAGAAGGAAGGCGTGGTAATAAAAAGAGTTTACAAGAGGAGCGGGAAAGTCATATCTGTAGATTATTTCGTCAAGAGAGGAGATTCGTTAGAAGATCTTAATTGCATAAAAGGTACTGAATTCGAGGGAGAAACGATCGAAATCTTCAAAACTGATGACATTACAATTTACAGATACGCAGGGAATTATTTTGAAGATAAGACCTCTCTTGTGAAGTTCTTGACCCTACAAATCAGAAGGAGGGTGGAAGAGAAATTAGGAAGTGAGTTAATCTCACTAGATGCAAAGCTCAAAGGAGAGACCGATAAAGCTTATCTTCTCGTAATTAATGGGAAGGAAGTGTGGGTTCCCAAGAGCGTTGGTAAATACCTAGACGGTAAAGTAACTTTGCCCATCTGGTTTGTGAAAAACAATAACCTTGCTGATGTTAAGGATTATGAAGAAAGGGTTGATAACGAGGTTAGAAAGTATGAGGAAAAAATTGCCAGATTGGTATTTGAACTATAGTAAAAATAAAAGTGTTATAGAATAAGAAAGGAGAGAAGATATAACGCTATGCTCAAGGATATCAAGGTCATGGATAAGTTTATAGCCCATCTTCCTTCAAATCCCGGTAAATTAAGTTTGTGGAAAACCAAGTGAATGGCCCCAAATACGATTAACACCGTACCAATCGTTGTAAATATTATTCTTAAGAGTAATACCGAATCGATTATCATATATCTGACTCACATTTTATGCTTTAAAGCTTAATTGGAATTTTCAAATTAATTCTCTTAAATCATCTCTTACATCTTCCAGCCTCTTCAATATATTGTCTAGGTCACGTTTATCCAGATCCTCTCCGTTATAAGCTCTTTCTAACAAGTCATCTATATCGGATAATATATCCTGAAGTTCTTCTTTAGCTTTCTCTAGAGTCTCGACCTCTTCTTTATTAACCATAATTAAAAATTAATACTCCCCTTATTTAAAACAAACGTATGGTTAATCTATCCAAGAAGTTGGAGCCTAGGGAGGAATCGATTAGATCTTCACTTGTATACGCTCAGTCCCTCAGTTCAATCGCCCCACTTGGTTCCGTTTCGGCTTACCTAACGTACGCATTACAGAGTTCCTTAGCCTCAACATTCCTAGCGGGTATAATGGGGGCATTAATCTACTTCCTTTGGGTTCTAATTGGTTACAACTATTCAAAGGTCATAGCAACTACTGGTGGTACTTACGATTTCGCTAGGAGCGGAGGAGGTGAACTCTTAGGGAGAATTGCCGGATGGCTTTATTGGCTGAGCTACGGTGTATATCTCTCTTCAGCCTCAACCTATCTAGCTGGGATAGTTATACCCTCAGAATTTAACGTAAGTCCGGCGATTTTTGAGATCGCGATTCCCCTGCTATTAACACTTCTTCTACTAACGGGTATAAGACCACCACTGATCTATGCATTAATAACTTCAAGTATTGAAGTAGCGTTAATTTTCATACTGGGTATAAAAGTTCTATTACTCACTGGGGTATCAGCCCTTCCTCTATCACTAACTGTTCCTCCTGCTGACTTTTTCTCAGGGGCTCTGGCAGTTGGATTCACATTAGCTGGAGGAGGCGCCTCGTTCTTCTTGGGATATGAAGCTAAAGGTAAGGGAAAAACTGTAGGGAAGTCCTATATTATAGCCTACTGGGTTGCAGCTATAGCAGTGCTCTTCGCATCTTATTTTGAAATAGCCGCTGTAGGTTATAGTAACGTTGGTGTCTCTAATTTACTCCAAGTGACTCAATACCCAGGTTTTTACATAGCTCAGAAGTTCGTGGGAAGTACATTCGCATTGATATTCTTCATATTCACGATTAATAGCTTAATAGGCTCGGTTACAGCCGCTTATGTAGCCCTTTCAAGGCTAACTTATACTTTGGTTAAAAGGGATATGGTAGTGTCAATAGCAATACTAGCCTTCATGTTCACGTTAATAAACACGTATACTGCTGTTTCGCAGTCTTATGTTTTGGTGTATAATATCACTACTGAAGTTAGTTTGATAACGTTATACTCGTCGCATGTTATAATTTCCTCTGTATACCCGTTTTTCAAATGGAAGGTATTTAATAAGGTTACAGTTACTGATTTACTCCTTTCAATATTTTCTACCCTCCTTATGGGTTACGGTATTTTCAGTAATCTGATACAATCGACCTCTTTATACGGGTTAATTTCATTAATCATAGGTGTTATAATTGGATTTATACACTGGTGGTACAAACGATAGACGTAATTGAAAACTTGCTTAGGATGGGTAAACCTCTAACTGCATTGCGTTTTCTTAAACAGTTCGTGAAAGACAACTCAAAACTCATGAGAAATGATGAAGAGTGTGAGACTGTCAAAAAAATTGTGATGGCTTTTCCCTCGCTTAATGACGAGAGTTGGAGGTATTTCGTGCCCCAACCGCAAAAAGAAGAAATAGAATATTTAATACAGAAAGTTAAGGAATGTTTACCTATTTCATGATACGCAAAGTTTTTGAGGTATTTAATCAGCCTTTTATAATCATATTATAAGTGAATTTATAACTCACTTAATTCAAATTTTTACATAATGAAAACAGTAACAGAAAAAGTGGACGAAGCAAAGTGGAATATTAATCATTGGAAGCTGTTCATTTCTCTCAGCTTAGGCTATTTAATGTGGGGACTTATTACTTCAATCGCACCTTTAACATATAGCCTAGCTAAGGGAAACCCGATATACATAGCATTACCAGCTCTATATCCGTTAATAGGAACGTTATTACTACCTTATCTCTCAGACAAAGTTCTGGGGAGAAAGAAGACGTTTTACATTACTTTAATACTCTATTTAGCTGGTGCGCTTATTGTCTCTGCCACCGCTTATTATATATCCTCCTC
Organism: Stygiolobus azoricus; assembly: GCF_009729035.1. Taxonomy (NCBI): domain Archaea; kingdom Thermoproteati; phylum Thermoproteota; class Thermoprotei; order Sulfolobales; family Sulfolobaceae; genus Stygiolobus; species Stygiolobus azoricus. The sequence goes on from NZ_CP045483.1 coordinate 1,417,156, forward strand.
TAGTGTTGCGTTTTTACCTTTAGTGCTTGTGGGACTTCTGTTAGCAAATATAGGCGTTGAAGGAGAAGTACCTACCGGACTTTCTTACGCAGCTGAGAACTTCCCCTTAAAGTGGAGGGAAAAGCTGTTGATTCTAATACCTAATTTTGATAATATCGGAATAACTGTTGCTGCATTGTTATCATTAATAGCCTTCTCACAGATATCTTCTCCTACGTTTGTAATGGAAGTATTAGGGTTTTCGGCGATACTGGTTAGCGTTTTCTTAATTTTAGTGAGATTTTCGTTACCGGAGTCAGTAAGATGGCTCGTAACTAAAGGTAAAGTGAATGAAGCCGAGAAAAATGCCGAATTGCTACTAACCAAAGGAGAGGACACAACAACTCCTATGAAAAATAACAGAGTCTATAAACTACCGTTAATAACAAGATATTTATTCCTTGTTATTTTAGGAGTATCCCAGTACCTTACTTTCGGTCTGATGGCATATACAATCGCAGATTATTACTTCTCTAACAACCAATATTATCTGTCCACGATAATATTTGTCGCTTCTCTAGCTACTGTATTAGCTGGTTTCTTGGCAGCATATATCGTGGATAAGATAAGAACTAGATTTTATGTGATGTTGTCTTATATTGGAGGTACTATTACTATGTTACCGATACTCGCACTAGTTATGATAGCGAGTAGTATTACTGGGACTTACCTAGTAATGTTTTACATCCTATTAGCACTAAACATGTTGTTCAGCGAGTTTGCATGGGGATCAAGGACAATATTGGAACCTCTTTTATTCCCTACACAAAATAGGGCTTTCCTGATAGGTCTTGTGAGGGCTATACCAATAGTTTCTTATGCAATATCAGTTTACCTAACTAGCAGTATTCCGTTAGTCAATTACGTCTTACTTAACCTTATACTTTGGGGAATGGGTGCCGTAGCTTCATTATGGTGGTTTTTCAGAGGCTATGATACAAATCTTGTCCCACTAGAGGAGATCACTACTGAAAACCTTTCTCAACAAGGTTAAAGCTGATTTTTTCCCACATACTTTTTCTTATTAAAGCTACAATGAGGACAGAAACTGACGTTAATAAGAACAAGACGCTAGTTAACAAGAATAGACCAGCTAAAATTGTCAGCGCTATAATTATATAATCAACAATTATAACCACTATCATACCGCTTCCTGCTCTGTAGTTGTAAACCTCACCTCTGAACTGTATCGGGTTCAGTTTACTCATAAGGATTGCTGTGACTAAGTACCCCGTCATTACGCCACTAAAAAGCGATATGCCTAGTGTACATCTCCCTAGTATAGAGTCTACAATTGCAAAGGGAAGTGAGAGGAAGGCAGTCTGCAGAGTCTTAATAATTATTTTTTCTGCTATTATTCTCCCTTGGTCTAAAGACATAAAGGTTAGCCAAGGTCTCTCTTGTGAAAGTGCATAAAGACCAGTAGTAGACAGAAAGGACACGATCAGGACATTAGGTGCTATAATCCCCGTGTAAAACGGTGGACGAAAAGTCATTTCTATAGACAGATATACCAAGGAGATGAGCGCTGAAATCCCTATTGCCTTATAGTAAGGGATGATGTAGAAGAATATCCTTCTCCCGGAAAAAGTAGAACCGTAACCCCAAACAAACTCATAATTGTTTAAGATTATATGAAGAACAGACTGTTTACCATTAATGAGACTGGTCCTTTTGGCTCTAACCTTGGACCCAGATAGTTGTAAGTCAGCATATCTAACAGAGTAATAAAGTATGAGCGCTGAAAGAATTAGGGAGCTTAGAATTCCGCTTAATAAGTGTCCAAATATTAACGCTGTCGGTGTAAGGTAGAAGTGAAAATAAGGTAACCAACTTAGAAAAACTAACGCAAAGATTATATAGAACTTGTTTCTTGCTAAGGTCAAGGAACTAACTGCTATTCCGAAAATTGAAAAAGAGATGAAAGCGATATAAGAGTACGGAGGGGGATAAAGCAAAATCATATAAGTACTGAGAACTATGAAGTAAGCTCCCCCGGTAAACATGCCTCCTACTACGTATAGAAGAGTTAATGTTGTAGTCTTTACTGGGGAGGTCAGTAAAAAGTCAAAGTCTGCCTTTTGGACTATTGAGGAAAATAAATTAAAGACTAAGAAGAACGTAACAAATTCTAGGACATTTATTTTTAGTTGGGGAAATAGATAGGTAACAAATACTATTTTTCCTATACTGAGGTAAAACAGCATCATTAAACCGGAAAATACAATAGTCAATATCACAAAGCTTTTGGTAAATCTGGATAAAATGAAGAATTTAAGAACATAAAAAAGGTAGGTTAAATTATTGTATTTCACAGATAGTTAAAGATTTCAGTGTAATTTATTTGTTTAGGAGAAATTATCATAGCTCCATAATCCACTCCGTTGGTTCCCTTTTCGATACCTATTATGACGTATACAGAATGTCCGTTATCTTTCTGTGCAGTAAATTCATAAACTACTGCCGTAGAGTTCTTTATTATAACCTTCCCCTCAACAATATACTTGTGGGTCTCGAACAGGAAGAAATGGAATAGATTTTCAAGCTTTGTAAAGTTTGCAGATGTTGAGTTAGCCTTTAGTATTATCATCTGTCCGTTGACAAACTCTTCAAAACTCGTGTTCTTTACATATCCTTGGAATACTAAACCACTTACTGGGGTAGGTAAAACCTTAGGAGAGTTATATAGAGAAATTATCATATTTACGGCTTCAGACGTAGATACGTTGTCATGAGTAAAATGCACGTAATGACCGTCGAAACCTATTGCAGTTTTGTTGGCGTAATAGTATATGAGGTTCTTATAAGAGCCTTGTTTGAACCCGTGTTGTGTTAAAGTCGAGTTTATATAATAAAATATTAGGGAAGCTTCCGGTCCTTCCACTTGAATATAACCTAGTACTCCTCTTGTGTCGTTGTATTCAAGTACGTGAATTACTCCCTCTCCAAATACGTTGGTGATATTACTCACATTGTAACCGTATGCCGAAATAAAGCTATTTAATGCGGAAATGTTGTATATATAGATTGTACCTATGTAGTGAGGATCTTCTAATAAAGTAGTTTGTTGTGAGCTAGACGCCAGGCTATGTGTTTCAAACATAAGGAAACCTAATACTGAGGCTAAAACTACAATTGCTATTAAAACTCCTTTAAATAACGCCTTCATGAGTTATTATGTAATCTGTGAAGATTAAAAACCTTTACCAAACGGCTTATTTCAAGAATATATTATGTCCTTAAATATCCTTTCTATCGTTCTAGGAGATATTGCTCTTCTAATTATCTCCCTTAAAGCCTTTTTCATTTCCTCTGACTTAGCTATATCTACCATAGAGTACTCCAGTCTTGGTGAGGTAACTATCTTGGACTGGACATCTGAAACTTCATCTTCATAGTTCTGGCTCTTTAGGTAATCAACAACCAAAGTCAATTTACTCTCTAACATTATGGGATCGTTTATTATGGATTGAAGATACTTAACGATCAAATCCTTTTTGTCAGATGCCTTTAGGTTAGTCTTATAAGTGTCACTGAAGTGTTTTGACAATATAGGGAAAGTAATGGTTATGAAGTACTGCTCTCCTCCTAGGCTCCATAGCCCTACTTTTTCTGCAATTTCATCTACTGACTGTATTAACGCATCTTTTATTGAAATAAGTGCTAAATCTAAGATTTCTTTCTCGGCATCAGCAGCATTCTCGGCGACTTCGGTCTGCTGAATTACGTTCTCTTTATAAAGTTGACCATATACCGATAAAGTTCCGAACTTCCACGTTGAGAAAGGACATATTGTCGCTACTTGCTTTTTGTTATAAGGGAATGGAAAACCCTGATAAGTAGTAAAAGTCAAACCAGCACACTCGTCATCATCACCTTTAATTCCTAATTTCTTAGCCCAACAACCAGTATGTATTTTTCCTTGGACTTTGTCCTTAATTACCTCATAAGCTAAAATCCCCTTTTGATCAGAAAACTTGTTGTAAACGTACAAACCCTCTGGACACATAAAGTATACGTTTATAGCCCCACTGTTGTTCTTTTCTTCAATAATTGACATAACTTTCTTCCTTGCTCCTTCCTCATCTCCTGCTAAATAGTCATCGAAGCCACAGCACCTTCCAGAGATTAGCCTAACTCTAGGAGAGAATTGTGCAGGGAGCTTATCTCCATTATCTAATAAGAACTGTAGGAACCCTCTCAACCCAATAGGATCATATTTAGCAGCACATCCCACAAATAGGAGAAATAGGGGTCTATTTCTATACTTCTCATTTAACTTCTTCTCAAGTGCTCTTATATCAGCCGTCACGTCAGATATCTCAATCGGAGGCTTAGTAGTTAGTGATACTTTGTTTATACCTTCAGTCATTAATTCACTAATAGGTATATTTACTGGACATACCTCCTCATCTTTAGTACAACCGAAACATGTTTCGAAGCTAGTCTCTTCAAATATAAGACGACCTATTCTACCCATGGGAGAAAAGACTGGGTTACCCGTTATTTTATATGCTAAACAAGCATCTAAACATAACCCACAATTTATACACTTTAACGAGTCTACGTATAATTTAGATATTTTAGTGTATTGCTTAGGTGTCTTTACTTTCTTTCTAACCTCTCTCAGAATTGATAATTCTAATTCTGTATATTCCCTTGGGCTGGGAAAAGGTTTTACATCTTTGTTTTTCAGCAGGAATTCAGAGATCTCCTCCAGATTATCAAACTTTGCGTTGCCTATAGTTACGTAATACTTCTCAGGCGAGTTATAACTTATAATGTAAGTCAAAACTTCCTCATAGTTCGGGATCGAAGGGATCTTATTTCTGGAAGCCGGAGGATATATAAGGATTAGAGGGAAATAATCCCTCTTAAAACTTCTTATTATTTGAGAATTAAAGTCACTAAGCAAAGTATAGGAATCTACTTTACCACCACTGCTTATACCCAAAAATTTTGCGTAGAATGAGGGCAAATAATACCTTTCCTTACCGTCCACAATTACGGCACTCCACGCATATTCTGTCTCCGCGTCTACTTCTATGACCTCTGGGTACTTAGCTGTCATTATAGTTGCTACAGTAGATCCAACAAGTTTGTATACTTCCTTTTTACCTCTCACAAAACCGAACTTATAACTACCGAATCCTGAACCGTTAGTCGATATAAACCCTCCTACTGTTCCCTTCAGGTAGAAGGGTGAAAGAACTGGTACATAGCCCGAAGGCTTTAACTCAGTCAACAATTCCTCGAATGTTAAACCCGGAGCTACATTATAGTATTTATAAACTGAAGAACCGTTCTGTTCCTTGCTCTCCTCTATCTTATTTCCATTACCTAAAAGGTTAGGGGATCTTACGTATTTGGCTCTAGCATATCTTATTAAGTCACCTGAGACAGAAGTAGCCTTGCCCACGTAAATTACTTGCTCAGTTTTATCGAGATACTTCTCTATTTTCTTAATGTCTATTGTAGTCAAAGCTCTACTAAAGAGTGATGCATCTGTAATTGTCATCGTTTCTTACCCTCTATAAGATTGATTATAAGATTTAGTTGTATGTATATAAATACCAGTGCTCATAAGTTTTTGTACAAATTGCACTTAGAAGTATCAATACCACTAAACGTTTCTGGAGTCTGGTATCCAGTTTATGATAACGATGTCTCAAAAAGCGGTTCAATAGGTCTTTCTTTAACGCTAGAACCAAAACTAGTTGTAACTGGAAGATTGAGTGACCGTGAAAAAATAATCATCATTAGAAGTGACGGTGAGGAATTGGAATTAAATGACTTCAAGAACTTACTTACATTAAAGAAGTTGGGTACGCTATCCCTAAACGTATACAGCGAAGTACCTTTGGGTTATGGTTACGGAATGAGTGGTGCAATAAGCTTAGGATATGCAATGATAGCTTATGAATTAGGATTAACAGATTTAAGGAAGGCATTGCTTACGGCTCACGAAAGCGAAGTTCTGTCAAAAAACGGTCTAGGTGACGTTATTTCTGAATATTACGGAGGCGGAATAATTTTCAGAAAAAAGCCTGGAGCACCTACTATAGGAGAAGTGGAAGTATTTACAGTTACGGATGACGTACAAATTTGTAGTTTGCCAGAATCACGACTTTCAACGAGCCTTCTCCTCAAGACCAACGAAAATGCGTTAAACTACATAAACCAGTTCCTCCTTAATCCTACTATCCACAACTTCTTCGAAGTAGCTAAGAAGTTCACAGAGGAATTAGGTTTTATCTCTCCATATAAAGGCTCATTTAAAAAGAAAGGCTTAATACTTAAACTAGGAGAGTGTGGAGAGGGATGGATAAAGCACAAGATAGCAAGGAGTGGAGTATCCGTTCGCTGATCCCAGAAAACCATCCCAGAAAAGAATCCCTCATAATAAGGGAAAAAATCGTAGAGGGATTAGAGGAAGGGTACGTAGCCCCACAAGGGCTGATAGCTCACGGAAGGGGGGAATGCTTCGATTATCTAATGGGGGAAAAGACACAACAATTTGCAATAGACGCGATCAAAGCCTCGGTGGCAACGCTTTTACTAGCTAAACACCCCGTGATATCGGTCAACGGAAATATGGCAGCTCTTGTACCAAAAGAGATTGTGGAGCTAGGAAAGGAAATAAACGCGAAAATTGAGGTAAACTTGTTCTACAGAACTGTTGAAAGAGAAAAGGCTATTGAAAAAGTTCTGAGAGAAGCAGGGGCTGATGAAGTTCTGGGAGTGGGTGAAGACGCCTCAGCCACAATACCTGAGTTATTCAGTGAAAGGAGAAGGGTAAGTCCGAGGGGGATATTAATTGCCGACGTAGTCTTACTAGCTCTAGAGGACGGTGACAGAACTGAAGCTTTAGTGAAGATGGGGAAAAAGGTAATAGCGATCGATCTAAATCCCCTGTCTAGGACTGCAAGAATGGCGTCGATAACTATTGTAGACAATGTAATAAGGGCTTTCCCACTCTTGATAAAATACGTGAGGATAATGAAGAGTTATAGCAGAGAGGCACTAGAGGAGATAGTTAAAAAATATGATAATAAGGCAGTACTAACTGCCTCCTTAAAGTTTATAGCTCAACGGTTATCTGAAATTTCCTTGTAGTTTTCTCTCGCTGGGAATTTACCGCTCTTTACATCACTTATGTATTCATTAACTGCCTTACCAATTATCTCTTTTAAATTCACATACGCCTTTGCGAAATAGGGTGAGAAGTCAGTAAAGCCCAATAGATCGTGAATAACAAGTATTTGACCATCACAATAAGGACCTGCACCAATACATATTGTAGGAACACTCACAGTTTCTGTGATCTTTTTTGCAACTTCGGCGTAAGTGTTTTCAATAACAATGGAAAACACACCTACATCTTCTAATGCTTTAGCATCCCTTATGAGCTGCTCTGCTTCATTCTCTCTTTTTCCTAAAGTTCTGAAACCTCCTATTCTCAGAAAACGCTGAGGAGTCAAACCTATATGTCCCATGACCGGGATTCCTGCCCTGATTATCGCCTTTATTACGTCAACAATTTCCTCTCCTCCTTCCAACTTAACGGCATCGGCCCCGTTTCTAGCCAATTCCCCCGCATTTCTTACCCCTTCAGTAACAGAGACCTCGTAGGAGAGAAAAGGCATGTCTGCAACAATTAACTGTTTAGGCTTAGCTCTGGCAACAGCTGATACGTGCCTTATCATATCCGACATTGTAACATTCAAAGTATTCTCGAACCCAAGAACTACCATCCCTAACGAGTCTCCTACAAGGATTCCATCTAAATCCGTGTTAGATATCACTTTCGCCGTCGGGTAGTCGTAAGCTGTGAGCATGGTTATCTTTTCTTTCCTCTCCTTCTTCTTCAGAAAATCCCTGATCGAAATCTTTGCCATAAATCCTCTTCCCTACTTTATAAGCTAAGGTTAATAACTTGTTAATCTGCTTTGCAATTCCTTGAGTCTCCTCATACTGAATAGCATCATCATATAATTGTGTTAATTGTTCTATTTCATCAAAGACTAACTTCCTGAAATTTTTCTTGTCTACCTCAGAAAGTACAGTTTTCCTAGAGTAGAATTCTAGCTTACGTTGAAGCTCCTTCGGATCAAGAGAGTAAAATTTTAGGAAGATAAGTCTAACCCTCGGGTCTTGTTGACCGGAATCAGAAAGCGCAAGAGAAACTTGTTCCTTGTCTAAGAACTTCCACCAGTGCTGATTGGAACTTTTGTATGTAGTTTCCGTTATACCAAAGTCCTTTTCTAAGCTTCGTAAGAGCATTTTAGGGTCAAAGTTATAACCCATGTCTATGAGTTTATCAACGACCCCTTTGTAACTGAAATCACCTAACTCTTTATTCTCATTCTCCTCGCTGTACTCCAATGCAGCCCTCAATACAGATTCTCCTCTCTCTCCGAACTTCAATAGGAACTCGGCAGTTCTGTCCCTAATACTCCCAGTAATCACAACTAATTTTATTCTAACGATTTTAAATTTTAACAAAGTATATAATATGGTATAATGAATTCCGAGATAGCCGTAAGTGTTACCAACGTTTTTAAAAAGTTTAACAATTCCCTTGTTCTCAAGGGCATTACCTTCGATGTATTTAAGGAGGACGTTTTTGGCCTTATTGGACCTAATGGCGCGGGAAAGACTACTACCCTGAGGATAATAGCTGGGATAATCAAAAGATATGAGGGAGAAGTAAGGGTCTTCTCTTACAAACCAGAAAAGGCTAAGGAGTTGGGACTCATTTCATACATGCCTGAAGACGCTTTTCCATATGAAAGGCTCACTGGCTTAGAGAACCTGAACTTATTCGCGGAAATTTATGCTAGAGGTGACAAAAAACTCGCTGAAGAGTATGTAGAGATAGGCATAAAAATTGCAGACTTAGGGAAAAAAATATACGAGAAGACTTCCACATACAGTAGAGGCATGAAAAGAAGGTTAATTATAGCCAGAACATTAATGACTAAGCCGAAACTAGTTATCCTTGATGAGCCTACCTCTGCGTTAGACGTAGAATCTGCTGTGAGGATAAGGAATGTCATAAGTGATATGGCTAAAAAATTGGGAAGCACTATAATCCTTTCTTCACACAACATGCTCGAAGTAGAGTATATGTGCAATAGAGTAGCGATGATAAACGACGGAAAAATAATACAGATAGGTACTCCTACTGAGATAACAGAAAAATTGGGAGTCAGAAACCTGGAAGAAGCTTTCCTAAAGGTGGTCAGCCGTGATCAGAGTGTTCCTAGCTAAAGAGTTCACCGAGATAAAGAGAGATAAGAAGCTACTACTTTCCACAATAATTTTACCATTTATTCTGCTCCCCATAGTAGGAATAGTCCTTTATGCCTCGGTTTCTGCCCAACCCCCAGTTATAGCAGTGATAAACCATAACCCGTTAAATGACTTCTACGTTAGTATTGTTACTAATTATATTCAGAGCAGGGGAGGAATAGTTGAGACCAATATATCCTCCTCAATGTATCCGGACGTAATCATAGAGTTTCCCGACGACTTCTATCAGAACGCTAGCAACATAAGTAGGCAGGCTTATATAATTTATCAAGTAGTTATCTCATCTAATCAGCAAGCAACAGATCTAGCTCAGGGTGCGTTATATCAGCTGTTACTTAATATATCCAACTCTAGAATTTATTACTTGGAGCATGAGGCAAAAATAAACGTGTCGGTTGTAGATATAAGAGACCCTATATACCTACTCCTTGGTTACAGAACCGTAACTGGACACCCCACTTCAAGTAGCGCTGGACAATTAGCAGAGCTTACGAGAATAATAGCGTTAATAATATTCCCCAGTGCAACTCCAATAGTATTCTATTTACTTGAGGGAATAACCGGAGAAAGGGAAAGGAGAACTCTCGAATCATTACTGGCTACACCGCTTTCAGTAAGGTCGTTTATCTTCTCTAAGTTAATAGTGGCTTCAGTCTTAGGGCTGTTCTCTTCCCTCGGGGATATAATTGGTACCCTCCTATTCGTATTACTATCCAGTGTATCCCTTAATCTCACAACTAGCCTTACTTTACCCTTCTTAGGAATGATAGTTATCGTGTACCTTTTATCAGTGCTGTTAACCGGAGCGCTAAGTTTAATATTTCTAGTAATATTAGGTGGATCAGTTAGAAATATTCAAGTGATTAACTTTATAGTAATAAGCTTTGGAATGATAGCCTCATTTACTGCACTGTTTATAAATCCTGCCCAACTAAGTTTTCCATTATCTGTTATATACATTATACCATACGTGCAAATTAGTCTTGGGCTACTCCTATATGTATTTGGATCAATACAAGAATCCATATTCTCTTTATTAGTAACGTTTCTAGTCTCTGTATTTTTAATATATTTATCATCCAGTGCATTTGATTCTGAGAGACTTCTCTTAAAATGAAAAATATTTTATTTTTATACACTAAAGATTAGATCATGGGAGTAAAAGCCTACGTTTTAATCGTAACAACTGTTGGGAAAGAAACAGACGTAGCTAATGAAGTTAAAAAGATCAACGGGGTTAAGGAAGCAAACCCCGTATATGGAGAATATGATGTAGTCATTGAGATAAATGCAGAAAACTTGGACGAGTTAAATAAGGTAATTGCACAGATAAGGAAGAACTCGGCTATACTGAGAACCGTAACCCTAATTGTAATGTAATCAGTTCGAGGAATCAATTCATCATCTTTTTTAAGTATCTTTATCAGGACGTCCCTGTAACATCATTTTTAGAATGAGTTAGTATGATCCTTTTTACGATTTACCAAGGGGGGACCCACCTACGTTCATAAGCCCTTGGGACACAAGGGCATTTCGCGTAGGCCCAATTATAATTATTTACTATCCTTATTTATAATTTCCACTTCCTCATCCTCAGCTTCCTTCTCATATAGTTTCTTGATAAGCTCATTGACCATAGTCTCAAGCTGCGCTATTCTTGCCTCTAGGAACACCATATTTTCTTCTAGTCTAGAGTATTTATCGTCCTCTTTTTCATCACTATCCTCCTCATCAAAGGAGTTCTTTAGCCCACTCCTTATGTAAAATTTCACTAAGTCTGTAACCTGGACTCCCATCTCGTCAGCCTTTCTCTTCAATTCCTCGTAAAGCGATTCTGGCAAAGATAAGTGTATAGTGGGCAATGTGTATTCTCCTCTGAATAAAAGTATACGAAAAACAAATATATTAATCTTCATCAAGTAATCTTCCTCTCATAAGTGGAATATGGAAATACCGCTCCAGATAATATTTAAACCGAAGCAAGAGGAGTATTAATTTGGGTAGCAAGATGAGAGTTGTAACATTTAAGGTAGAAGAAGACTTATTGGAACTATTAGATAGATATGCAATAAGATACAATTTAAATAGATCAGAAGCAATCAGAAAAGCAATCGAAACGTTAGTAAAAGGAGAATTAGAAAAAGAGACTGTCCCTGTTGCTAAAATAGAGAAAGTAAAGTTATAATAGTTTCTTTTGTCCTTGTAAAAGGGGGCAAGCCATAGGTTTAATGGTTTGTGGTCCTTAAGGTATTGTCTTTTTATAATCCAACCTTTTATCTCAATCTCTTTGTATTTTTGTTAAATAGACTATATACACGGGAGACAAGCATAAGTTAGATTTTTACTAGCAGTAGGCTGAGATTGAAGGAAAAGGATTAATGAATCTGTTTGGATGTTTTAGTCAATAAATTCACTTTCTTTTTAATATCACACGAGGAGTAGGTCAAGATTTACACGGTGGTTATGTATGTCCTAGACTCTGTGATAATGTGTTCATGGAGGAGGAATGTTGTTGAACTGTTATTTAGTATATATTATTAAAGTACATGACAGTTCCCTTTTCAACAGTTTCTTCGTTTACTTCGGGCTTATTTATTTGAAGTATCTTTATCCCCTCATTGTTCACTAATTGTAAGAAAGGCTCTATAGGATCTAATGGCATGTAGTGTCCTTTAACCCAATAATGCATAGGAAAAACTACTTTAGGGTTTAACGCCTTGATAAGTTTAATAGCCTCTGACGGGTTTATAGTTATCACGCCTCCAACGGGAATCATTAAGTAATCTGGATTTTTCAATTCCTCAACTAACTTTTCATCTAATAAGTGCCCTAAATCACCTAAATGTACATAGGTTTTTCCGTCGGGTGAGGTTATTTTATATATAGCAGTCTCTCCCCTTCTTTTACCTTTCTCTTTATCATGGTAAGCCTTTATCCCCTTTATTGTATAGTTTTTGTACGTAAATTCTCCATAATACTTAAGTTTCACGGTTTCATGAGGTATTATTTCATATGCGTTATGGTCGTAATGATTATGGGTGATTAGAATTAGTGAGGCTTTAACCTCAGGTCTTGGTAATCCAATGCTTCCTCCGTCATGGGGATCAATTAATATTAAATTATCTAGAAAAAATGCCGAGTGTAATAAAAATCTTATCATGCATTTATTTTTTTACTAGAAACTTTAATAGCTATCGCTTTTGCATCATCTACTGTTACCTTGTGCCCGGTTTCAGCAAGTGCTTTTATCTCCTTCAAAACCTCTCTTAGCTCATCGTCTGTAAGCTCAATACCTTGATCAGATAACAACTTCTTTAACCCGTGAATTCCGCTGTGCTTTCCTAATGCTATCCTCCTGAAGTTTCCAACTTCTTCAGGTGATATTGGCTCGTAAGTTAAGGGGTTTTCAATAACACCATGAACGTGAATACCTGACTCATGACCGAACGCATTCTCTCCTACGATTGCCTTAAAGTAAGGTACGGGTACACCAGTTAATTCCGAAACCAACCTCGAAGTCTCATACAGTTTATAAGTTTTCACTCCGACCTCATAACCGAGTAATTTCTTTAATGCCATGACCACCTCTTCCAGGGAAGCGTTTCCAGCCCTCTCACCTATACCGTTAACAGTCACGTGTACTTGCCTGGCTCCTGCCATAACACCTGCTATCGAATTAGCTGTAGCTAAACCGAAATCGTTGTGACAATGCACGCTTATTATCTTCCCGTCGGCAACCTTTACTACCTTACTTATCAAATCGTAAAACTTGAAGGGGTGCATTACACCAACGGTATCTGGAATATTAACTCTATCAGCTCCCGCCTCTATAGCAGTTTTAACAGCCTTAAGTAGGAACTCTTCGTCAGTTCTAGTAGCATCCTCAGGTGAATACTCCACAATCAAACCGTGGTCTTTCGCATACCTTACTGATTCATATATCCTTTCTAGAACTTGCTCCTTAGTCATTTTCAGCTTGTACTTTAAGTGTATATCTGATGTTGCAATGAATACGTGAATACTTGCTATACCAGTATCTATAGTTCTGTCTATATCTTGCTTTACAGCCCTCGATAATCCTATTACCTCTACCTTATCCCCTACTTCGTCTAATATCTTCTTAGTTGCCTCGAACTCTCCTTCAGATGCTGCTGGAAATCCTGCCTCTATTACGTCTACTCCTAAATCTGCTAGTTGTTTTGCTATTCTTACCTTTTGCTCCATAGTTAAGTCTATTCCGGGTGCTTGCTCTCCATCTCGCAGGGTTGTGTCAAATATCCTGACTTTTTTTGAATTAACAAAGAAAAGACATCCCAAATTTTTCTTCGGTTATACAATTATAAAGTTTTATTAAAAACCTCTTCAACTACGTGCTTAGCAATTTTTAACTTATTTTTCTTAATCCACGATGCAGGTAAATTATTTTCATAATAAGGCTTAGAATATTTACCTACAATCCCTGAATCGAAGTCCATTCCGTACAGTCTTATAGCCTTAGCTTGAAATAGAGAAGCTAAGACTACAGCCCTATCACCATCAGTAAACCCTCCGAATAACTTTAGCCTACCGAAAGGAAATACCTGACAAGTACCGATGAGTTTTCTGTCAGAAATAAATGGAAATTTGCTTATCAGGTATTCCGTGTTATTACCATGAGCTAAAACCACATATATTGAGTTTTTTGGATAGACTGTAATCCCGTCGAGATCCGTCACTATTACATCGGGCTTGATACCCTTAGATACCAAATAATTTGTCGCACCGTCAGACGATATTATTACATCTTCGTCCAAATATTCAACCTGTTCTAAATTCGGACCAGCACCCACTACTGCGACAGTCTTTCCGCGGATTAGGTTACGTAATTCCTCAGTATAATCATCATAGTTATTTGCTAATAGCTGATCAAGAAGCACTGCCGAGTAATAGTCTTCCTCTTCTCTAAACCCAAATTGTCTTCTAATCTGTGAATAAAAGTTCAACCAGAAGAAGATATCACGCGAAAATAAATTACATCACCTTCGTCCCTGATTATTTCAATTTTGTATTTGTTAATAATCTCTTCAAAATAAGCACTATTCTTATTTATTTTGTATATTATATTACGAAAATAATTATTTAGAGCTTCAATTACGTCCGAGCTACAAGTATCCTTGTCTAAGTCAATGATGGAACTCATCAAATACATTATTTGCTAGCTCGAATAAATCTTCAACTTCCTGAAGCAAGTTCTTCACTTCAACGTTCCTAGCCACTACTGAACCATCTTTAAGCGAAGACTCGTCAACAAGGATAATTGGATAGAGTCTTTGTTCTAGGAGTTGTAATTTTCTTATTAGCGTGATTTCTTTCTCTCCAACCTTGTTTACAATCACGTTTAACATTTGTGCCTTGTGATCGTAAGGATAATAAAAGCCGTAAAGTCCTAGTAAGCTTGCACTTATTTCTTCGACCACGTTATAAATATAATATAAGCTGTCAATCAAGTCACCTTCTTCGTAGGCTGACTTAGAGTTGTTCAAATTCCTCATAGCCTTAGTCAAATATTCCGAAGCAAAGGCGCTGTTGTTCATAGATCGACCACATCTCCCTTGTTAATTTCCCCCATTCTTATAACATTACCGAATGAAGACAGATTAGGAACTTCCATATTGCCGTACACTAACACGCCTTTTGTCGATAGGTAGACTACTAAGGGAATATGATACTCCAGTTCTAAGGGGTCTACTAACAGTGTGTAAATTAAAGGTCTGTGTCCCGTAGAAATTACGTAATTGGCGTAAACCTTCTCGGCTTCAACTTTCTTCATGAAATATTCCACGATCTCTTGTCTAGCTAAGAAAGAGATCTTCTTTACACCTTTAATGACGATGAGAACAAAGAGTGGTTTATTGACGTCCTCTTCTTCTACTGCAGGACCACCGATTATTATAGTGCCGACTTTAATACCATAGTGTTGTATTACTCTGCTTAGGAAATCTTCCACGACGTCAAAAAGTTCTTTCATACTTTATTACTTACCTCTCAAACTGTTAAATATGAGTAATATAGTTGACGATTATTTAACAGCCCCACCCATAGAGAAACTAAAAGTCCTAGAGATAGAAATTCCATGCGGTACAGAATGTATAAAGTACTCTCATTTTAAGGATTTGTTAAACGTGGAGACTTTCAGGCAACAATTAGAGGTCATAGACTCCCTTAAATCTCTAATTGAAGACAAGATAGACGTTTTGATAAGGGAGCTAGAGTCTCGAATGCCAATTAAAGTTAACACCTATGAGCTTGCTTATTCTTTTTACAGAATAGTCGAGATTGGCGGGGATTACACTATTGGCTCTGACACTCTTAGATACGAAGACAAAGTAGTGTTCAAGGGTAGGTTCGAGGAGCTCATGACTGTATACAAGACTATCGAGGAGATTAAGAAAGAAGAACAATTAGTCAACTTATGCCATGAAATAAGGTATTTAAGCGAGTCTATGTGGGTACATCTCGACAAAAACATCAGGAGGGCTCTAAATGAAAGTAAGGGTAGGAGTTGAAGGCTTATCATTCGATTCAGCTCACTACACGCTTTCTTCAGAGGGTAACGACCAGTTACATGGTCATACGTACAAAATATCAGCAGAAGTAGAGGGAGATGGAATAGACCCTAAGACAGGTTTCGTAATAGATTTCGGTCTGTTAAAGGCTACGTTACTTGAAATTATTAAGGAGTGGGATCATAAACTGTTGATCCCTAGAAAGGACTTAGAAAAGATTTCAGTAACAGGTCCCTTTAAGCTAGAGGTTAAAGTTATAGAAGCTGATTACCCTACGGTTGAATATATAGGATATGAAATAGCTAAGGAAATTTTCGGAAAGTTAGGTGGTAAGTACAACGTGAAATTAAAGATATATGAAGGAGAAGGTAGCTACGCAATAATTGAATATCCTTGACGGACTATCTAACTATTAGCCTTAAGCCTATATTGTCTATAAACTTCCCCCTTTTTTCCTTAGTGAAGCATAAAACACTACCGTCGTCAAAAGCATAACATGCATAAGGGTTTTCAGTGAAGGAACAAGGGGAAAATTGTTCTCCCTCATTCCCTTCGTAAACGAAACCCTCTAGATAAACGTGGATAAACGATTTTCCATTACTTATCACCACACCGCCAAACACTTTTGCGTAACAAAGTCCTTTGTCATACTTGCAAGCGTCCGAGATATTGAATCCGTTACGTTTTAACTCTTCCAAAAAATCATCATGAGTAACTATGGGAGGAATTACTGCAATGTAAACTTTCAGTTTTTTATTTTTAGCCGTTTTTTCTATTACGCTCGGTACGGACGCTGTTATATCCATACGGTTTGAAGAGTGGTTTATCTTGAATATATTCTTTACCCAAGTTAAGAGCTATCTCGGCTTTAGCTAACTCATAACCTATATATAATGCATGCTCCGCATTTACTCTAGTCTTCTCAAGAAGTCTTCTACCAATACTCAAACCATCAGTCCCTATCAACGTGAACTTTTGCTTCCTGTACCAGTTGAGGTAGATATATTTGTTATCCTTAACAATCTTTACGAAACCCTCGTCCATATCCTTAGGCTCTATATGACCTTCAACTATCTCTGGCGAGTAAAGGTCAGTACTATTAGTATTCACTTTTCCTCTCTTTTTGTCTTTAAGGATAAGTAAATCAATTCCTAAGTCCTTAGGAACTTTATGTTCTTTCATAGCTATGCTAACCATTTGAGATGCTTTCTTGACTTCAAGTGCTGACCCCCTAGTCTTACCCTTATCCATAATTAGTAAGTTACCCACACCCAACTCTCCAGCTATCGTAGTCATTAACGCGTTTACTCCAACACTGTCCGCGTCTATAAGCTCGGTGACGTTAAGTATTCCCATGAGCATTGGCTCATTTTTTACGGCTTCCCTCACTTTCTTAAACTCAATTATACTTTCAACTACTCCGTAAAGTGGTGGAGATAGTACTGGGTCAAGTATTACTTTTTCAAAACCTTTTTGCTTAGCCTTCTCGTACAACTTTAGAGTGATTTCAGCCCTATTTTCTGTTGTATAGGGTGCGATCACAAATGAGGCGCCCTTCTTAATTACCTCAAGTTTTTCCATGTTCTCTTCGTTTAGGTTGAACACGAAACTTGCCCCAGCTTTCACACCTTCAACTAGCTCCTCTGGAGATGCAGAATCTATAGCGACCGGTATTAACTCTCTGAGATACGCCACTTTACTCCTAACATCGTCTAAATCATTATGACCGTTAGGAAAGCCCAGTACTAAGATGTCTATAAAGTCTTTTTTCTCTAACACCTCCTCTTCGAGTTCCTTACAAGGTCTGGTAGCATCAACCTCGAGAAAGATCCTAAAAGGGGGAGGTACAACAGGGATCTTTACGTTATCCACTTCGAATTTGTAGTAACCAGACTCCTCTATGCTTCTTAAAATGTCCTCCAGGTTCTTACCCCTCTCAATTTGGATCAGCTTATCGGCAGGGTATACTGTAGACAGTTCATACCCTTTCTTTAATAGATCTAACGCAAATGGGAGATCTTGAATGTCTTCGGTACCTTTGTAGGCTTTTACCCCCACTTTTTCTTCGATGGTTTTTGTATCCCCACTAGACAACCCCGGGATTATGATAAGATCAAAGTTTTCTACTTTCTCCTTGAACTTCTTTAGACTCTCCGCTATATACTCCGTCGTCATTAGAGCCGCAACTGGATAATCCAAAACTAAAACATCGGCGTTGATTTTTTTAGCTACTTCCTCGACGGCTTTAAACGCCAATTTACCGGTTACTAAAAGTATTTTCACAAAGTTTAAGTCTCAAAACCACCCTTATAAATGAAAGTTCAGAAAGTCTTAAATTCCATGGGAAATGAAATGAAAATATGAGTCTTATACCAAAATCAGCTGACATTAAACCCGGTGAAACTTTTGATTTAATTATTGTAGGCCTCGGTCCAGCTGCATACAGTGCTGCACTTTACGCCGCAAGATACATGTTGAAGACACTCGTTATCGGAGAGACACCTGGTGGACAACTCACTGAGGCAGGGGAAGTAGACGACTACCTTGGACTAATTGGTATTAATGCACAAGACATGATAAAAGTGTTTAATAAGCACATAGAGAAATACAATGTCCCAGTAATCTTAGACCATGTAGAGAGTTTTAGGAAGGACGGAGATGAATTCGTAGTAAAGGCTAAGAAGAAAGGGGAATTTAAAGCAAAGAGCATTATATTAGCCATAGGAGTGAAGAGGAGGAAACTTAATGTACCAGGTGAGGCTGAGTTTACAGGGAGGGGTGTGTCCTACTGCTCAATCTGTGACGCGCCCTTATTTAAGAACAGGATTGTAGCTGTGATAGGTGGTGGTGATTCGGCCTTAGAAGGTGCTGAAATTCTATCAAGGTATGCGACTAAAGTATATCTTATTCATAGAAGGGACGAGTTTAAGGGACAACCGATCTACCTAGAGAACATAAAAGCAAAGCCTAATGTCGAGATAATCCTCAACACTGTTGTCACTGAAATTAAGGGAGATAAATTAGTGAAGTCAATAGTCACTAAGAACGTGAAGACTGGAGAAACTAAGGAATTAAACGTCAATGGAGTATTTGTGGAGATAGGGTTTGAACCACCGACGGATTTCGCAAGAGCTAACGGACTTGAAACTGATACCATGGGATATATAAAAGTGGACGAGTGGATGAGAACTAATATACAAGGAGTGTTTGCAGCTGGGGATTGTACGGGAATGTGGTTAGGTTTCAGACAAGTCATAACTTCAGCCGCTCAAGGTGCAGTAGCTGCTCACTCTGCGTTTAGATATCTTAATGAAATGAAGAGGAAAAAATAAATGAGAAGAGATGAAATAACGAAAATAGGGATAGAGGTAGCTAAGTTCTTAAGAGAGAAAAAAGATTCATCTGACATTGCTAAAATTATAGCTACCCATGAAGACGACGTTACTAGAAAGATTGACAAAGAGAGCGAAGAATATATATTCGAGCTTATGAGAGAGACAGGTTATAGATTCAAATTTATTTCAGAGGAAGCAGGAACTGTAGAAGACTCAGGTTACGAATATAAAGCGATAATTGACCCCATTGATGGGAGTACTAATTTTGTTTCTGGTATTCCGTGGTCTTCAGTATCAATAGCTGTTTACAAAAGTGATGAAAATAACTTGTTACGATCAATTACCGGGGTTATTACAAATATATTCACAATGGACACTTTTTCTTACGATGAGAAGTACGCTTACGTTAATGATAAGGTAGTACAAACTATCAGAAAACCGGAAAAGACACTTATCTTAGCTTACTTTTCGAGGAGTAAATTCGAAACGGTAAAGG
Organism: Stygiolobus azoricus; assembly: GCF_009729035.1. Taxonomy (NCBI): domain Archaea; kingdom Thermoproteati; phylum Thermoproteota; class Thermoprotei; order Sulfolobales; family Sulfolobaceae; genus Stygiolobus; species Stygiolobus azoricus. The sequence continues at coordinate 1,436,886 of NZ_CP045483.1, forward strand.
AGTTTTTAAGCAAAGTCAAGGACTATAAACTCAGAAGTTTAGGTAGTGCATCCCTCGATATGGTTCTTGTTTGTATGGGAAAAGCTACTATGTTCTTCGATATTAGAGGAAAACTGAGAAACGTAGATATTGCAGCTTCAAGTAACTTCTGTAATAGACTGGGGATAAATCCTCATGATAAAAAGTTAGAAAATATAAATTCAAGTTTGGAAAAAGTAAGTACGCTAAGTGAAGTCATTGTATCTCTTGATCAGAATTTGAGTTCTTATCTTTCCTCTGCTTTACAGAAGGCTTAACCATCTCTACCGCTTCTACTAAGTCTTCATAAGTGAGTTTTCTCTGGACGTTCCCTTTAATTATCTCCCTCAAAACTTTAAGTTTAGCTTCTCTAGCTACAGCTGCAAGATCAGCACCACTGAACCCCTCTGTAATCTCAGCTATCTTAGTACAGCTAACTTGTTCGCACTCCTCTTTTCCTATATACTTCTTTAGGATATCCTCCCTCTCTTCTCTATTTGGTAAAGGCATGAAAATTATTCTGTCAAACCTACCTGGTCTCTTTAAGGCTGGATCAATATCCTCAATCCTATTTGTTGTTCCTATAACTACTACCTCTTTAAGGCTTCTTATTCCATCCATTTCTGTCAATAACTGGTTCACTATCTTAGATAACTCAGCCTTCTGTCCCTCCCTTCTAGGAGCTATAGCATCTAACTCGTCAAGTAGTATGATTGACGGTTTGTTCTCCCTAGCCCTGTTGAAGACCTCTTTTACAGTACTAACTGCTCCTTCATAACCTTTATATAATATTTCTGCACCACTCAACATTATCAGTTTCACTTTCAACGTTCTAGCCAGGGCTTTAGCCATCATAGTTTTACCTACTCCCGGCGGTCCGTATAGTAGTATTCCCCTTATAGGGGGGATTTTCATCTGTTCCATTAAGTTAGAATACTTTAACTGAACTTCAAGTAAGTCGTAGAGCTCCTTTTTTACGTTAAAATATCCGCCTATATCATCTAAAGTGATCCTTTCGGAATATTCGTCTTCTACTATTTCAGGTCCTTTAAACTTCCTTTCATAATCCATGCGGAATTTCTCATAGTCATCAAGCATTTGTAACGTTACGCTTGGCTTATACCTCTTTATTACTTCTACGAAATCCTCCATTGTTATCTGCCTTTCCCGTCCGGTCTCAAGGCTCTCAATGGCAGCTTTTCTTGCTACCTCTTGACATACGTTTGCCAGATCGGCTCCGGTAAATCTCTCAGTCATCTCAGCAATCTTGTCTAAGTCTACATTTTCGGCTAGCGGTTTGCCCATACAGTGAATCTTCAAAATCTCTTTTCTAGATTTTTTATCCGGAACTCCTACATAGATAAGTTTGTCAAATCTCCCAGCCCTAAGTAGAGCCTTATCAAGAAGTTGAGGTACATTAGTAGAACCTACAATTATTACACCATCCTCACTATGAATCCCATCTATCTCAGATAACATTAAGGAAAGTAGTCTTGGTGTTACAGAATCACCAGTGTGGCTTTCCCTTTTTACTCCAATAGTATCTATTTCGTCAAAAAAGAGAATACATGGTGCGTTTTTCCTCGCATTTGCGAAAAGCTCCCTCAATCTAGCCTCACTTTCACCGTACCACTTGCTCATTATATCGCTAATATTAACGTAAATGAAGTTGATCTTAGCTTCATTAGCTAAAGCCCTCATCATTAAAGATTTACCACACCCAGGTGGACCGAACAAGAGAATACCCTTAGGGGGTCTCAAACCGTATCTTTTAGCCAGATCTTTATGTTTTAGGGGAAGTTCAATATATTCCTTAATCTCCTTTTTTACATCTTCATAACCGCCTATCATGTCCCACGTTATTTTCTCCACTGTATCATCCTTTTTCTTAGTACTTTTCTGCTGTAATTGTACTGCCTTATCTGAAAGCATAAACTTTTGAGTGTTCTTTTTAAATAACATATAAAGTAAAGTCATCATGACTGCAAGCACCCCTACCAATGATATAATAGTTTCTACATCTTGCGAAAAGACCATAATCAAACATCATTATGGAATTACAAATATTTAAGTCATAGTTAGGTTTTTCAAATCTCGAAGAATTTCCATGGCAGCGTTATATCCTGGTGCACCAGTAACACCACCGCCCGGATGAGTTCCGGAACCACATAAGTATAAGTTCCTTATAGGAGTTCTGTAATCCGAATAACCTAACAACGGCCTGAAAACATACAATTGATCAGGGGTCATGTCTAGGTGAAATATATTACCTCCCCACATCCCGAACCTCCTTTCGATATCCAAAGGAGTTAGGAACTCCATCTTCACGGGCTTGAAATTAGGAGCATACTCCCTTACTGTCTCAAGAACGATCTCTATCATTTTGTCCTTTAAGTCATCAAGCTTAGGGGAGTAGGGCAAGTATTGACCGAATATATTAAACACGAATTTTCCTTGCGGAGCTAACGTAGGGTCTACTGTAGATGGGATGTTGATAGAAAGCCATGGCTTCTTAGAATAACCGAAAAACTTAGAGTCTAAGTAAGCATTCTCTATATAGTCTATTGAAGGCATTATAAGGATTGAAGCCTTATGTTCGTCTGTTAGCGACTTACCTTTACCGAAATCCGGTAACTCTTCCAAGTAACCGTTAATTTTGAAAGACACACCAGTAGTTTTCAGTGCATTTACTCTCCTCAAAAAATCGTCTTCCAGATCCGAGTTTCTTGCAAGCTTAAGAAACGTAGTTTTAGGATCCGCATTTGACACCACTATCCTACTCTCCACGACTTTTCCGTTTTTCAGTTTCACACCAACTACCCTCTCCTTTCCGTCAGGGTCCTTTTTAGTGAGTATTTCATCTACTTCTGATGAAGTGAAGATCTCTACTCCAAGATCTCTCGCTGCACTAGCTACCGCCTTACTTACGGCCCCCATACCTCCCTCTACATACCCCCATGCACCTTTTATCCCGTTCACCTCACCTATGTTGTGGTGCAGAAACACATAAGCAGTACCGGGAGTCGAGGGAGAGGCATAAGTGCCGACAACTGCGTCCTCAATTAAAGCCGCTTTTACCTCTTCAGACTCAAAGAACTCGTCCAAAAACGACTTCCCGTCTTGGAAGAACATCCTAGCCAGACTTAAGGCTTTATCCTCGTCTATGCTCAGACTCTTAAATAACGAAAAGAGCTCTTCTACCTCAGAAAATTTAGGAGGACGGTTTAGCATGAAAAGGTCAGCAACGGAGGAGAAAGTATCCAGAAGTTGGACAAATTTCTCGTAGTTCTTCGCATCGTTTTTAGAATACTTCTCAATTTCCTTTATTGTCCTTCTTGTGTCCGTCCATATAGAAATCCCTTTACCGTTCCCAAAAGGTACGTAAATTCCCGGGTCTTTAAGGTAAACCTTAAGACCGTATTTCTCTAAATGCAGATCTTCAATTATTTTTCTCCTTAACAAACTTAAGACGTAGGAGCCTGTTGATACTCTAATTCCAGGCCATAACTCTTCAGTTGCAGCGGCCCCTCCGATTATTCCTCTTCTTTCGAATACCGCAACTTTTAGGCCTTCCTTTGCAAGATATGCAGCAGTAACAAGTCCATTATGTCCTCCTCCTATTATTATCGCGTCGTACATCTTATCCAGTACCCCGCCTTATTCTAAAAAAAGCCGCAATGGCTGCACCTGCAACTGATAAACCTATAGCGAGGTAAGCAAAAATTGTTATCATGTTCTGAATAGCTAACTCATCAGGGGGTATTGTAGTAGCCATGATCATATAACTTCATTAACTCAGATAAAACTTTACTGGTATGGAGTTAGTATACCCTGATTATTCTTCGAGAAGTATTTATAATCTAGCCTGTGGAATAGCTGAATTTCTCGGGGTAAATAGGCAATGCAAAGGCAATAAGATTGGTATAACCGGCAAAAGATTAGTCTTAGCGCTGATTGATGGAATGGGTTATAAGATGATGGAGAATGCGGGAATAAATGTAGACACTTATATAACTACGGTTTTCCCTTCAACTACAGCAACAGTCATAACAACACTATTTACGGCCCAACTACCTGGAGAGCACGGAATTTTAGGCTATACAACATATTCCAAGAAACTCGGTTCTGTGATTAACACGTTGAAGTATACTTACCCCTTAATAGACTCAAGGGACTCGATACAAGTTAAGTATTCTACACTATTCCCAGAGGCAAAGAGTTATTTAGCCGAGGTAACGGATAAGAACACAGTAGCGGTAATACCCAAGGGTTTAAACGATACTGAATTTACTAACATGACTCACGGTAAGGTGAAAGTGACAAAGACATATAGCACTTATTTTGACGCATTCTACGAACTCAGTAACGTTTTGAATGAGAATTATGATTTTGTGTACTTTTATATACCGGACGTCGACACATTGGCTCATAAGCACGGCCCTAACACTGAAGTGGTCAAGGAGGCGATGAGAGATATCTACGGAAGATTGACTAAACTAGCTGCGTTGAAAAGGGAATACGAATTCGTTATTGTCGCAGATCATGGTCATGTACAAACAAGAGAGCATGTAATTTTCAATAATGACACTGAATTGCTTAACATTTTAGATTTCCCCCCTTATGGCGACTCAAGAGCTATTTTCCTCCACAGTAAGTACGATCTGAAGACCTACCTTTACTCAAAGTATCCTTCATTAAAGGTATTCCCTAGGAGTGAATTTGAAAAGTTATTAGGTAAGGAAGGGTCTTACGCTGATTTCATAGCAGTCCCTGATGATGATAAGGCTTACGTTTATTTATTTAAACAACAACAAGATGAGTATACAAAGTTAATAGGCCATCATGGGGGACTAAGTGAGGACGAAATGAAAATACCTTTGGTGATGATGAATGGTTGAGTATTATATTCCTAAGTGGGAGGAAATAGAGGAAGGAATTTTAACAATATCAGAAAGAATGCTGAGTGATGATTTTGTCCCTGACGTAATTGTGGCTATTCTTACTGGAGGAGTAATCCCAGCCAAACTAATGTCGGATGTGCTGGGAATAAAGAGCATGAGATATATTGACGTCAAGTTCTATAAGGGAGTAAATAGTAGGGAAAATAAGCCTATAGTGAGAGCGGTATACGTAGATAATCTTGAGAACAAAAAAGTTCTCGTTATAGACGACGTGTCAGATACTGGGGAAACATTAGACTTTGTCGGGAACATCATAGCAATGTTTAACCCTTCTTTAGTAAGGACAGCAACAATATTTGTTAAGCCGTGGTCTAGAAAGTATCCGGACTATTACTACAAAGTAGTTGATAAATGGATCATCTTCCCTTGGGACAAGTGGGAGATAGTTAGAGAAAACACTGAAGCACCAGTTGATAAGAAAGAGAGGTTCTTAGAAATACTCAAAAAATTGAGGAAAAACAGTTAGAATACACTGGGTTCTCTGTATTCTCCCCAAACTTCTCTCAAGGTAGAACTTATCTCTCCTACTGTAGCTCCAACCTTTATTGCGTTCAGTATGTGTGGGAATAAGTTCTCCTTTTCCTTCTCAGCTGCTTTCCTAACAGCGTTTAATGAGTCCCTCCATTTGATTTCGTCTCTCTCACTTCTATACTTCTTCAGCCTCTCCATTATTCTATCCCTAATTTGGGGGTTTACCCTAAACACTTCAGTAGTACCTATCCAGTCGGGCTCGTAGAACATGTTTACTCCTACTTTCACCATGTCACCAGTCTCGATCATCTTTTGAATTCTGTAAGCACTGTTAGCGATTTCTGCTTGTGGATATCCTCTCTCAATAGCCTTCATCATACCTCCCATCTTCTCTATTTGATCAATTATCTTCCACGCCCTTTCCTCAATCTCATCAGTTAACCATTCAATGTAATAAGACCCAGCTAAAGGATCAATAGTATCAGTTGCACCGCTTTCATACGCAATTATCTGCTGTACTCTAATCGCGATTTTAGCAGCCTTCTCGCTTGGCAAAGCTAAAGCCTCGTCATAAGAGTTAACGTGGAGGCTCTGTGTACCTCCGAGAACAGCTGCTAGGGCTTGTAAGGTAGTCCTTATTATGTTGATCTCTGGCTGTTGCGCTGTGAGTTCAGCTCCTCCGGTTTGTGTGTGGAACCTTAACATCATAGAGTCTGGTTTCTTAGCATTGAACCACTCTTTCATTATCTTAGCCCACATCCTCCTAGCAGCCCTAAACTTTGCTACTTCCTCGAATATGTTAGTATAACCTGCGAAGAAAAATGACAACTTGGGAGCGAAATCATCTACCGGAATACCCCTTTCGGCTGTTTTTCTCACATATTCAATACCATCAGCTAACGTAAATGCTACCTCAAGAACAGCGTCAGCCCCTGCTTCTCTTATGTGATAACCGCTAATGCTTATAGGGTACCACTTAGGTATGTTCTTTGCTGAGTATTCGATTAGGTCTATTGCATAACGTAAGGAAGGTTCAGGGGGATATATGAAGTTCTTCCTAGCTATGTACTCTTTTAGAATATCGTTTTGTACAGTACCGTCTAACACATTCATACTTATTCCTCTGGACTCGGCAGTTGCTACATACATAGACAACAGCTCAATTGCCGTAGCATTAATCGTCATTGATGTCGTTACCTTATCCATTGGAATCCCTGACATTACTAAGTCCATTTCCTTCCAGTGGAACATCGATACTCCTACTCCACCTACTTCAGTAAACGCTAAAACGTGGTCTGGGTCTAGACCCAACTGAGTAGGTAGATCAAAAGCCATGCTCAAACCGGTCTGACCGGCTTGAAGTAGTTTTCTGAACCTAGCGTTTGTGTCTTCAGCCGAACCAAAGCCTGCGTACTGCCTAATTGTCCACAGCCTCCCCCTATACATTGTGGGGTAAATTCCTCTGGTGAACGGGTAATCTCCGGGAAAACCTATTTTCTCACCATACGTACCTTTGAGGTCAAGGGGAGTATAAAGTCTCCTTACCTCTATGCCAGAAGGTGTTGTAAAAGCCTTTTTCCTCTCAGGTCTCTTGGCTAGCCACGGATTCAGTACCCTTTCTTCCCACTTCTGTAAACTTTCCTTAATTTTCTCATCTGTATCCATAAGGTATCATGATTATACTGGTTTAAACACTATATAATCTTTGCTTTTTAAACAAACTTATAAGTCAAAAATGAATTAATTCTAGCCATGGAGACACAAAATATCGACCATATCGGAGTCGTAGTGGAAAATATAGATAAAGCGATTAAATTCTACACCACTATGCTCGGGATGAAACTTGTTCATAGAGAGGACTTACTTGATAGAGGTATAAAAGTGGCTTTTCTTACCGGAACTCATGGTGAAACTGCTGTAGAACTTTTAGAGCCCATTAATCACGAGGACATGAATAACACCGTTGCCAAGTTCCTGAAAACAAAGGGGCCCGGGCTTCATCATTTAGCGGTTAAGGTGGAAAACATAGAAAAGAGCCTGAAAGAGTTAGAATCAAATGGTTTACAACTTGTCGACAAGGTCCCTAGACCTGGTGCTAGAGGGCATCTAGTAGCGTTTATACACCCGAAGAGTGTTATGGGTGTGTTGTTAGAGCTTGTTCAGCCTCATGAATAATCAAGGTAATTTCACGCGTTGATTTTTTTAGCTCTAATTCGTAATTCTCTTTTGGGATAAAAAGATGTCAAGAAGGTATAAGGATCCATTTGATCTATTTGATGAAATGATAAGAGAGATAGAGGAAGAATTTGAGAGGTTCGAGAGGGAATTCATGAGACTTGGGGGAGAAGGCGAAGTAAAAACATTCGGTCCCTATGTTTACGGATTCAGAGTAACAATAGGACCTGACGGGAAGCCAATTGTAGAAGAGTTCGGAAACATTAAGAACTACAAAGGAAAGCCAATGATAACTGAAGAGAGAGAACCTCTAGTAGACGTAATAGAAAAAGGAGATGAGATTAGGGTTATAGCAGAAGTACCTGGTGTTGATAAGAATAGCATAAAAGTAAAGATAACGGATGGAGGGAAGACATTAATAATAAGGGCTGAAGGTGGGGATAGGAAATATTACAAAGAGATAGAACTACCGACTCAAGCAGACGAGAATAGTGCCAAGGCTACTTATAACAACGGAGTATTGCAGATAATACTGAAAAAAGCGAAAAGCAAGGAAAATGAAGGCAAAGAAATTAAAGTTGAGTAATTTTTACTTTTTCCGACTGAATGAAGCTCAGACCACTTTCATCATTTATTATTAAGGTAAACGGGATTTTCCCATTTTTTGCATCCTCAAGCTTTTTACATTTCTCTTCTTCGCAATTATCCCCCAACTGATCAAGGATTATTTCTAAAATTCCCTCAATAGTCGTCAAAACTCCTTGATATGCTTCACCCGCAGTAACCTCAATTTCTAACTCGGGGATTATAATGTCCGCAAAAGCTGATCTGTAAACTATTGTTCCTAAGTCCTCTTCCTTTTCAACTTTAAGCTCTAATTTAATTGGTGTCAAGAATTCTAGTGGTTTTACATCTCTCAATCTGTAACCACAACTTTGACATTCCCAAACCGACAGTTCTAGTCTACCTACATTGGGTGCTTCATATAAATACTCTCTGACGATCATTTGATCCGCATGACATATGGGACATTTATGTTTTCCTTCATAGAGTAATTGAGGTTCCATTTTAATCTTATTAAAGTTTATCTATTCGGATACAAATTATTATTTGTAAAAAGTGGTGGGATGAGGTATCCTAAAGAGAACGAGATCGGTAAGATAGAGTATAAACTTTTAATAAATAGCAAAGACGAGAATAGATTACAATCTCTCGCTACACAAATGAAATACAGACTTGAAGAAGGAGGAGGAGAAGCGTTTTACGTAATCGGAGTAAGCGATGATGGAGACGTTTTGGGGTTAAGTAAAGAGGACTTAGAAAGTAGCATTGAAATTCTAGATAAAATTGCTTCGGCAGTTAATGCTAAAGTAGTACACAAGAGAATTGTCGAAGTAAAAAAAGGACGATATATAGGAGAAGTGCTCATAAGGTTATTCAAGGATAAGATCCCCGTCCAAGTTAATGTAGCAGTAATGGGTCATGTAAATGCCGGAAAGAGTACTTTGACCGGTGCACTAGTATTAGGAAAACTTGATGATGGTAACGGTACACTGAGGGCTATGGTAGCCCGACACGTACACGAGGTTTTGACTGGGAGAACTTCCTCAATTACTTTAAGGCTTCTCGGATTTAACGATAAGGGAACAATTGTTAACTGGAACTTGAGAGATCCTCTGGACGAAGCGGAAATAACGTTAAAAAGTACGAAGATAGTGAGACTTATAGACCTAGGCGGTCACGAGAGGTACCTCAGAACAACTCTGAAGGGATTATTAGGATACGAAGTAGATTATGTAATGCTCGTAGTGGGGACGGACGACGGATTGTCCGCCATGGGAAAAGAGCATTTAGCTATTGCATCAATACTTAAGTTCCCGGTGTTCATAGTCATAACAAAAATCGACAAATACGACGAAAAGAGAGTACAAGATATAGTAAATGACATAAGAAACGTGCTTAAGATTCCAGGGATTAACAGGCTTGTCATGGAGGTAGAATCAGATGAGGACTTATTAAACGCTATCCTAGCCATGAAGAGTAAGAGAGTAGTGCCGATCTTTAAAGTGTCAAACGTAACCGGGAAGGGACTCGACATACTGAGTAAGTTCCTGAACATGCTACCACCAAAGCCCAAGGTCACAAGTGATGATAACCAGCCTCCTCTAGTTTATATAGACGAAATATATAACGTGAGCGGAGTAGGAACTGTAGTACTAGGTTCAGTAATAAGGGGGAACGTAAAAATAAATGATAGTTGTTATATAGGTCCTACTAAACTGGGAGAGTTTAAGCTAGTTAAAATCAAGTCGATTCAGTTGAACAGAGTATTTGTTGACTCTGTCAATGCAGGAAGTATAGCGACTTTTGCAGTTCAAGGAGTGGATAAGGAGAACCTGAGAAAAGGAATGGTACTAACAGTGGAAAAACCCAAAAGCTACAAGAAGTTTAAGGCTAGAATAGTAGTACTTCATCACCCTACTACAATCAAGGAGGGATACGTGGCTACCTTGCATCTATACACAATTAGACAAGCAGTGAAATTCCGTGAAATTTCCTCAAGATATCTTAGGACTGGTGACACAGCAGAAGTGGTGATGGAGTTCCTATACAGGCCGGAATATATAGAGAAGGGGCAGATATTCGTTTTTAGAGAAGGTAGGACTAGAGGTCTTGGGATAGTAACCGAGTTACTAGAGTGATTATTCATCTATTCTTTGTTTAGTACATGTTATTATGTCCTCTGCAATTTTATGTGCTTGCTTCTCTACAAGTTTCTCCAGGCCTTTAATAGTAACCTGTACCTCATATTCTATTTTATATATCAACTTGTCATTGTCGATCTTGACTCGACTGATAATCGTAGAGGTTACTCCAACTCCTTCAACTTCGATAACAGACACAGACTCATTATCCCTAAACTCAAAGGACTTCACTTGAGCCTTAGTCTCTACTGTCAAAAAACCGATCTTTGCTCTTGCAGTAAACTCTTTTCCTTTTATTTCAGTTACCCCTGGAATACAATTAATTAAGTTCTGATAAGAACTAAGGAACTCTTTTGCTTTATCCACATTCTTTATTTTCACTTCTCCACTTATCTCCAATCACTTCACCTTAGTTTTCACGCACTCAAACAAGTCGTTCACTATCTTACCTACAGCTGAGTCCATTAATCTCGCCCCTATCGAGGCAAGAACACCTCCGACTTTTACGTCGGCAGAATACTTTAACCTAACTGGATTATCTAAAACTTGTAAAATTGCATTAATATCTACGTTGCTGTTTAACCCATTTCCTTTTGCGATTAAGCTAAGGGTTTTCTTAGCATTGTCTATGTTAACAAAACGAACTAACGCCTTATACTCTCCCTTTATGAAACCTATTCCAGCTGTTCCTACTACTCTATACTCGTCACCTTCCTTAGTTAAACTCTTTATCCCGGGGAAGCAAGAAGCCATGCTTTCTGGTTTTGTCACGAAATTCCAAAGCTCTTCAGCACTTACCTGAACCGGAACTTCTCCTTCATATTTCATAAATAGGTATTTTGAGTAAAAGTATTTATGAGAATCGGAGCTGTAATTCTAGCTGCAGGTGAAGCTAATAGGTTTGGTTCTAACAAACTAATTAAGGAAGTTTACGGAGTGCCTATTATTAGAAGAGTAGTAAGTGCTGTTGAAGGCATAGATAAAGTAATTGTAGTGGGGAAATACTACCAAGAGTTGATGAGAATATTGGAAGACCAAGTAGTATTGTACAACCCTTATTGGAGTAAGGGAATGTCTACTTCATTAAAACTCGGGATAAGGTTCTTTCAAGACTATGATGGAGTTATTGTACTCCTTGGGGATATGCCGTTTATTACTAGGGATACCGTAAATAGGATAATCCAATCATTCACTGTGGACTGTGATATAGTAGTACCTACACACAAAGGAGTTAGAGGGAACCCAGTACTATTGCACAAAAGGACTTTCCCCCTGATCATGAATCTGGAGGGAGATATAGGAGCTAGGGCTATAATGGATAAGGTTAAAAAAATATGTTACGTTGAGAGCGGTGAAGAAGTCCTTATTGACGTGGATACTCCTTCTGACTTAACCTCAAAGAAGCATCCTTAATAGCCTTTACTATGTTTTGATACCCAGTACACCTGCATAAATTACCTGATATACCTTCTCTGATTTCCTCCTCTGACGGGTTGGGATTCTCTTTAAGTAACCAGTAAGCCTCCATTATCATACCCGGAGTACAGTAACCGCACTGTAAACCGTGATTGTCCCAGAAAGCCTCTTGTATCGGATGTAGCTTCCCGTCTTTGCTAAGACCTTCGACAGTTAGTATATCAGCACCATCAGCCTCTACTGCCAGAACTGTGCATGACTTAACGGATCTTCCGTTCATTATTACAGTACATGCCCCACAATTAGAAGTATCACATCCGATATGAACGTCTGTATATCCTAAGTCTCTTAAAACGTGTACCAATAGTCTTCTAGGCTCTACCTCCACCTCGTGAACTTCTCCGTTTACCTTCAAAGTTATCTTAGCCTTTTGGTCTTTCTCAATTATCTTCATTTACGAACACCTCCTAAAGCTTGATTTATACCCCTCTTAACTAATACTTTAACCATCTTTTTCTTATACTCAGCTGATCCCCTTATGTCCGAAGTAGGGTTTGCACTCTCCATAGCCCTTGTCGATGCTTTCTCGACGACTTCTTCAGTGAGTTCCTTTCCTATTAACTCTTCTTCTGCACCCTTTGCTCTAACTGCTATATTGTTTACAGCAGTTAAGCCTATTCTTGCATCCTCGATTCTACTTCCGTTTACCTTCAGAAGGACCGCAACACCTACTATTGCGTAGTCGCCAGCCCTTCTTTCTAGCTTTTGATATGAAAACTTGTAACCATCAAAGGCCGGAACTTGTATTTCTGTCACAAGTTCTCCAGGGTTTAAATCTGGTGTAAACATGTCTTTTGCGAAGTCCTTGAAGTCAACTAACCTCTGACCTTTCTTGCCTCTTATTAAGACCTTAGCGTCCATTGCTATCAAAGAAGCAGGGTAATCTGCAGCCGGGTCTAGGTGTGATATAACACCGCCTATTGTTCCCATATTCCTAACTTGGGGATCTCCGATCGTTTTTGCCGCATCACTTAGTAGTGGTACATTGGATTTTATCATGTCGTAATGGGTAGTTAATGCACCTATTTTATAGATATTTCCTTCTCTTTTCACGTAGTTAAGTTGTTGAAATCTTCTTATTTCTACTAAATAAGAAGGTCTTATAATCCTGAGCTTTAAAGCAGGTATTAAGCTATGCCCGCCAGCTAAAGGTCTTGCATCTTCATGTTGTTGTAAGAACTCTATCGCTTCCTCTATACTATCGGGAATTACATAACCTATCTTAGGAGGATACACGAATAATGAAATACCACATTATATTTTAAATCTTCTTACTGTATTTACTACAAACTGTGTGTCCTCAAAAGATTTACCTTTTAAGCGAGATAGCTAGTAGATTTATTTAAGTTAAGAAATACTCTTTACTACTAGTGATGAAGACTTTTGGGTCAGAGTAGTGAAGACGTGGCGGCTAACTGAGGTGTTGTATATTGAAACCCATACATCTTTCAGTTGGTAGAATTAACATAGATATAATAGTAAAGTTAGATAAATTTCCTCAGCCTGACGAACCTCTTACTACCGACATTCTTGAAATTCAGCCCGGTGGTGCAGCTGTAAATTACGCTATAGCGGTCAATAAACTAGGTCATAGCGTTAAGATTTTAGCCAAAGTGGGGAAGGACTCACTTGTCATAAGACCTATACTCGAAAAACTTGCGGAGACCGGTGTGGGCTTGGACTATGTAGAAGAGGTAAATGCACCCCAAAGTATGGCTTTAATTCTTCTGAGGAGTGATGGAAAAGTCTCAATTGTTAGGAAGTTAGGCTCTTCGTTACTTCTATCAAATGAAGACGTGAGAAAGTACTTCGGGATGTTTGATGTGATTCACTTCGCCTCCGTACCTCCTGAAATCGTGATCAGAGATCCTAGCTCGAAGTTAATCAGCTATGACCCAGGGCCAAACAGTGGAAAGCTTAATTCTGAACTGGACGTAGATATACTCTACCTAAACGAGAAGGAGAGCAACTCCGTAAACATAAACAATTTGCGGAAAGTGAACTTAATCATAATAAAAATGGGTGAAAAAGGTGCTAGGGTAATATCCCAAGATAAGGAGTGTGAGGTAGAGGCTTATAAAGTAGACCATGTAATTGATACTACTGGTGCGGGAGACGTATTTGATGCAACGTTTAATTATGCGTATATGGAGGGTTATAGTCTAGAGGAGTCATTAAGACTCGCGGTAATTTCTTCAGCGTTAAAAATAACAAAATTAGGAGGAACATCTTCTCCCACTCTAAGCGAGATCCTAAACGCATTAAAATCTTACACTCCAAGTGTATATTGTAAATGATTGTGCTCTTCGTGGACTTTGACTACTTTTTCGCCCAAGTAGAAGAGGTACTTAACCCCCAGTATAAGGGCAGGCCGGTAATTGTCTGCGTTTACTCGGGAAGGACTAAGACCAGTGGTGCTGTGGCTACAGGCAATTACGAGGCTAGAAAACTGGGAGTAAAGGCTGGGATACCAATAATTAAGGCGATGGAGTTAGCCCCTTCCGCTATATTTTTACCCATGAGGAAGGAGGTCTACCAAGAGGTTTCTAATAGGATTATGAACGGAATACTCAGGAAATACACCTCAAAGCTCGAAATAGCGAGTATTGACGAAGCATACTTAAATATAACAGATAAAGTGAAGGACTTTGATGAAGCTTACGCCCTAGGTAAGAAAATAAAAGAGGAGATATTTGAGAAGGAAAAACTAACAGTGACTATAGGAATTGCCCCTAATAAAGTATTTGCTAAAATAATAGCTGATAAGAATAAACCGAATGGGTTAGCCGTGCTAAAGCCAGAGGACGTTCAGTCTTTCCTCCAAAGCCTGGACATTGACGAAATACCGGGGATAGGAAAGATGTTGACTGACAAACTGAAAGAAATGGGGGTTAACAAGCTAGTTGATGTCTTGAACTTTGACTTCACGAAGTTAGAAAGGGAAATAGGTAGGTCTAAGGCAACTTATTTGGTCAAATTAGCTCAGAACAGATACAATGAACCGGTGGAGGACAAGACCAAAAAGCCTCACGGTAGGATTTTAACATTACCGTATAATACGAGAAAGCCCGAAGTAATACTACCTCACCTTAAGAGAGCTGCAGACGAGGCTTATAGCAAAGTTCAAGGCGTTCCTATGAAGATAACAGTTGTGGCAATAATGGAGGACTTAGACATCGTAAGCAAAGGAAAGAAGTTTAAACATGGGATCAATAAGGAAAAAGCATATGAAAAAGCGTTCGAACTACTCAAACAGATCCTCGAGGAGGACGATAGAAAAATACGTAGAATAGGAGTTAGGTTAGATGACGTGATTAAGACCAGAGGGTTAGACCAGTTCTTCTAAGGAAACAATGCCCTTTAATACACTGAAATTTACGTTACCATACTTCGATAGGTAGTTCACAAACCCTCTAACTCCCCTACTGTTAGTATCTACTTCTTTAAGTACTTGAATGTTTACGTAAAAAGGCACTACATTACCCTTAACGACCTTTTCTAGAGGGATTACTCTCCTGATCTTATCAAAATCTTCTTCTATGTTCTTAGCCTCTAAGTAAGCTTTCTCGCCTCTTATCGCTATAACTACGGGCTCGTCACTTATTTCACCGTACTTATCATGAATAACTACCAACCTTCCTGCCCTACCTCCAGGAACGTCTTCGTAAAAGTTCAAAGCCTCTACGAAGTCACCGTTACGGGACAGAGGTATAACTATTAACTCCTCTATACTTACGATTTTAACGACAGATTTTATTCTCACTTTCATATTTATCACCATAACAATGATCGAGATAGATGGATCTTACGGTGAAGGTGGAGGTCAAATACTCAGAACATCATTGACACTATCGGCTCTAACAAAAAAACCTTTTAGGATCTACAACGTTAGAGCTAAAAGACAGAAACCTGGGTTACAGAGACAACACTTGACAGCCGTAGAAGCTGTTAAGGCTTTGACCAACGCTAAGACCAAGGGAGACTTCGTGGGTTCAACTGAACTCATTTTTGAGCCTCAGGATATTGTTGAATCAGGACACTTCACATTTAATATAGGCACTGCTGGAAGCGTTACCCTAGTGCTTCAAACAGTATTGCCAATCATCCTTAACAGAAAAATAGAGATAAGGCTAATCGGAGGGACAGATGTACCTAAGTCTCCTACTATCGACTATATAAGGCTTGTGTTCCTGCCATTACTTACCAAAATAGGAATAAGAGGAGACATTAACGTTGTCAAAAGAGGTCATTACCCAGAAGGGGGTGGTGAGGTTATAATAAAGAACTTTAAGGCTGATCCTACATCCTTTTCTATAAACACCTTTGGAAAACTGGTAAGGATAATAGGAATTTCACATGTGTCCTCACTCCCATCTCATATAGCTGAAAGGCAGAAAACTTCTGCGATGTCAATTCTCGCCAAACTGGGAGTTGAGGTCTCGATCGATTTAGACATAAGAGAGAATGAGATTAGTAAGGGGAGTGGGATAACCCTCAGTGCAATAGGAGAGAACAGTATTATTGGTGCAGACTCTTTAGGAGAAAGAGGAAAGAGAGCAGAGGTTGTAGGAGAGGAGGCTGCAGAGCTCCTAGTCAAAGAGTTGAAGACTGGTGCTGCAACCGACAGTCATATGGGAGATATGTTAATGCTTTACGCTTCACTGTACGGTGGAGAGTATACATCATCATATTTAACTCAACATGCAAGGACTAATGCCGAAATAATAAAGAAGTTTCTAAACGTAAGCGTTGAAATAATAGGTGAATCACCATACTTATTTAAGGCAAAATAACAGCCCTTCCAACTATTCTCTCCTCTAGAAGATCGTTTATTGCCTCATTAATCTCCTCAAGTTTATAGGGAACCGATAAAGTTTTGAGCTTTCCAGCTTCAAATAGCTTAATTACCTCAACCATATCATCCATATTACCATATAATATTCCCCTCATCCTTAACCCCCTTAAGACTATTAGTTGTTCAGGGATTTGTAAATGACCACCGTATTCACCGATTATTCTTAATTCCCCTTCTCTACTTAATAACCAAGGAGCGTCTTCAAGCGTTTGATCGTTTCCAACGAAATCCAGTACATAGTCGAATTTCTTTCCGGCTACTGGAGAGAATGGAGGGTCTTTCTTTTTCATCGCTAATACTTCATCGGCTCCCAAACTCTCCGCCTTACTCAACCTTATCAAATTCCTCCCTATTACGGTGACCTCAGCGTTTTTCAATTTAAGTAGTTGAATAGCCAGTAAAGCTACTGATCCTACCCCTATCACCAATACTCTATCTCCTTCCCCTATCCCTTTCGTGGCATTATAGGCAGTTATTCCAGCATCAGCTAAAGGTGCTGCGGATATGTAATTTCCGCTTACTTTGAATAAGTACTCCTCAGAGGGAACTTTTACATATTCTGCAAACCCTCCGTCCGTATGAACCCCTATGACTCTCACGGACTCACAAAACTGCCTATCTCCCCTTCTACAGTACTTACACCTACCGCAACCTATCGAGCTGTATACGAGAACTTGATCCCCTCTCTTGAACTTGTTACCTCCTTCCACAACCTCACCTACTATTTCATGCCCCAAGATGACGGGAGTCTTCACGGTTATGTCGTTCTCCCATTCACCGAAAATTAAGTGAATGTCACCGTGACAGAGCCCAGAAGCCTTAACTCTTAAAAGGATCTCACCAGGGTTTAGTTTCGGCTCAGGCACGTCCATTATTTGAAGGGGCCTACCTTTTTCTAAAAAAACAGCCGCCTTCATTTACCATCCCGACTTAAGATATGCGAGTATCTCCCAATCTGTTATCTCGTTCTCGTAATCATCTAACTCCTTCCTTTTAATCTCTATAAACGTGTTAATGAGGTCTTGACCCAGTGCATATTTTAACTTGGTGTCACGATCTAGGCTGTTAATAGCCCCCCTTAAACTCGTCGGTAATGTTACTACGCTGTAATTAACATCTACGTCTAAACCTCTTTCTATTCCGTCTAGACCCGCGTGAATGATTGCGGATAGAAGTAAATATGGATTTGCTAGGGGATCTGCCAACCTGAACTCGATTACCCCGTAATCCTTATACGTTGACGGGATCCTTATTATGTAGTGCCTCTCGTTTCCTATGCCAGCGATTGTTGGTGTAACTATCTCTTTAAATCTCTTATATGAGTTTACAGTAGGGGCTGCAATAGTCATTATTGAGCCTATATGATCAAGTATACCTGCCAAAAAGTTATAGAAAGTTTTGCTCAATCCCAATCCTTTCGGGTCGTTAACGTCGATACCAATGGGCCTCCCAGTTAAATCCAAGAGCTTAATGTAAACGTCCATACTGCTACTCGGGTAATTCCTAAAGGGCTTTGGCATGAAGGTGGAGTACAACTTATAATACCTTGCGGTGTCGCGTATTATTTCTCTAGCAGTAACTAAAGAGTCAGAAGCGGTTAATGCATTTGACATCGTGAAGGTAATTTCGTACTGACCTGGTCCATAGTGTTTATTGATGTATTGAACCTGAGTATTGACACTCTCAAGATTTTTAATTAAATCCCTTAAGAAATTCTGTTGTTCCATAAGCCCTTCAAGAGAGAACGCTCTTGCTTCATCTGCAGGTAGAGGTTTCCCGTCCTTGAAGTTTATAAGGTAAAAGGTCGGTTCAAAGGCGACTTCCAGTTTTATTCCACTGTCCATCAACTTCTCCATGGAACGATTAAGGAGAGACCTTGTGCAAAGGTTATGGGGAGAGCCATCACTTTCAGTCAAATAGCTCATTACTCTAGCCGTCCTTTCTAAGTAGGGAATAATAGCAAAGGTTGAGATGTCGGGCTGCGCGAACATATCACCATATGTGTGTTTTATCGGTGTATCTCTATAATCGAGAAACAGTAATGACTCGGAATACTCGACTCCCTTTCCCTCTAATACCTTTTCGAACTCTGCCCTCCTTAAAGATCTTCCTCTTATATTTCCTAAAATATCAACGAAGACTACCCTTACATAGTCTACTTTTCCGGATTTTAGTATCTCCAGTACTTCATCCCTGATCAATTTGCTCAAACTATCCTAACTATTACTTTATATAAAAGCATTCAACGAAAACGCATGAAGATCTGACCTGCGTAAATAACGGCGTTTTTGTAATCACCGAAAATACCAGACTCGACCACTTTTCCATCTTTCAATAAGGTTACTATATATAGATAACCTTCGGGTGTCTTTCCCTTCTTACGATAAAATTTAAGCGTATAAATTCCCAGATTAACGCGCTTCCTTTGGGATACTTCATATCCTAATAACATTATGGTATAGATGTCTACCATAGAGTCCTTAATTACTTTTTAATGTCAACAACTACATGATAAACTTTTGGTTTCACACTCCTTACAATCCTAGCAAAGACTACGTTAGGGTATTTACTCTTTGCTATACTAATAGGGTCGTTGCCCTCTATTTCAGTGTATAAGTGCAATATCCCACCTGGCTTCAAATGAGGTATAGCTACCTCATAAGCTTCTTCAGCCTTCTCTGGGAGAGGAGCCAATATTCTATCTACATTATACGGGAGATAATCCATTTTCTTAAAAGCGTCTCCGTAAATAGGGATAACCCCGAAAGCCTTGTTTAGATCAACGTTAGCCATCATATAATAATAAGCAAAAGGATTGATGTCAATAGAATAGACAGTTGAGGCACCACCTATAACGTAAGAAAGTATCGAAAACGGTCCATAGCCTGAGAACATATTTATGATTACTTCCCCTTTCCTCACAAGTTTTGCAACCCTTATGTGCTCGTAGGAAAGTTTAGATGAATAAAAAACCTTGCTTATGTCTAGGAAGAACCTACACCCGTACTCTTTATAAATAGTCTCACTCCTTTTCTCACCGGCTAAATGGACTGTTGTTGATAGTCTGAAGTCCCCTTTAATGTCCCTATACTTACCCCACACTGACTTAACGTAAGGAATTTTTTCGAGAATTACTTCCGCTAACTTTCTTACTTCTTCAACGTCTTTGTCAAAAGGGATTCCGATTATGGCGATGTCTCCTACTACCTCAACCTTTTTCCAGAGACCTAGTTCTTTCGCCAGTTTTTCTATCAATTTCCTCTAACCTCCTGATGCCCTCTTCAACGTCTTTTAACCCCACGTTTAATGGTAAACCTCCGTCTAACACGGGCTCACCGTTCACTATCACTGTCTCTAATGAATAACTCGAGTAAATCAGGGTCTCATAAGGAGATACATTGTCTAAAGGAAATGCTGGAGGTTCAGAGTACTGGAATATAGCTAAATCAGCAGTATATCCCGTATTCAGGACTCCAGAGTTCATTTTTAATTGAGAATAACCCCAATCTGTCATTGAATGGAAAGCATCTTCAGCTGTAAGTAAAAGCCTTGTAGAGGTATAAGCCAACTCGTGGCGGATGTCAAATGATGGTACAAGGTCTAATGATACGGATGGTTTATACTCGCTTAGAGGAAACTTAGATACCTCGTAAGAGGGTGTAAATGACAACTTAAAGCCCTTCTTTCTTATTACCTCTAGATCTAACCTTGACCCACCACCTAACCCTATTATTTGGTCGTAATCTATGTCCTCTGTGAGATACACCTTGTTATCAACAAGAACGACAATTTCGTTTTCCTTAGCCAGTTCAACTGCGTCCCTCAGTAAGGACTGATCACAAACTTTCAGGATTACATTATTGGCTCCTTTATGAGACCATCTATTGAACAGTGTCCTGAACTCTTTTTCCCAGTCGCTAGGTGAATTACTACAACCAACGGGAACTATTATAATCGGTCTTAGACCCACTTCCGACACAGCTCTAGCTACTATATCTAAATGATTTCCGCTAAATCCTACTGTAGTAACACCTTGTTTTAGAAGATGATAAGCTCCCAACAAGGAGAAGTAATAAGCATCATTAGACGAGAAAGTTGAGAGAAGCTGATTAGCGTTTTCCCTACCAGTGAAGATTCTAAATCTGAATGGGTAGAGAGACAAGTAAGTGTGAATTGTTATAAAACCCGGTGATACAATTCTATCCCATCCACCTATATCGAGTTCTGCATCCTCATAACCAGTGAGCTCATCGTGAGATACTACGTCTATCTTAGAGTCTTGTAAACCAACGTAAACTTTTCTTAGTGGTTTGCCAGCACCTAAGGCGAAGCCAGCCCTTATTATGGTTTTCATGGTATTAAATACTGGAGGGTAAAATATAAGACTAATGAACTACATCGAGTTAATAGAAGACGAGGTAAAGAAATTCCACCCTATAGAAGTTGAACAAAAAATTACCTCTGGGATTGTAGTGGGTGCCGGAGACTCCTATGCCGTAGCTCTCGCTTTGGAAGGAAAGACAAATAGGAAAGCTATCGCAGCAGACCCATACGACGCCTTATACATAAACTCGGATAGACCTTACGTTATAGTCTCGATATCTGGAAGGACTAAGACAAACGTTGAGCTAGCTAAAATGAAGAGAAAAGAAGGGAGAAAAGTAATAGCCGTCACGGCTAACCCCAATTCACCCCTTGCTGAAAACTCTACTGACATCATTCTAATACCCTATAAAAGTGATGTCACATTACCTGGTACCTTGTCATTCCTTCTGGCCTTATCTGCTGTTTATTCACTTTTTGGTATTGAAATTACCAAAGATTACATCAAGGCTAAGAGTTTTGAACTACGAGAAAAACCATTCTTCGTCGGTCAAGGAGAAAACTACGGTATAGCTTACTACTCGGTTTTGAAATTAAACGAGATTTTCTGCGAGACCGCAAACTACGAAAAGTTAGAATTATTTCCTCATTCTCCTATATTCTCTACAAGAGGTAGGCAAATAGTACTTTTGAATAGTGGAAGTGGAAGAGAAAGAAGACTCAAACAACTCATAGACTTTACCTACGTCTACTTAACTGAGTGTAATGATGCTTTTTGTAACGCACTTACTGTCATTCTTGCAATAATTGAAAAGATGAAAAGGGAAAACTGGAATAGAATTTGTTTTTTGGATGATAAAAAGATCCTAAATATTAGTTCAGAGATGATATACTAAATGGCTAAAACTTTAGACCTAAGGCAAAGCGATACTAAGTGTGGTTCCAGTTCACCTGCTCTTACCATAATGAGGTTTTGGCTTTCGGAGGGTGGTAATCAAGAAGTAGAGATAATTGCTATTAAGGGAGTTCAAGCAGATCAAGTGGAAATGTGGGCTGAAGCCATGAAAGATAAGGGAGTTAAAATCCTTTCAAAACAAGACGAAGGAGATAAATTGATATATAAAGTTTATCTACCATAAATCCTGATAATGAATTTTAGGTTGGAGGACAAAATATACTTTGATACGAAATGGATTATTTGAGATTCTCAAAATATCTTTCAATATCAATACTGATAGTATCAGTATTAATTTACATTATTGGAGACCCTATTGAGAAATTATTAGCTTATCAAGGTCCGGTGATAGGTGGGGGTATATTGGGGTGGTATGTCCTAAACTCGGTCAGTAGAGATAAAATAATTGAAGAAGAGAACGGTGATAGAACCCCAGTTACAGCTATTCTCTTGAGGAAATACGCTCTATTGGGAGTAATTATAGGTACATTAATGATTATCCCTTGGTTAACACCCACGTTGTTCGTATTGGAGGAAACGGTTCAACTTCTTTACATTCTCTCTTTTACGAGCATGGCAATAGGAGGTTTCCTTATAGGATATGTGATCTCGTCTTTTAAATTCATAGAAAAGGTCGTACTCTATTCCTTAGGTTTCGTTGGAGACATTTTATACTTCTTTGTAATCTATATAGCGTCCCAATTATTCGGAATTCCTCAACTAGAAGTAGTGAATTACGTCCTACTAATGGTTTACGGCGTAAAATTTCCTGAAGGTGCAATATTCGGCTTTTATATCATTAAGAGAGTAAATGCAATATGAACGGTATAGTTTACATAGTCGGTGCAGGCCCTGGGGACCCTGAATTAATTACGGTCAAAGCATTGAAAATCTTAAGGATAGCTGATGTAATAATATACGATAGATTAGTTCCACAAGAGTTATTAGAAGGTCTGAACGCGGAATTAATATACGTCGGGAAAGAGTTAGGAGACGCAAAGCTTCAAGATTATATAAACGAGCTGTTGGTTCGAAAAGCTAAAGAAGGGAAAAAAGTCGTGAGGTTAAAAGGCGGAGATCCATTTGTCTTTGGACGAGGAGAGGAGGAATGTATCTATGTCTTAAGGCACGGAATAAAATGTGAGATAGTACCGGGAGTAACAAGTGCGATAGGTGTTCCTACATATGCAAGAATCCCAGTAACCAGCAGACTGGTGGAAAGTTCTTCAGGTTTCACGGTAATTACGGGGACGACAAAAGACGGTGGATTAATTTCAGAGGAGTATATACCAAGAAAAGGGACTATTATTATACTTATGGGTATTCACGTAATAGACGAGTTAACTAAAGTATTAATGAAGGTCAGAAGCGGAAAAGAGAAAGTAGCTGTAATTGAAAAAGGCACAACTAAACAGCAAAGAGTTTTTACTGGTACATTAAATGAGCTACCAGAAATTATAAAAAGGGAAGGAGTAAAGTCACCTGCTGTCATAGTTATCGGTGAGACAGTATCACTAATGGATTTGCTTACTCTTAAAGAGTAGAGGTAAAACTTCGTCGTTATTACTGTAACGGAGAGCCGCAATTACTACAGAATTTGGCTCCAGCTGAATTTACATAACCACATTTAGGACATTTTAATGGAGTCAACGATGCACCGCAGTTAGGGCAGAACTTTGCGTTAGAATCTACTTCAGCACCACACTTCCAACACTTCGTAACGGCTTTCTGAAGCTGAGCTCGGGGGGCTGATGTAGAAGGTTGAGTCACTGATGATGGAGTGATTGATGGTTGGTTCATCCCAGACGTGTTGACGGATTGTTGGGGAGGAGTGGATTGAGGTGGTTGGGGAGGATATTGCTGATAGGAGGATTGTGGTAGTTGCTGGGGATAAGGCTGAGGATATTGTTGATAGGAGGATTGTGGAGGTGCTGAAGACTGAGCCATCATTATAGCCATCATAATAGTATTCATAATCTGGTCTTCCTGCATGAAGTCCTTTACTAAATTGTAGGCATCTACAGCTGTAAGCCCACCACTAGCTAGAGTTAGTAGAGAGTTATGCAAATCCGTGTCCGAAACTGTTGCGACTCCCGCACTTCCTACTAAAGGTATTAAATCTTGCAATAGGTTAGTCATACCCGTTTCTACCATGATCATGTTAGGGCCTTCACAAATTCTAATGGTATAAGCTTTATTCGAGTCAGTAATCATCCCCAAGAAGCTAGAATGTTGTGCTTGAATTACAGCCATATACTGCCCTACCATTGGAAAAACTTGAAAACCTTGCCCCATTAGGTACATCACAATTTGTTGAATTACAGGTTGTAAATCAATAGGCCTCTGTATAGGTATCATCTGTTGTTTGCCACCTAGCCCTATGGGCTGCATGCACATCATCATATTGAACATAGCATTGGGTTGAGGATTTCCACCATATGGATAGCCAGAAGGTTGAGGATAGTTAGGTGGATATCCAGTAGGCGGATAACCGCCTGAACCATAAGGGGGATAGCCTGAAGGAGGATAGCTCATTATAATCTTAATAACAATTATAGATAATAAACATTTAGGAAACATACTTATAACAACACATTTCTTACTAGAGAGGAAGATTTATCTCACCAGCTCTTAAATTATTTTAACTACATAGGATTGTTAGGTTAGGAAAATGCCTCTAAGCTTTCTCATTATAGGTTTGGTTATAACTCTCGCACTGACTCACTCATTAGAGCCTGATCACATAGTTACCATGAGAATAATGAACAACCCCAAGGATTATCTAGCCTTTGGAGCTTCTCACGGTGTTGGTTTCGCAATAATCGCTATACCATTAATCTTACTTTTTAATCAATTCCAGTTTTACGGGATATTAGCTGGTGATGTGATAGCTATAATCTTCGCGATTATCTTAATTTACGGAGAGGTTGTAGGTAAGGAATTTGAGATATCACCTAAAGGTTCGGGGATCCTGCAAGGAGCATTCGCGATAACTCCGTCAAAGGTAGTTGTTGCTGTACTAGCTTCAGAGACTACGCTTCCGATAGGAATTGTCTATGTGGCATTATTTATACTAGTATCAACAATAGCAATGTTTATCGTAGGTGTATCGTTACACTATGTCACGGAAAAGCTCGAGAGGGTCATTAATATAGGAATAGCCCTAGTTACTATAGCCTATGTAATCTACACAGTGATAAACGGAGAATTGTAGAAGACTAAGATCCTCATTTTTCTCGTTCTACAATCCACAAAGGGGTCTTCTCCCCCTTTAAATACTTCTCTATCATTTCTAGTGTAGTTGGACTTATAGAAACCTTTTTCATTTCATCTATAGAGAAAAACCTTGCATCCGCAGCATCAGAACCAGCCTTTACATCACCGTTAGTGATTTCACAAACGAAGTCCAATATAACATAATGGAACCCCTCCTTAATAATTTCCACAATAGCCATCAATTCTTTGGGTCTAACTGTTACTGATATTTCTTCCATCATCTCTCTTCTCAACGCTTCCTCAATTAGCTCACCAAAATTTACCTTACCCCCTGGAATAGCCCAAGAGCCTTGATTAGGTGGATGTTTCCTCTTTACTAGTAATACTTTCCTATCAGAGTCAAATATTACGCATCCGACAGCTATCCTAGGCAAATTCATAGAGATTAAAAGTTCTACCTTGGATAAAAGTTAATATATACTATATACTCGTGTAATGTGATGAAAGGTTATTTAGTACTTTTAATCGCATTAATTCTTCTTGCCCCCATGGCTATTATAAGTAATGCTACTACAACTGAACCTTACCAAACAGTCCAAATTCCTTCATTAACAATATATAAAGACTTGACTTATCATGTAGTAGCTCAAAAGACTCTGAACAATACCAAGATTACTACAATTTTTAGTGTTAATTACGAAGTCACTTCAATAGAGAATACTACTTTATCTGTAAGTGTGAGCGGTAATTTCACTAAGAACATGAGCTATGTGATTGGTGGATTAGGTAACTTTAGCGTTAATATATTTAGCGAATTGTTCTCCCTTCATTACCCTTTCATTCCACCTTTCTTAGAATTTAACAATACATACGGGCTCAACACCACTGAAGGGAGATGGGATCTCCATTATGTGGGGCCCACAAATGTTACTATAATGAATAAGAATGTGACAGCGTCAGCATATATAGTCTATTTCAACCAGACTTATTCACAATATTACGTAATTTTGAAAAACGGTCTTATTGCGAATACAAGTTATTCAAGTGAAAACGGTTCGCAAATCACAATGTGGTTAGTGTCCTACTCTAATCCCGTTAATATAACGTTTAGTACCCCTTCTCTAACAGGGATCGGAAAACCTTACCTTTATATTCAATACATTAACAACTTTGAAACTGACAGCTTAACTCCTGAATATTATTTAGAGGTATATTACCCTTATCAAGTTGGTGACTACTTAGTCCAGATAAACTACTTACTATACCCTCAGCAAGGAAGTTTGGTAGTTCCGGCCAACTTAGGAAATATTCCCCAGCCAATTAGCTTCGTCGCCGTTTTTGCACCATACTATAAAGAGCAACTGACTTTCGTAAATAATGTGGGTAATAGTACGATAATGTGGAAGGGAGTGAACTTAACGCTCATAAACACTACCTATATTAAAACCATTAACGGTACATACGTAAAAGCGTATGTGTATAAATATTATCAAAATTCTTCAGTTCCGCAAGCATCAGTAATACTTTACGTCTACTTCTCTAGTGACGGAACATTATTACAACAAAGCGTGTACTCAGTAGGTCTCAAGAACATTACAGTAATGTTTAAATTAGTATCGAATGAATACGTAAGTTTAGATTCTCAATATCCTACTCTAACTAAGCCCTTATATACTACATTACCATATGAGCCTGTAAACCTGCCAACCGCTATACTAATTACTGTGATTATATCGGTAGTTATTTCAGCGTTAATAGTTGTGTTAAGACAAAGATAATGTTTTAATCTTTTTTAAAACCAAACGATTTATCACTTGTGTCTTTACATTAATAATCAAAAGCTTATATGCGTCTATTGCAAAGAAATAAATTTTTCCAATAGAGAAGGGATCATGAAGAGTTATGACAGAAGCTGTTCAAACTACTCTTACTTCTAACCTTTATGACCAACAAGTAAAAAAGTTATATAGAGTAGGCGAAATTTTAGGACTTCCACAAGATGTTTTAGAAACATTATCTCAACCAGAGAGGGTTATTCAAGTCAAGATAGAGATCAAGGGAAAGGATGGCAAAGTTAAGACTTTTATAGGTTGGAGATCCCAGCACAATAGTGCGTTAGGTCCATATAAAGGAGGAATCAGATACCATCCTAACGTGACTCAGGATGAAGTTATCGCATTATCAATGATGATGACATGGAAGAACTCCCTTCTCTTATTACCTTACGGTGGAGGAAAAGGAGGAATAAGGGTCGATCCAAGTAAACTTTCATTAGAAGAATTGGAAATGTTGTCTAGAAGATATATTGATACATTATATAAGTATATCGGTAGTGACATAGATATT
Organism: Stygiolobus azoricus; assembly: GCF_009729035.1. NCBI lineage: Archaea > Thermoproteati > Thermoproteota > Thermoprotei > Sulfolobales > Sulfolobaceae > Stygiolobus > Stygiolobus azoricus. Next base: position 1,464,387 of record NZ_CP045483.1, read on the forward strand.
CCAGCCCCAGATGTTAATACAAATCCTCAAACAATGGCGTGGTTCATAGATGAATACATAAAAATAACTGGAAAAGCTGACTACGCAACCTTTACCGGTAAACCCGTGGAATTAGGAGGACTGGAGACCAGAAACTACAGTACTGGATTAGGTGTAGCAACCGTGGCTAAAGAAGCTGCATCAAAGTTTATAGGTGGCATAGAAGGTGCAAGAGTAATAATACAAGGATTCGGGAACGTCGGTAGTTTTACTGCTAAATTCCTGCAAGACATGGGAGCTAAAATTATAGGAGTAAGTGACTCTAAGGGAGGGGTAATAGACCCTAACGGAATTGATATTAATAAAATGATAGAAACCAAGGAGAAGACTGGCTCTGTAATCAACTATCCTACTGGGAAAAAGGTAACAAACGATGAGCTTCTTACTTCAGAGTGTGACATCCTAATACCTGCTGCACTGGAAAACGTAATTCATAAATTTAATGCTGACAAAGTAAAGGCTAAAATGATAGTTGAAGGTGCTAACGGACCTCTCACAGCTGACGCGGATCTAGTTATGAAAAATAGAGGAATACCAGTAGTCCCCGATATTTTAGCTAACGCAGGAGGAGTAGTAGGTAGTTACGTGGAATGGGCAAACAACAAGATGGGAGAAATTATGGAAGAAGAAGAGGCTAAAAGACTCATAATATCTAGAATGGAAAAAGCGTTTAACAGTGTTTATGAGATGCATAAAAAACTTGGAGACCAAGACCTCAGAATGGCTGCAATGGCCTTAGCTGTTGAAAGAGTAGTAAATGCTATGAAGGTAAGAGGAATGATCTAGATAATGACGTAACAACTTTTTTAAATTCTTTTTATTCAAATCTCCACGTGGTCTTGTCTTTAGAATCCAATAATTTTATCCCAGCTTTACTCAATACATCTCTGATCTGATCGCTAAGATCATACATCTTCTTTGCCCTGAGTATATTCCTGACCTCGACCACAGCGTCAATAACCTTGTTCAAATTGTCGTAAGCTAGATTGAACTCTTCATCCATAACGCCATAAACATAGTTAAACTGCCTAAACGCGTCTAAGGCCAACATAGCCCCCATGAAATCTTCTGAGGTTTGTATCTCGTTAAACACAATGGTAGCTATTTCATGGATATAGGATAGTGCTGTTGCAGTATCAAAGTCTTCGCTAAGAGCTTCGTGGAACTTTTGTATAAGGCTGATAATTTTTCTCTGGGTTTTAACTTGTTCGTCATTGGAGTAATATTTTGGTCCAGCCTTTATGATCCCCCTTAATACGCCCATTGCGTCTTTTAACCTCCTCAGGGATGTGGATGCTTGGGAAAGTGAGTCTTCACTAAAATCTATTGTGTTTCTATACTTGGCTGTCAAAAACCAATACCTGAGAGTATTAGTTCCCCATTTCTTGATTGCCTCGTTCAAGGGAATAATGTTCTTTAAAGATTTACTCATCTTCTCCTTATTGATGGTGAGGTAAGATACATGAACCCAATACTTTACCCATGTTTTGCCCAATAATGCTTCAGACTGTGCTCTCTCGTTTTCATGGTGGGGGAAAACTAGATCTACCCCACCACCGTGAATATCGAACTGCTCTCCCAAATACCTCGTAGACATTGTAGAGCACTCTATGTGCCATCCCGGTCTACCCTTCCCCCATGGAGACTCCCAATAAGGCTCACCGGGTTTCCAAGCTTTCCACAAAGCGAAGTCGTACGGGTGTCTCTTCTCTTTCATGAATTCTTCTCCCTGATTCCACTCCTCCTTTTTCGTCCCCGATAAAAGACCGTAACTGGGGAAAGTATCAACATCGAAATACACGCTACCACTGGGAGCTACGTATGCATGACCTTTATTAATAAGCCCTTGGATGAACTCGGTTATCTCCTTAATATGAGTTGAAACTCTAGGATGTTGATCTATTTCTACTTTGAGCTGACCCATAGCGTCGATATAGTCCTTTAGGTAAAAGTCTACTATTTCAGTCCAATCTTTACCCGTATCTTGAGCTTTCTTAATTATCTTATCGTCAATGTCAGTTATGTTTTGGACTCTTATTACGTTGTATCCTCTTAGCTTTAAGTATCTTACCATCGCATCGAAGGCTACAAAAGTCCTACCGTGACCTATGTGAACGTAGTCATAAACTGTGGGACCACATACGTACATCTTAACCGTATTCGGTTCTACTGTTTGAAGTTCCTCTAGTTTTTTTCCCATAGTGTTGAAAATCTTAATCATGATAACTCCCTTTCAAATGCCTTATATGTTATCTCCCTTATTTTAGGAATTAACCTTAACTCCTCCGGCTTTAATCCCATAAGTTCTGCCAATTTCACAGATGTAAAACCAGCTAATAGAAACATACTTGAGATAATTTTTAATGGCGAAGAATAAAACGGTCTTATAGTAATCGCATTGATTAGCTCAGCTGTCTTCTCGTCAATTATATCTGAAGGGAAAACTACTGGCTGAAAGTGAAATGGATAGTTCTCAGAATAAAGTTCTATTTCATTATGGTTGGCTTCGGGTAATTGAGAAAAGAAAGCTGGATATTTTGCGTTCTCATTTACCTCTTGCTTAAACCTTTCAGCTATCGGTAGTAAATCAGAAGCGTAAAACACTGGGATCTTACCTTTAATTTTTGAAGCAAGGTCAGTTGCAATCTCTTTTACCTTGGCTTGACTCTCCGTAACTCCCTCCAAAAGCTCCCTTTCTTTATACCCCACACCTAAAGTGTTGTTTATTAGTTTAATAAGATAAGTGAAAATGTAAGGGAATACGTACCTGGTCTGAAGACCTCTAGGAAGGATTAAAAAAGGGTATCCTTTTGCTTTCGCATATTCTAACAATTTTCCTCCGCTAGTTATAATCACTACCTTTCTTACACCTTGCCTTTCTGCCTCCTTTAATGCAACGAGTGTCTCAGTAGTATTTCCGGAATAACTCACAGCAAAGACTGTAGTCTTCTCATCTACTTTTACCTTATATCCCCTAAATACCTCATAAGGGACGGGTAAGGAAAGAAGTTTTAGTGCTTCTCCAGGGATTCCGCTTCCTCCTATACCGAAATAGGCTATTTTTTCGGACTTTCCTAATTCATGAACTTGACTGTTTAGAGCATCGGAAAAAAAGTCAGCCCATCTCTCATAAATATTATTCACTTTTTACCACCATACTAAGATTCACTGATGGTGGGTTTGTAGCTATAGAGACATTTATACTTTCGACTCCTATCTTCTTAAGATTTGGTCTCAATTCTAAAACTCCAGAGGATATTATTAAGGAAGCTAATGAGATATACTCTTCTAAGTAAGGGGATACTTTACTCTCCGTTGTTAATAACGAGATGTTAGCTGGCTGAAATATGTAAATAAATATTATGTTGATCCTTTGGGTCAAAAGTATAAAACTAGCAAGGGCTTCATCCCATTTCTGTGAAGATATAGAATCCTCAAACTTCTTTAGCAAGTCCCTTTGTTTCTTCGTCTCAGCCCTTAGGAATTTAACTACCTCGTTCTCGTTAAACGACAGAGATGTAGCACTTAATTCATCTAGCTTCTTAATTAAATTATCGAAGAGTAGAGCTTTCTCCATAAATGATATTACAAGATACAATATAATAAGGTCTTTCTTCATTTAATAGATAATATGGAGAAATTAGTCGTAATAGGTGGCGGAGCCGCTGGAATGAGTGCTTCAAGTAGGGCTAGAAGATTAAAGCCACAAATGGAGATAGAAGTCTTCGAAGCTACGAAAATGGTAAGCCATGCCCCTTGCGGAATTCCTTATTTCATTGAAGGATTATTTGATGACGAAAACTTGTTTATGACATACACCCCCCAGTTCTTTATTGAAAACAGGAAAATCAACGTGAGAATCAATACAAGAGTGACAGAGATAGACCTGAGTTCCAGAGTAGTGTACGCCGAAGGAAAAGACGGTAAGATGAAAAGTGAATACGATTATTTAGTTATAAGCACTGGGTCTAAGCCGAAAAGGCTGCCGAGTGAAGGGAACGACAGAGTGTTCTATATTCACCATCCGGCCGAAGCTGTGAGCTTAAGGCAAAAGCTGTGGTCTCTTAACACTATCGCAATAATAGGGGGAGGAATATTGGGTGTTGAAGCTGCAGAGGCTTTAACACAGAGGGATAAAAAAGTACTCCTCATACACCGTGGCGAGTATTTGTTAAATAAAAGTCTAGACCAAGAGTTAGGAAAAGTCATCACGGATAGAATTTCAAGGGACGTTGAGTTGAGACTTGGAGAGAAAGTTATTGAGATCAAACAAGGGGGAAGACTGATTATTACAGATAAGGGAAAATACGAGGTGGACGGTACTATCGTAGCAATAGGAGTAGAACCTAACGTAGATCTGGTAAAAGACAAAATCCAACTAGGAACAACAGGAGCAATAAAAGTAGACGAGTACATGAGAACGAATTATAGAGAAGTTTACTCTGCAGGTGATAACACAGAAAGCGTTAACATAGTAACAGGGAAGCCTTACTGGGTTCCTTTTGCTCCGGTTGCGAACAAGATGGGTTACGTAGCTGGTAGTAATATTGGGGGAGAGCCGATGAAATTCCCTGGTGTCGTTAACACACAAATTACGAAGTATAAGGAGTATTACATAGGTAGGGTAGGACTTCAGGAAGAAGAAGCTAAAAAGTATGGGTTTCACCCAGTTTCTGCTACAATAACCGGAAAGACAAGAGCTAGGTATTATCCCGGTGCAAAAGACATTCATGTGAAAGTCATAGCCGACGAGGAAACTAAGAGGATTCTAGGGGCTCAAATCGTAGGCGAAGAAGAAGTGCTAGGGAGGATAGACATGATGGCAGCTGCAATCATGAAAGGGTTTACCATCGAAGATACGTTCTTCATAGAAATGGGTTACCTACCGGCAATATCAAGAGTATGGGATCCAGTCATCGTAGCAATAAGGAAAATAATGGAAGATTGAGAAGAGGTAATACCCATGGGTAATACGCCATATTTAAATATTTCGTCAATTAAGTTAATCAAAGCATGAGTAATACTTATGAACTTACTGTAATACTCGACGAGGTAATACAAAAATACATTAGGGAGTACTTTAATGTATATAGCGTAGACCCCTCCTTAGTTGAGAGTCCAGCTACTTTAGCTTCTAATGACATCCTAACAGAGATAACACCTAGGAAATTAAACGGAGAAGTCTTTGCTGTTGACAGCAGTAGCAGAAGTTTAACTTCCGCTGGAGGAATAATCAGCATAGTGACACTCGGGGTTTCTTCGTTATCCAAACCCTTATATGGCGCCTATCCCGGACTCTTCGGAATAAGTAACCTTGATCTAAACAAGCCTTTTATAGCCCTTGCGTCTTCTTCTTTCTCCAAGGGTATTAATGCATATTTATATTCATCAAAATACGTAACTACTGTCTCCCTTGACGGAGCACCATTTCAGTCAACAACTGAGCCGGAGAGAATAGAAACAGAGTTGAGGGCGATCCTTGAAACCGAAGCTTTGAAGAAGTTGAAAAACAAAGGATTAATTATCGTAGATGGACCTCTTTTTCCCTCTTATACGTTCCTACCGGAAAAAGTTAAAAAGAATATTATAAAAGAACGTGTTAAAGTCCTAGACCAAAACTACATAGGAGTAGTGAAGAGACTTGATAAATCCGACTTATTGGTTAGATCTTTGTCCTCCAAAGCCACGGAAATATTAGCGAAATATAAGGTTGATCCTAGAGGGTTCATTTCAGATGAGGCTTTCTTATTTCAACTTGTAAGGTTTAACTACACTCCTCCCTATCCTACATTGAGTGTAGGTCCTCTAATTAAGGAGGTAACAGAAGGAGTTAAAATATACGTAAATTATTTAATTTACCCGATACACAAATACATTCCTAAGTTCTCCCTCTTGAGAATCGAGTCATTCACTAGAGATGCAATAGAGAGAATATCGTCACTAAAATTTACACTAGACGGTATACCCATCGTCCTAGCATTAGCCGACAAAACAGCAAAAGAACTTTCTTCGGGAATATTACGTTACATAGCATTCTCACTTGAACGTATAGGACTACAAGAGAGCTTCAGAGGAAAGTTTGAGGTGCTAAACGTTGTCTGAGGACATTTCCAATACTATTAAAGATAAGATAGAAAAAGCTAAAGCCCTAGCTATAACTCTAGGAGTCATTGTCGGGAGAGTAGCGAGAAGTATACCGAATAAAGTTGATGAAGAGAATTACATTACTAATGTAATTATTGACGCCACGACTTATTATAAATACCCTTTCCTCGGCAAAGTAGGGGTGTTATTAGGTGCTGTCGATATTAAGTCCTTGTATTTCGTATTACTTAGGGTAGTTGGCTATGAGAGGAGCGATGTTTCATCCCTGCTTTTTTCAGACTCCCCGATAATCTCGTCGAATGATACTGGTGAAGAAGAGCCTGGCTCACTGATCTCAAACGTAGTTGTAAAGTGTGAAATGTTAACCAAGGTAAACGTATTAGAATCTACAGAACCTGAAGCTGCAGATATCGTAATAGAACCTCAATCCCCTGTCATAATCCCTCAACCTGAGATAATAGAAAGATCTCTAGACACTAACCGGGGTCTATTGAAACTAGGCTACTTAGATAACCAGTCTAGTCAAGTTAAAGTAGCAATAAGCTTAGATGATCTAAATTATCACATGTTACTTTTGGGAACTACTGGAGCTGGAAAAACCTCATTTGTTAAGGACTTAATAGCAGGGATTTACAAGGCTGCTGATGATACTAGAGCGTTAATATTCGACGCTACCGGTGATTATTATCACATTTTCCTTCCTCCAGATAAAACAAATAAGACTGTGAAACAGAGCGTGAGCATGTTCGAGTCACTCTACTCACGAATGACTGGAATAGACCTCGGGATAATTTACCCTGTAACAAAAAGGTGGTTGAAAAAATATACTAACGGTAAAAAAGACCTCTTATCTATCACTACGGCCTACTATAAGTTGTATGTGGAACCCATAGTGAGATACTTAGAGAGAAAAGGATATACGTTCTACGTTTCTGTAGATAAGGGGAAAATAGTAATATCAAATAGCGAGTGGAAAGCTGAGACCGAGATCTATCCTTTTTATTTCAGGTTTAAGGAAGCTAGAAGTATACTACCTAGGCTTAATCCATACTTCTCAGAACAAGCAACGCAGTTCCTTAAGATCTTGATGAAAAGGGAAGGAAGAAAGTACGAATCGCTCTCAGACCTTATTGAAGGTTTCGAAAAAGAGGATCTTGAACATATAAGCATCCATAAGAGCACGAAGGAAAACATCTTGAGGGGGCTTTATTTACTTAAGGAGACTGGCCTTTTCGATGTAGGTGCCGAGAGGGTGCCCTTATCGATCATCCTCTCAAACAGTAGTAAGAAAATTCTAGTATTTGATTTATATAATAGCGAAATAGACGATTTCTCTCAGAAAATTCTCACTTACTACATGCTTGACAAGATATTTGATGTTAGAGAGAAACAAATGAAAAGCGGCCTCTTGAAGGATAGAATAATACTCATAGTTGATGAGGCTCATAAGTTCTTCCCTTCCGTAAAGGGAGGAGAAGAAGACGCAAACTACGTAAGGAGAGTAGCAGGAAAAATAGCAATGATGATGAGACTAGGGAGGAGGAGAAAGATAGGGTTTATATTTTCAACACATAACCCTGCGGATTTATCTGATATTATTGTCCAATTGGCAAACACAAAAGTTATATTCAGGATAAAAGCTGAAGTAGCTGAGGCAATGGGATTATCAAGAAGTGAAGCTAAGACTCTTAGCTGGGAGAAAAACGGGGTAGCCTATTTGATCTCCCCTTGGCTTAGGGAGGGGAAGGTAAAGATAAAAGTCCCAGTTCCGCCACCACTTGGGCATTACGATTTGTCAAAGGCGACGTGAAATGGGAGAGCTGGAATTAGTCATTAAGAAAATGAAAACTAAAGGAGACAAAGAATCTGTTATAGAATTCCTTAAAACTCTGATGAAATTAATACCGCCAACAGACGATATCGGGATTTCCTTAGCTAAAAAAGGGACTCACGAATATATTTTAGATAGAAGAGGGCTTGCTATAATAAGCCTATCCGAAGACGAGTACCTACCCTTTTTCTCAGCATCTGAAAAGAGAGTTGAATTGGAGAGCTTACCTGAGGACGTTGCTAAAAATATAAAGAATAATTGGAGGAACATACTAGATCAACTAAGAGATTATGTGTTAGATTACAGTAAAATTGATAAGAAGTATTTGAAAGTAGTAGATGAGATAACAGATGCAGTTTTTAAAAATCTCTGACACCAAAGTAACGGCTATTAAAGTCATTCATTACGAACACACAAATTACATGGGCAGATTACACGGAGGTGACATGCTGAACTTTCTAGTCGACATAGGGATGTTATCAGCGATGAAAGTAGCTAAAGGATTAGCCGTACTGGCTTCTCTTGATGACGTCATCTTTAAGAAACCTATCCTCCTAGGCGACATAATAACAGTTGAAGCTGAAACGGAGTATGTAGGGAATACATCAATGGAAGTAAGTATGAGAGCTGTAAAGGGGGATGAGACGTTAGTGGAAGCTACTGGAGTTTACGTTAAGGTGGACGACCTCCTTAGACCGACGGTTGTTGATACGAAAATACAACCTGATAACGAGGAAGAGAAGAAAAAGTACGAAATTGCATTGGAGAGGAGGAAAAACAGAAAAGTTAACACGTCTTCAAGGTATAACGTAAGCGATCCAACAGAGGGACTGACTTATAGACTTATATCAACAATCTACGTGACGCCGGATATGACTTATGACGGTAAGATAATATCCGCCGGAAAGATGCTTAAAGTAATGGACGACTTGGGCGGAGCCTTAGGTCTAAACTACATAGGTTATGAGGGGTACGGAAAGGGTGATACAGTAGTCACTGTTTCGGCTAATAGTATGAGTTTTTACACTCCAGTCAGATTGGGAGACATTCTGGAAATGAGAGCTGGGATTAGTTACGTGGGAAACACCTCCCTCGAGACTACTATAAACGTAATTAGAATAGATCCCGAAAACATGAGTAAAGAACACGTAACTACCGCTTACTTCAACTACGTCAGGATAGACAACTCTGGAAGACCGGTAAAGCTGAAACCTCATATACCACAAAACGATAAGGAAAAAAGGATCTTCGAAGAGGCTTTACTCAGGCGGAAGAAGTTACTTTCACACTATTGATGTAATCATAAAACATGAAGAAGGATATTACAAAACCGAAGAAGGATATGAAATATGCTTGGGAAATAGAATGAGGGTTTACGAAGGCTGAAAGTATACTACCAGCAGCACTAGCTAAGTTTTCCCCTGCGTTAAACAATCCTATTATAGCGCCTCTGTTTTTACTTAAGTTCTTGAACATAAGTGAGAAGAAAGCCGTACTGTATATAGGATAGCTGGAACCAAATACTAGAAATACTGGCATTATCCCATAGGATAAGTTTATAGAGAAAAACACTAAGAATCCTAGCGCTAGAACTATCGACGACCGTAATGATATCACTGAGAAAGCATAATACAATTCGTTATCCTTTACCATCTGAGGTGATTTGTAATAAACATACTCGTCCAAAATGTACAATGCGGTATATGAGAGAAAGTAAGTCCAAGATGGTACTTTATAGATCGTAAGGAGAGGGATAAACATAACGTAAAAAATCTCAGCAGAAAGATTGAACATAGAGAATGATATTAGAGGCTTTAACAGTATCTTAAACTCTCTTATTCTCTCGTTTTTATCCTCCCTTATTTCACCCTTATAACGCGGGATGACTATCGCATTTATCACAGTACCAAGTGCAAATAAGATTAAGGGAATTTCGAAATGAGGTAAAACCGCACCGAGGATACTACCTGCTATATTCCCAGCTAATGAAAGTTGAGAAAGTCTAGAATTGCCTACAACAATCGTTTCAGGCGTTAGTTGCTCTAAGAGAATAACTGAGTATAAAGGAGAATCGAGTGCCGAGAAAAACCCTACTAAAGAGTAGCCTAGGAGGCCGAACGATGTCCTAAATATTATAAATGAAATTAACAAACCACTTAGTGGAAGTAATATAGTGTAAAAGTATCTCTCCCTACTCTTGTCTAAAAGAAGTCCCCATATATAGGAACCTACTGCAACAGCTAAGTTATTCAGTGTAATACTAAGACCGAGTAAAGCTGTTGAATGTGTCTCATTATATAGAGAGATAGGGTACAGAAGGGAGAGCATTGTAAGCCCAGCAACAATAAACGCTTGACCTATGAATACCTTCACGATTTTTTAGTTAGGAGTGATAAACCTAAAAGATGTAGGGCTTAATTTCATTATCCTTTCGCCCTTCATATTTCATATGGAGTTTATAGCCCTCGTTATAGCAATTTTTACATATTTAATGATAGCACTAAGGAGTATTACGAAAATACCCCCTTGGGCGTCAATGTTCTTTGGTGGGGTATTAATGATTGTAACGGGAGTTATAAGCGTAGATCAAGCTTATTCTAGTATCAATCTAGATGTTATAATATTCCTCATAACTATTTTTACCTTTTCTTCAGCTCTTGAAATCTCTGGTTTCCTGAGATATTTAGCATATAAATTAGTGACAAAATATAGACAACCAAGGAAGATAATATTTTTTATACTTCTCTACTCAGGTCTCCTTTCTAACCTTGTGACTAATGACGGAGTTGCCTCGAGTTGGACTCCAGTCATGTTAGAAGCTTCTAAGGCCATGAATATGGACGAACTCCCTTTCTTATACACTCTAGCTTTCGGAGTAACAATTGGAAGCGTTATGATGCCAACTGGAAACCCTCAGAACTTACTTATCCTACTTGAGGCACATGTACCTTTTTTATTATTTATAGGAATACTAATCGTCCCGACATTCGTTAACCTAATTTTATCTTATCTTGTTATCGTTTTCTTATTTAAGGACAAGCTAAAGAACGTCGTAATTGACGATATAGAACCAGTAGAAATTAAGGACAGAAGACTGGCATATCTGTCATTAATATTACTCATAATAACTGTACTACTCTTCCTCGCCTTAAGCGCACTGCGAATAGATATAGTTTTAGGCTCGCTAGTCACCTCTTCTCTTCTTCTCTTTATGAGCAAAGAGAGGAGAAACATAATCCAAAGAATAGATTGGAGTACTATTCTCTTCTTTATAGGACTCTTTATATTCACAGAGGGACTCTTCCAAGGCGGAGTAATCAATCTGCTTTACAGCTTCATCCCCCCTCCAACAAATGTACTGACTATAATGGTATCAAGCATAGCCTTGAGTCAGGTCCTAAGCAACGTACCGTTAGTAGCTATATACATACCAGAAATGCAACAGCTAGGAGTCGCTAGTATAATAAACTGGTTAGCTTTAGCGGCAGGTAGTACTATAGCCGGAAATTTTACAATATTAGGAGCTGCTAGTAACGTGATTATATCAGAAGCGTCAGAAATAAGAGGAGGAAAAAGTTTCAATTTCTTTGAATTTATGAAATACGCGACTCCGGTGCTCTTGGTTAATTTCACAGTCCTCTACTTGTTTATTTCTTTGGCTGGAACAGCCTTGATACAGCTACTAGCTGCATCTCATTAGTACCTTCTGCGATCTCCATGATTTTAGCATCTCTATATAATCTCTCCACTTTAGATCCTCTGTTAAGACCGTGGCCGCCAAATATATGAAGGGCTAGTCTTGTCACCTCTGTTGCAGTTACTGCAGCGTAATACTTAGCCATTGAAGCCTCTGTAAGTGCCTCTAATCCTTTATCAAACATTGAGGCAGCTCTCCAGGTTAGAAGCCTTGCAGCCTCAACTTTTATGTAAGCATCAGCTAGGTTAAAGCCGATCCACTCCTGCTCTATTATTGGCTTTCCGAACTGCTTTCTGGTCTGAGCCCTCTGGATTGCCTCATCTAAAGCTCCTCTTGCAATTCCCACAGCAATTCCTGCATATCCATTTCTTCCGATCATCAGGGCCTTTAAGGCTCCTCTATACGCATCGCCTTCTTTTCCTATTATACTGTCTTTCGGAATCCTAACGTTGTTGAACTTGACATATGACACACCAGCACCTCTGATACCCATTAGGTCGAGCTTATGAATTTCAACACCGGGCAATTTGGAGTCTACAAGAAGTAAGGATATTCCTTGCCTGTCTCCAGGATTTCCGCTAGTCCTAGCTAATACTACCATCTTTGTAGAGAACGACGCGGCACTAGTGAATATTTTCTCTCCGTTGAGGACAAGCTCATCTCCATCAGGCTTCGCCGTCGTTTGTAATGCGCCTAGATCAGAACCGGCTTGTGGTTCTGTTAATGCTACGGCGTATATTTCCTTTGCCTTTATTCCTTTCTCTATCCATTCTTGAGCTGCATCACCCCCTACTGAAATCAAGAGTTGTAAAGCGTTGTGTTGTGTATGTAGAGAGTGAGAAGCACCTCCGCTCTCAGCTCCTAATTCCTCCGTAGCTATTGCGAATGCAACTTCCCCTAGACCGAGACCACCATATTTTGTGGGCTCCTTCATGCCTAGCAAGTTCATTTCAGCTAAATCTTTCAGTATTTTATCTCCACCTTCGTTGGTATCGTCCATATATTTAGCATATTCTCTAACAGTTTTCTGAGCATATTCTCTAATTTTATACCTATACTCTTCTAATTCCTTACTTAATTCAAACATGGCTATTTAGGTATAAAGAGTTTAAGTGATATAAAATTTTAGAGGGAATAAAATTAACGATATCTGACGTCTTTTCATTCGATCAGAGTTAAATAGAGGGAATTATTATATGTAATCAGATGGGGTATCTAGCCCTCTGACTGCCTCGCAGAGGGCTGTGTGAGGAGGGCTTCCTGCCGTGAATATAATATACTTACTACAAGTAGTGTTAACTCTAGTAATGCTAATTCACACATCGATTCTAGACATCAAGACCAGAGAGGTTGACCTCAAGGTTTGGCTAATTTACTCACCGTTAATACTATTCTTATATTTCGATTATAAGTTAGTTATACCCTTTCTCTACTTATACTCTGTCATAACCACTAATGTTATGATTTACGTGTTTTACAGACTGGCATTAATGGGAGGAGCTGATCTTTTCTTATCAGTTATACTCTCCTTAGGTAACGCCGTAGTCTATCCCTTTTTCTTTCCGAAACTCTCAGAAGAGGGAATCGAACCTTTAGTAATCCTTCTCTACGCCTCACTCTTGATAGGAATAACAGCCTTAGGTAATATGATAAGAAATCTCGGTCATATAAATGGAGACCTACCGTTTACCACCAAACTTAGCTTAATGATATCTGGAAAGAGGATTAAAGTCAGGGATTTTCTCAATTCTAAGTTTCTTTTTCCCCTGACACAGATCGATGAAAAAGGTAATGTCTCATTGAGGACAACTTTTTCTGTAGATGAAGACGATGCAGAGTGGAGGAAGAAATTTCAGGAATACGTGAATAAGGGAATAATTAAAGAGGATGACGAAATTTGGGTAGTTTGGGGAGTCCCAGTCATTCCTTTCATATTAGCCGGGTATGTAATTAGTTTAATAATAGGTTTGCCGATTTAGGAGGAAAAATAGTTTTAAAGAAAAATCATATTTTTACTATGATATATATCATGATTAGACCTATTAAGCTCAGAATTGCTATCCCCAATGAAGGGTAAACGTAAATAGGATTTGAATCCGAAGACCACATCATGAATGAGCCTAAAAGTAAGATTTGTTGAATAACCAGAATAATGCCTAATCCTAAAAGCACTGCTGTAAGTTTGCTCCTTACAACACTCCTAGTAGATACTAATTCATACGATACCAGTAATGCCAAAATCAACGATATAATTACAATACCAATGTTAACTATCCAAATATGAAACATTATGATTAGTAATCTGATAGAGTTTCCTTTTAAGTTTTTACCAAAATTCAATTCTTTTGACCATATTATTAATTGGTATAGTGAAAATAGTTCTTTTAAGAATTTGACAAATCATATGTATATTCTTAAATAAAAAATAATAATATGTATATATACTTCTATTCCTGCAAACAAATTAATTTAACTCTATTAAACTTTTACAGTTACGCACTACTTAGTCCGTAAAAACGTTCATGTTATATGTTTTAAAATTAGAGAGATATAGCGGACCCGCCGGGATTCGAACCCGGGACCACCGGCTCTCTTACCGGCCCCATAGAAGGCCGGCGCTCTATCCTGGCTGAGCTACGGGTCCAGGTTCATAAATCATGAGTCTCACATAACTTAAAGGTTTTTCGGTATATTATATGGTACAAATTAAAAACGCCCATTACTACTTAATGAAAACAAGTTGAACTTCTCCCGATTTAAGCCTTTATCAATAATTAGTATCAGTAATATTCTTATCGTTCATTTATTATTCTTTTTATCGATATTTATCACATGCCTTGGATTTCAACAAAATCAGCAGATAAATTGGTTTTCGGTCAAGTCATTAAACTAGAAATAGGGAAAGTAATGAGAGTCGAAAGCTTTAAGGGAGACCGTTGGGTAGAAATCACAAAGATTAGAGAAGACTTGTTCAAGATAGTAGAAAGCGGATTTAAGAAGACGACTTACGAGAACGTATCTGAGAAAGACCTGAAAAACTTATTGAAGAGAATTTTCGATGAGGAATTCCCCAGAAGTCATCAACTTAGAGTGTCAATTCACAGTAGCTAATTCACTCGTATTCACGCCATACTTTTCCACACTTAGTACACTTGTAAAATCTCGTAGGAGGCTCGTCAGCACTTCTCGTCTGTAAAATCCAGAAATAAGCCTCATCATTACCACAAGCAGGACAAGAAACACCCTTAGTTATTTGTGCACCAGTAGGAGGAACGTCGCTCTCCAAGACCAACGTTTTCTCTTTAATAGAGTGCTTAACTGTCGTCGTTATCTTAACTGATTGTTGCCCTGCCACTTCCTCGTAACCACACTTAGGACATCTGTAAAGTGTCTTTCCTCCATCTTTCTTAGGTACCATAATGGAGCCACATTTGGGACAGAACTTCATAATAAAGTCACCAATAGAAATACCTACTTACGCCATAGTTTATTTAATTTTCTTCCAATTTGCTCAGCCAAAGAGTTACAAATTTCGACTTCTTCTCCACTATCAACAAAGGTTTTAACTTCCTCCTTAACACTTGATGAATTAAAAGAATTAATAACCTCTTCTTTACTTTCCCCGAAAAATATTTTTTCTAGAAAAAACCTCTAAATATACATACAATGTATAACTTGTCATGATAAGACGAGACAACCGCTTTTCTAGTTTCCTTTTTCAATACTCTTAACCTCTTCAATAAACTTGTTAGCATAACTCTCGGCAAGTTCAATAGCCTTCTTCAAAGCCTCCCTTGGCTTTATAGTTCCGTCTGTCATTGTCTTTATTATTATACTGTCTATCAGAGGGTGAGGTTGCGTATAAGAGGCGAACTTTACTCCCGGTACCATTAAGAGCATACCCTTTAGTAGGTTACCTAAAGTGTGATCCTCACCGTCTATTTGTACTTCTAAATACTCATCCGTTTCCTTAAGGATTTTAACTTCCACCTTTCTTCACCTGAAGTAGAGCTATTTTTCTAGACTCAATATTACCACAGTTGGGGCACCTTAAATGTTCTTCGTCATGTTTAGTCATTTTAGTACCGCATATCGAGCATTTAGCGTAAACAACACCCAGATCCCTCTGTTTTAGAGTTAACGCTATAGGGATTGTGGAGTTTAAGGGCTTAGCCCTTATTATATCTCCGACCTTAACAGCTTCGGATATCGAGTTTAAGTACTTGTTATTTATCTGAGAAATATGTAGGTAACCTGTAATAGACTCTGTCTGTTTATCCTCAATACTATAAATGTTTACTAGGGCTGAGTCTTCCTTAAGCCCAACTACAATTCCTAGCACATACTTCGCCTTTTTTATCATAACAATTCCAGGTCTCTTAAAGGCGATCGAATTTACCTTTCTATTTATCATATCGTAAAACGCTTTCCCTACGACACTGGAGTAAACCTTTCCGTCCTTCTCGTAAGTCCCTTCGCTCGGTACGAATTCCTCCAATACATTCAACTCGTCACCCGGTAACAATAATTCTCCTTGCTTTCTCAACACTCACATCACCAAGGGAATATATATTTATCTAAATTACCAGCTATAATCATTTTCGCTTCCCCCGGAGTTAAAACCGGTTTCTCATAATCGTACAAATCGTCGATAGGAAGTCTAGGACAAGAAGTTACGACAAACGTGTCGATCTCATCATTGTCTACGTTTCTCAAGGTGTCCTTACTCAAAGACCTATTTGTGACTACGAATACTTTATATCCTCTTTCTTTTAGTTTCTTCTCAAAGTACTTAACCATCAGAGGTCTGTTCTGACCAGTTTTCACTCCCTGAATTATTACCCACGTCTTTGCATCTAATGCTTTCAATATCTTTCCGTATCTGACCTTAAGGATTTTATAAACTTCACTCGTTAAGTCCTCATTTCTTTCGGTATAAGGATCAACCTTAATTACAGGCTTTCCAGTAGCAAGACCTACGCCTAAAGCGTGAAATAGACCTCCTGAGATGTTAAGATATACGTCAGCCTCTACATTCAAAGCTGCTTTATAGTCACAACCCAGTATTTGCCCATCATACATAAAAGGAGAAGAGGGTTTTCCTACAACCACATCAAATTCCTGAAGTTTTGTAGCCAGTTGCTTGATCAAGTGTACATGTTGTATGGTCGAAGTTATAGATACTCTTCTCGCTTTGTATTTTTCTTCAAGAAGGGATTTCAAGTTCGCTACTTGCTGGTCACTTATATAAAGATTACTTCTGACTTCGATGAACACGGTAGGGAACTTAGGGTAATACCAAGTATATGGTGTATGACCATAGTGAATTATTAGATCTACTTTAAGCGTAGTAGCCTCGTCTTCGGCTATATCACATGCTCCCCAACTGGGTTCAGTAGATATGAGAAATTCTATATTCGGTAATTTTTCTTTTAGCTGTTCAACCACTTGTAATGAAAAAGGTTTTAAACCCTCCGGAAACTGAAGAAGAACTCTTTTTGCTCCTCTATTCTTTATTTCGTTTATGGTTTTCTCTATTTCAAAGTTATAATTCACTGTGCTGGTGCCTCTTTCTTTAACGGCACGATCTCGATCTTAGTCCTAATTGATATTTTGGACTGTGCCATCTTTAATGCTTGTTTTGCTATATCTACGTGTTCCTTCTTAACTTTAACGAACATTATGAGGTCTCCTAACCTTTCTATTCTAGCTGCTGTACCTATGGGCTTTCCGAATGAAAGCCTCATACCATCCTGTAATCTGTCCGCTCCTGCAAAGGCCATCATTTTGTTTTCCCTCAAAACATGGTGGGGATACTTAGTAACAACCAAATAGAAGTTCGTTTCTGAGGCTAATTTCTTCGTTAAATACTTTAACGCTAATACACGTGCGGCTTCTAAAGCGTTATGCCTTATTTGCCCTATCTCACTACTGACTAGTCTTAATTCGTAATCGTAATCATTATTGGGATTACCCATAGTGAATTTTGTTATTTTAGGCATTGGTACTCCAGGTATGTACTCCTTTCTCGTATAAGCTGGGCCGGAGAAGTGCCTGTAACATCTTCCAGGTCTTAGTGGCATAATTACACACTGTCTACTACTAATTTAAAACTTTCCCTTGAATGTTTACCTTACCTTATTTAGGGTCTTCTCTATCAAGTTTATCTGCTGTATGATTTCGTCAGCAGTGTTCTTTAACGTCAAGATGTCACTAGGTTTCTCTATATTCATTGACACAATAACTATTAAGTCATCATCAGTTGGCTCCACTTTTATTTCCATCCCTCTGGGAATATTTATATTGTCCACATTAACTATCTTTGCCACATTATTAGGCTGCGAAGTCCTAATCCTTAGAGTTATACTTATCTTCAACTCTTATCAACCCTTCTTTTCCGGAATTAACGTAGAAATATCTGCTTGTAAATAAGCCCTCTTGAGTCTTTATAAATATTGGTTTATCTCTTCTGACACGGCCTTGTTGTATGAATATTAGTTGAAGTAGTATCGGCGACCTCAGTGTTGAATCCACAATGTAATACTGTGTAGTCTCGGTTAATCCGTTTATTTTAAAACCCTTGGCCATGTCGTCCCTGAACTTAGTTATTAAGGTCTCGGCATAGTTCGGTGTATAAACGAGTTGAAATAGGTCTCCAATCCCTCTAACGTCTAAAAAATACAAGGTCGTAAAGGCCAGTTCTAAAGTATCGTACTCCATATAGTAAACTCTATCGGTTATCAGGTCTGTTCTATCGAATTTTGGATTAACCTTCATAACACTCGAAGCTATCCTCATCATAAGTGTGTTCAGTTTCGCCTCATCTAGATCCTCCAGTTTATCCGTAGCTTGGATTCCAAGTTCGTCTAACGCCTTTATTGTATCTTCTCTATTCCCAGTCATATCCGGTATATACGGATCTATGGACATTGTTAAAGATGAAAATAATGGCAAGTGTTTATAGTTAGGTATCTTGATATTTTTCTCTACTGAAACTCCTAAATTTTCCATTTGTGATACTACGTTACGTTCATATTCTGTCAAGGGTCTTCTCTCTAAGACCACTGACGAGAACATACCGGCAAGTATTGGAATTAAGTCATCTACTGATATGGGAAACAATGACGAAAATGAAGTTTGTCCTATGTTATACTGCTTGTCGAAAATAGTAATAACTCTACCAGAAGGGGTAATTTCTAATTTTATAGGACATTCTCCCCTGAGGCTTAGAGCAAACTCATCACCTTCGCTATTTGCATACTTACTAATTAAAAACGAAAATATTATGGCGTCCGGGTTATAAGGAGCTTTAATACACCTTACCTTTGACGCTATGATTTCGCTCGTTATTTGTTTGTCCGGACTAGGCTCTTTTAGATAGTTTTCCAAACTTCCTTCACCTCTTTTCTGATCTCATTAATACTAATTTCCCTAACATAAACAAAGCCTAATGAATATGACAGTAGCTCAAGAACTCTTATCTGAAGAACTAAGAGAGGAGGAACTAATGCAGTTAATGCAAGCTCAGATATCCCTGCTGCAGAAGGTATTGGCACTAATAAAGCGACTTGATAAGTAGTATTAATCAAAATTGATTCTATTAATGACCTTGAAACCAGATAAAAAGGCAAGGATTGTACTACATAGCTAAGAACTGTGAGAAACACCGACGATATAGTTAGAAAAGGGCTGCTTAACCTTTCTTTCATCTCACCCTTAGCGTTCAAGTAAGCCTCCTGCAAGGGCTTAAGATATTTAATAGAAAATATCTTTTGTTCTATTCTATTTAAGTTATAGTTAGATGTACCGTAAATATATCCTACCCCAAAGAACCAAAGTAAAACGTTTCCCAATGCTGTAAGAACCAAAATTATCTCGAAAGCTGAAAACTTAAACCAGATAAATACTAAGAACATTACCGCTATTACATTCACGTCATAAAATGATTCTAAAAGAGAGAGGGAAAATGCTTTATCGATACCTACCCCTTTCCTGACATAAATTACAGCTCTGGCTAGATCAGGACCCATTGCTCCTGGAATTATAAGACTTACACTATTTGCAAATAATCTTGCTTTAAACGCTGTATAGAAATCTATTCCTACTATCATCGAGTCCCTTAAAGACACTATTAAAATTTGGGTGAGATAAGCCACAAAGAAGAATATCACGAAATAAGGATCCAAATTCAAGAATACATTTAGAATATCAATCTTAAATATTTCAGAATATACTCCTATGATTATGATTGGAAGAAGTATGGCTAATACTAATTTTTTATCCACGTCTTCATTAGCGAGAAACTTTTTTAAAACATTTTCCGTCAGGATAACAAATAATAAATCCATCCTTCACTTTCTCTGTTTTTACGCCCTGATTTTTATATATATATCCTTCGGAAGTTCTTAGTCTCTTTATACCACAGCTCACTTCAAGCCTTGAGTTAAGATAAACATATTCACCCTTTGAACAAGCTTCACATTGGCTGCTCCTTTCGATACGTATTTTATCTAGTCTAAGGCTCTTCATGTCCAGGTAGTACAAATTTCCGTCGATTTCACCCATTAAATGTTTCAGCATTAATTGAACTTGCAGACTTGCGGTCACATCGATAACAGTATTTAAAGTACCTATTGTCTCACAAGCGTTTGTATCCGCCTCATTTGAGTAGTTCATAAAACAAGACAAACAAGATGTAATTTTGGGAACTATTATTTTTACGGATGAGTATTCTCCCATTACTCCACCGTAAATTAAGGGGATCCCAAGCTTTACGCATGCGTCATTTAAGACAAGTCTGTAGAATAAACTGTCCAGAGCGTCAAATACATAGTCACTACCCTTTATTAACTCCTCTACGTTGGTTTGATCAACAACATCGATTACTGCATCTATCTTTATACCTGAATTTATTTTAGCTAATCTATCCTTGCATACAAGAGCCTTAGGTTTTCCTACATCCTCTTCCGTGAAAAGCCTAGTTCTATGAAGATTACTGATTTCTACTATATCTGCATCGATAATTTTAATATAACCTACTCCCAGCCTTGTTAGGAGTTCAGCTAAGGCTGTGCCTAACGCTCCGCAACCAACAATAGTAACCTTTAATCCAGCTAGCTTCTGCTGTACTTCAAAGCCTAATACTAATATTTGCCTTGAGTATCTTTCCACACAATCTTGTATAACAAAGCTTATAATTAAGTGTTTGGAAGATGTGATGGGGGCTTGATTTTGCACCAATGGAAAAAGGTGGAAGTGATGGAACTCCAATATCATTAGAGGAATTAAATAAGCTCAAGTCAATAGCAGAAAGAGCTAGAAGGAATGTAATAAGGATGCTATTTTACGACCAGACAATCCATGTGGGTTCTTCACTAAGTAGTATAGAAATATTAACAACATTGTTCTTCAGGTATCTAAGGGAAGGTAAAGACCCGATTAACCGGGACTGGTTAATATTAAGTAAAGGACATGCCGCTCCCGCATTATATGCAGTATTAGCTGAGAAGGGTTACATAAGCGAAGATGAGCTATGGAAAATTCAAGATATCTCAGGACTACTTCAAGGACACCCAGAAATCTTCATACCGGGTGTGGACATGGCTACCGGTAGCTTAGGTCAGGGCTTAAGCTTCGGAATAGGAGTTGCCCAAGGAATTAAGATGAAGGGAGGTACTGGGAGAGTTTTCGTAATAATGGGCGATGGCGAGCAAGACGAGGGTGAAATATGGGAAGCCATGACACATGCCGTCACGAGAAAGTTAGACAACTTAGTTGCCTTCATAGAGATGAACGGGTTCCAGCTGGACGATTCGACGAGTAATGTAAAGCCTAAGGACTTCTTACCCGATGTCTGGAAAGCTGTCGGTTGGAAGACATTAAGCTGTGACGGACATGACTTCGTAAGTATAATAAACACAATAGATGAGGCACTCAAAGTAAAAGCACCAGTGGTTATATTTGCAAAGACAATGAGGGGAAAAGGTTTCCCAGTCATCGAAAACTCTAAGAGACAGAGGTCGAGTCCAGATGATGCAAGGAAGTTCCTACTCAATGCGTGATACTTTTGGTAAGTTATTAGCGGAGTTAGGAGAGAAGAACAAGGATATAGTAGTAATTACTGCTGATGTAGGGGACTCTACAAGGGCAATGTACTTCAGGGAAAAATTCCCTGATAGATATTTCAACGTAGGTATTTCAGAGCAAGACATGATTAACTTTGCTGCGGGTCTATCTGCAGTAGGATTTAAACCGTTAATAGTAAACTTTTCCATGTTCGTAATGAGGGCATGGGAGCAAATTAGGAACTCAGTAGCCAGAATGAACTTAGACGTAAAGATACTTGTAACTCATGCGGGCTATAGCGACAGCGGTGATGGATCAAGCCACCAGAGTTTAGAGGACATAGCATTGATGAGAGTTCTACCGAACATGAAGGTTATAGTGCCTGCTGATCCGGATGATATAAAGAGAAGTTTGCCCGTAGTAATTCAGGAACTGAGGGGGCCGCTTTACTACCGTATGGGCAGAGAATACTCGCCATCAATAACGACGGGAGTAGATTACGACTTCAAACTCGGTAAAGCATACGTGCTTAGAGACGGAGATGATGTAGCTATAATGGGTGCCGGAGTCGTACTATGGGACGCATTAAAAGCTGCAGAAGAATTAGAAAAGATAGGTATAAGCGCTGCTGTAATCAACTTATTCTCTATAAAGCCGATAGACGAAGATACGATAGAATATTATGCAAGAAAAACTGGAAGAGTGGTAACAATAGAGGAACATAGCATATATGGTGGTATAGGTTCTGCTGTAGCTGAAGTGTTAGCAAAAAGATATCCGACTAAGATGAGGTTTATAGGAGCCACCACTTTTGGCAGGAGTGCGAGAAGTCAAAGGGATCTCCTAGATTACTACGGAATCAATTACAAATCCGTCATAAGCGCTGCGCTGGAGCTAGTGAAATGAATGAGCACAGAGCTGGAAAAGCTGAGAAAGGAGATAGAGGATATTGACAATCAGATATTAGAGTTATTACACAGAAGGCTTAAGGTCTCTGCGAAGATAGGAGAAATTAAGAGGAGGACAGGGAAAGAAGTTACAGACGCAAAAAGAGAGGAATACGTTAAGACTTATTGGCTCGAAAAGGCAAGGTATTTGGGAATACCAGAGTCAATGGTGAATCTTATTTTACCTATTTTATTCTCTTATTCTAAACTTTATCAAATTTCCCCCGGGAAAAAGAAGAAAGTCGTGATAGTCGGATACGGGGGAATGTCACGTTCACTCACTTCACTTCTCACCCTCGCCGGTCACAACGTTGTTATAACGGGAAGGAATCCAAAAAAAGCTGAATCGTTGTCAAGACAGTTTAACGCTGTATTCATGGAACCAGAACAAGCACTTAATTGGGGGGAATATATAATTCTAGCCCTCTCTCCTTCCGCAGTAGATTACATTTCATCCCTCCTTAGTAAAGTACCTCAAGGAAAGGTCGTCATGGATATATTTTCCTCTAAAGTGGGTACTTTTAAACAACTCGAGGAAATGTCCGTAAAGAACAGGTTTAAGTTCGTGTCAACCCACCCGCTATTCGGACCCATATTATATCCTGTTGGTGAGAGAATTGCAATTATACCCTCATCTACTTCAGGAGATATAACTGAAATAGTAGAATTCTGGAGGGACGTAGGACTTCAACCCGTAGTCACTACAGTTGAAGAACACGAGAAGGCTATGGCTATAGTTCAAGTCCTCACTCACTTTTTTATTTTGGGCTTAAATAAGGCAATTCCGAGCCTTCAAAAGGAGCTTGAGATAAGTGATAACCATCTGAAAGAATTACAAACAACTAATTTTAGGGAAGTATCAAAGATAATCTCCAGAGTGAACGAGTTATACCAAGTGGTTATAGAAATACAAAAGAGTAACCCTTATGCTTATAAGGCTAGAGAAATAGGGATTATGAAGTTAAAACAAGTTAAAGACGAGCTAGGTGAGTAGATTGTTATTTATCCTAAAACACGGGGTAGATTATTCTACACTAAATGAGAAGTTAAAGGAATCCTCAGCTTCTTATAAATTCCTTGATCTGTATGGAAAAAAAATAGTAATAGCGTGGCCAGACGCATATGTTGAAAACATCACAGATCCGTCTATAGAAATAGCCGTAAAGCCGAAAAGACCTTTCCAATTAGCCAGTAACGAATGGAAAAAAGAACCTACGGAAGTTGACGTCAAGGGAGTAAAGATAGGAGGGGATAAGGTTGTAGTAGCTGCAGGTCCTTGTGCTGTAGAAGATGAAGAGCAAGTATTAACCGTGGCAAAAGCTGTCAAGAGAGCTGGAGCATCATTACTTAGAGGAGGAGCATTTAAACCGAGGACTAGCCCTTACTCCTTTCAAGGTCTCGGTGAAAAGGGTCTTCAGATATTAAGAAAAGTAGGAGACGAGGTAGGTTTACCCGTAGTATCTGAAATAATGGACACCAGACAAATAGATATGTTCAAGAAATACGTAGACATGCTCCAAATCGGGGCAAGAAACGCCCAAAACTTTGACTTGCTAAAGGTAGCTGGACAATCTGGGTTGCCAGTTCTTCTTAAGAGAGGGATGGGTAACACAGTCGAAGAGTGGATATTGACTTCAGAATACATACTTTCGGAAGGAAACGGGAACGTTGTTCTTTGTGAGAGGGGGATCAGAACTTTTGAAAAAGCCACAAGATTTACTATTGATATAGGTGGAATGGTAGCAGCTAAATTACAGACCCACCTACCTATATGTGCTGACCCCAGCCATCCGGCTGGGAAGAGAGAACTGGTTCACTCCCTCGCATTAGCTTCAGTTGCAGCTGGTGCAGACATGTTATTAATAGAAGTCCATCCTCATCCCGAGAAAGCTTTAAGTGACTCAGAGCAACAGTTAACCCCTGAGTCCTTTGAGGTCTTAATGAATAGAATTAAGGCGTTAACTAACGCTCTAGGTAGAACTGCATGATTAAAATAAGTGAAGATTTTTGCAACACGACTACCCATGTCATAATCGGTAAGGGTTCAGTCTCATCTCTTTCCGAAATAATAGGAGACAAGAAAGTTGCGTTGTATTACTCGAGAAAACTGAACGTTGACAAGGTCAAAGAAAATTTGAAGAATTATTATGAATTCCCCATGGATGACGGTGAAGAAGTCAAGGATATATTATACTCGTTAAAATTGATAAGAGAATTATTCGAGAAAGGATTCGATAGAGGAGATTATGTAATTGCAGTAGGAGGAGGGACGGTAACAGACGTAGTAGGCTTCATAGCATCGATATACATGAGGGGATTAAACCTAATTAACATACCAACCACGTTGCTGGGAATGGTAGATGCTGCAATAGGAGGTAAAACCGGTGTTAATTTCGAGAACGTTAAGAACGTATTGGGAACGTTCTACCAACCATCCTTTATAATCTCCGACATAGAATTTCTTGAGACACTTCCTCTGGAGGAAATAAAGAAGGGTATGGCTGAAGTAATCAAATACGGCTTGGTGCTAGACAAGGAGCTTTACGATTACTTGGCTATGCATAAGGATGAAATATACTCTAAAGAACCGGAAGCTTTAGAGACTGTGGTATATAAATCAGCATTGAATAAACTAGCAGTAGTAAAGGAGGACGAAAGAGAGACTAAAGGCATTAGGATAGTCCTGAACTTCGGCCATACAATTGGTCACGCTATTGAAGCGGGTTCCAACTTCAGGATCCCTCACGGTTACGCCATATCAGTTGGAATGGTATGTGAGGCGAAAATAGCTGAGGAAATGGGATATGCAGAGGAAGGAGTTGTAGAAGACACTACGTGGATGTTAACCCATTACGAATTACCTATAACAATAGACTCGTTGAAGGAAAATATTGACCTCAGGAAAGCAATTGAAGCTCTGACCAAAGACAAAAAAGTCAGGGGAGGTAAAGTCCTTATGCCTTTCCCGACTAGAATTGGTAACTGGAAAAAGGTAGAAGTACCGTTAGAAACTCTGAAGGGGTTTGCGGAACAATGCTTGAAATAAATTACAATACTAAACTACTGGGTGTAGTTGGAGAGAATATACCTTACACCTTATCTCCAGCAATACATAATTACGTGTTTCAAAAACTTGAGATAAATGCCGTTTACCTTGCGTTCGATATTAAGAAAGAGAAATTCCATGATACTTTCCCCGGTTTACTTAACATAAGCCACGGATTGAATATAACAATTCCCTACAAGGAGGATGCATTGAGATACGTAAGACCAGAAAAAGAAGCGGAAATGATAAGAGCTGTAAACACAATCTTTGAGAGAAGAGGCTATAATACGGATTATGTAGCCTTAAACACATTAATCAGAGAAAAAATAGATGTAAACGAGATTAAAGTATGTACTGTATTCGGTGCTGGTGGAGCATCAAGGGCAGTTATATACTCCTTACTTAACGCGGGTTGTGAGGTATTCGTGATCAATAGGAGCAAAGAAAGGGCAGAGAAATTGAGGGAAGAGGTATCACGGAATGGATTCAGTATTAAGATTGTGGAGACATGCCCTAAAAGCGACGTAGTAGTAAATACTACTCCAGACCCTAACTTCGTACCTGATGAGTGTGTTGAGGGAAAGTTGGTGATAGATTTCGTATACAAACCTGTAAAGACCTCACTTATTGTTAAAGCTGAAAAAAGAGGAATAAATACAATAAACGGGATCGAAATTCTTGTAGAGCAGGCTTTAGAGGCTGATAAAATTTGGTTCGGCAAAAGGTTAGATAGGAATGAAGTAATGGGGTATTTATATGCCAGGCAGCTCGTTCGGTGAAATGTTCAGAATAACTACATTTGGAGAGAGTCACGGTCCTGAAGTAGGAGTGGTTATTGATGGAGTCCCTGCAGGGTTATACTTGAGTAAAGACGACATACAGTTTGAACTCCTCTTCAGGAGACCGGGCAGACAATATGTAACCGGTAGACGTGAGAAGGACGAACCTGAGATCGTAAGTGGAATATATAACGGGAGGACTACGGGGGCACCAATAGCAATAATAGTAAAGAACTCAGACGTTATCTCGTCACTATACGAGGAAATAAGATATAAACCGAGACCGGGACATGCAGATTTACCTTACATTATGAAATACGGTTATGAAAACTGGGATTATAGAGGGGGTGGGAGGGCTAGTGCGAGAGAAACAGTTAGCAGAGTAGCTGCTGGTGCAGTAGCTAAAAAGTTGTTGATGCTTACTGACACGGTAATTGGTGGACACCTAAAGAGTCTGGGACCTATAGAGCTAAACGAAGATGTTACCTTTGAGGAGATTCTTTGCTCAAAGTATAGCCCCGTCAGGGCTAGTAAAAAGTGGTTGGAGGAAAAATTCGAAGAACTTATCAAACAAGCTACAGTAGAAGGAGATAGTTGGGGAGGAATTGCCGAAATTGTGGTCAAAAACCCACCATCAGGCTTAGGTGAACCAGTTTTCGATAAACTAAAAGCAGACCTAGCTAAAGCCATACTCTCAATTCCTGCTGTTACAGGTTTTGAATACGGACTTGGCTTTAAAGCGGGAAGAATGAGAGGTAGTGAAGCAAATGACGAAATTATCGTTAAGGACGGAAGACTCAGGTGGAAAAACAATACTTCAGGAGGGATCTTAGGAGGGTTGTCTAACGGAGAAGATATAATATTACGTTGTGCTTTTAAGCCTACTAGCTCCATAAGAAAACCCCAGAAAACAGTAGATTTAAGGACTTACGAAGAGACTACGATATCTGTTATAGGTAGACACGATCCTGCAGTAGCAATTAGGGGAGTCTCAGTAGCTGAAGCGATGGTAGCCCTAGTCTTAGTAGACCATGCGATGAGGACTGGGTATATACCTACTGTAAAACTAACTGAGGAGCAAGCAAAAATAATAGAGGAAAGGTGGAGGAGGTACGTTGAGTTATGCAAACCTATGCAGGGGTCTCAGTAGTTAACGCACTTCCAAGTTGGTACGGCTCATCAATGGCTATAAACGTTAAGGTTGACGTAAAAATAAGAAAGAGCAATGAGTGTACTACCCACCCATCTCAGCTGATAAACGAGATTGTGTCCTATTTTAGGGAGAACTATAATATACCTTGTATTGAAGTGGAGGTTAACTCCGAGATACCCCCGAAGAGCGGACTAAAAAGTAGTAGTGCTGTTTCCTCTGCTTTGATAGGGGAAATCGTAGAAAAGTTCCAGTTACCTCTAAAAGTCTGGGACGTACCAGTCCTCTCCGCAATTTTGTCTCTGAAGTCCCGTGTTTCGTATACCGGCGCGTTAGACGATGCCTCAGCTTCGTTCTTTGGAGGGGTATCTTATACGTATAATAAGGAATTTAAAATCATCGACATGAAAGAGCCACCCTCAGAGATCTCGATCATAGTCATACCAAGAGGCAACAGAGCTGTATCGGTGGATATGGCTAAGCTAAGAAAATTCGAACCCCTCTTTAGGGAGATCTTCACCTTAGCTAGACAAGATGTAATTACAGCCATGAAACTTAATGGGCTTGCTGTGGGAATAATCATGGGGTACGACCTTACTTTAGCGAACGAAGCTCTGAAAAAAGGTGCATTGGCAGCCGGTATTTCAGGAAACGGACCTTCCATGTTTGCTGTAACTAAGATAGGTGATGAAGGAGTTATTTTAGACCTTTTCGAAAAACATGCTGAGAAACCCATTATAGTCCAACCGGTGGGACTATGCGAGCAGAGATTAAGAAATCGATAATAAGAGGAAAAATAAAAGCCCCAACGTCAAAGAGTTTCGGCATCAGATTAATTCTTTACTCCTTATTAGCAAATGTCAAGTTAAAAAACGTCTCAGAACCCTCCGACGACATTCAAATTGCAAAAGAAGTGGTTAAAGAGCTAGGTATAAGTGAAAAAGGAGAGTTTAAGTTCATATCAAACAAATCAGAATTGAAAGTACCATCGTCATTATACTTCGGAGGTTCGGCAACGACACTGAGAATGATAATACCAATATTAGCAATATTAGGAGGGAAAGCCCTCTTAGACGGTGACACAAGTTTAAGAAGAAGACCCCTAAACGCTATTATCGAAGCATTAAAACCTTACGTCACTTTCTCCTCCACTAACTTACCTACGGTAATAGAGGGAAAGCTAAACACTGATCACGTTAGAATTAGCGGAAGTGAAAGTAGCCAGTACATATCTGGGTTCATATACGCTTTTTCTCTAAAGGGTGGGGGAGAAATAGAAATTATCCCACCTATCTCGTCTAAGAGTTACATAAACATGACAATCGACCTCATTAACTCCTTAGGTGGCAGAGTTACGATGAAGGGGAACAAAATAATAGTTGAGGAGGGAGAGTTTAAGGAATACGAAGGCGAAATACCCGGGGATTACGCCCTTTCCTCTTTTTACGCCATTGCCTCAGTCGTTACCGGGGGAGAGATAGATATATACAACCTTTATCCAATACCCTACTACGAGGGTGATCACAGCATAGTAAAGATACTAAGAGACATGGGGGTGAGGACTGTAGTTGAGGATGGTTCGTGGAGTGTTAGAGGAGCAGAAAAGTTAAGAGGGATAAGAATTAACGTTGACGATTTCCCAGACTTAGCACCCTCAATAGCGTCTATAGCCCCCTTCGCTGGGAGTGAAACCGTGATAGAAGGAATTAAGAGGTTAAAGACGAAAGAAAGTGACAGGGTCCATACTATCACCTCAACTCTGAAAAGTTTCTCTGTTAACGTTGAAAGTGATGACCAGAAAATTGTAATTTACCCCTCTGACGTTAAGGAGGGTCATATAGAATGTCCAAATGATCATAGAATTGCGATGTTAGCTGGAGTTCTTTCACTAACTTCAGGAGGAACGGTCTCCAATGCAGAGTGTGTAAGTAAAAGTAACCCCCATTTCTGGAAAGACTTAATTTACTTAGGGGCTAATATTAGACTAGAATGACGTGCGTAGTAGCGTCTTTACCGGTTAGAAGTATAGCAGAGTTAAATGAGAGGATAAAGAGGTTAAGGGATGCAGACCTAATAGAATTAAGGCTAGATTATATGCACGAATTACCACCAGTTGATGAGTTCATTAAAAAAGTTGAGGATTTCAAAGATAAAACTATAGTTACCGTAAGAGATGTAAACGAAGGGGGAGTTAATAAAATATCCGAATCTTCGAAAGCAGATTTTCTAAAAGCGATTTACAAAGAGGGCATTATTTACGACGTAGAGGTCAGGTTCCTTAAAAGAAATATCGTACCTTACGAGAATATGATAGTATCGATCCACTACTTTGACTACCTTCCTACCTTTGAAGAAGTGAGAAATAACTTGTCATCTTATGCAAATAGAGCCCTAGTAAAAGTAGCTGTAATCGGGACTGGAAAATATAAGCAACTCTTAGCCAGGGTCTTAGAGGAGTTTCCAAATTCAGCTGTAATGCCAATGGGTGTTAACCCGTTAGAGAGGATAGCCTTCAGCCTTCTGGGTTCAAAACTTATATATGCTCATACGGGAGAGGAAACAGCTAAAGGCCAAATGTATTATAAGGATGTTAAAAACATCCTTTCTTATTTCAACGTTGAATGTGAGAAATTGTTCCCTAATCCTCGATTATGATGTCTTCCTTTTCCACTGTCACCTTATAAGTCTTTATAGGTTTTTTGGTAGCTCCCTTAATTGCCTTTCCATCTACAAGGGAGAAATGAGTAAAGTGACACTGGCACACTAGTTCTTCCCTTATCACTACACCGACCTTACTTAGGTCGCATCCTAGATGAGGACACTTACTGTCAACAGCGTAAAATTTATCTGCACCTAAGTATATGATGAGTAGTTCTTTATCGTTAACCTTTATTTTTCTTCTATCTCCCGGTTTAAAATCAGACTTAGGGATCCTAATCATCGAATCCAATAATTTTTAAAAGATTTAAGGCTAATCATACGTGATGTCTAAGTCTACGGCCCAATTTGTGATATTTTTATACGGTTTGTCATATTTTATATACGATTAATTTATAATGTTAAAATGCTATATACATAATAGCAAAGAGGTGTGAAAGAATGACTACAACTATTGAGGAAAGAATTGCTAATAAAGTAGACTATAGGCTAATAGAGATAAATAATATTTCCCCGTCAGCTGAAGTACAAGCTATAATAATAACGTCAAGACCGCCATCCTCTGATATAGTTGAGGACGTTAAAAGAGTAGGTCACATTATAGCAGTGTTTCCGTTCTTATCTACCATAAAAGTCAAGGGCAAGGTAAAAGACATATTATCACTTACCGAGAAGGATTACGTTAAATATATAATGCTAGAGGAGATATTAGCTAAAATTGAGGAATTTTTCTAACATAGAGCTAAGAGAGTGGCAAAAGAAACTAAAAGAAAAAATTAAGAGTGCTATTAACAACAATAAGCTGGTATTTTTAAACTCCCCGACAGGGAGTGGGAAGACATTATTTTCTCTTTTAGTAGGACTTGAAACAAAAGGTAAGGTTCTTTTCTTAGTAAGAACACACAACGAATATAACCCCGTTTTCAGGGATTTCCTGAAAATTAACACTGATAAAAACCTGAAATTCTCATTCCTCATGGGAAAACCTACCGCTTGTTTATTTTCCGAAGGGGATGCAAGCACAGATGATATAAACTGTAACTTATGCAGTTTTAAAACTTCTATTATAGATCTAGAAGTGGAAAAATATCCCAATGAATTTGTTAAGGAGTTAAAAAAACAAGGTATTGAAGAAGGGTTTTGCCCTTATTTCTCTCTTTTTAACGACATAGGTAAAGCCGACGTAATAGTCCTTACATATCCTTACTTTTTCATAGACAAGTTCAGGGAATCTTTAGGTATAGAATTTGAGGATTATTTAATAGTAGTGGATGAAGCTCATAATGTCGAAAAAATAGGGGATTTTGAAGAGAGAACGCTCTCAAGCCATTTACTCGATATGGCTATAAAACAAGCCAAAAATGAGTTTGTTAAGTTCATATTGCAGAGAATAAAGGACGAGTTAATTAGAATAGCTTCTAATGTAGAGAGTTACATTAGAGCGAATGAGATTCCTGAAATCTCAGATGATGAAATAGAGGTTCTCAAAGAAGAGTATGAAGAACTAAGAGAGCAAATGATAAAGGAGAGGAAAATAAAAAGGATATATTTGGGTTCTGTAATTAAATTCTATGAAAGCTACAAAGATGATGAAGAACTAGTACCTTTTATTCATAAAAATAAAATAGTTCTGAAGAGCGTTGATATATCAAATTTCTTGCAAATACTAAACGATGATAACCTAACATTTCTATTAATGTCTGGAACTCTTCCACCTGAAGATTATATCAAAAAGATCTGGAATATAACGAGGAGTTTAATTTATATTAACGTCGAGAGGGAAATTAAGGAAAAAGTGTCTGGTGATTATGAATGTATTCTAGCAACCGATGTAACTTCTAAATACGACAGTAGAGGAGACGTAATGTGGAAAAAATATGGAGATTACTTGCTAAAAGTGTATTATCAAGCTAAGGCTCACGTGTTATCTGTATTTCCCTCATATGAGATAATGAATAAGGTGATGGGGTTTATACAAGTGCCAAAATACTTAGAAGATGAGGACTCCGAAATAGAGACATTATACTCGTTTGTACAAAAATTCAACAAGACTATAATAGGGGCAGTAGGTAGGGGGAAACTGACGGAAGGGGTAGAACTTGTGAAAGACGGGAGGAGTTTGATCAGTGACGTTGTGATAGTGGGAATTCCATATCCGCCACCAGACGATTATACTAAGTTAGTTGCTCAAAAAATATCGGAAAGATTAGGAAGAAAAATTGATGAGTACCTTTACAAAATCCCCGCATTAATGACTGTGAGACAATCCATAGGAAGGGGGATTAGAGGAATTAATGATCATGTAAAAGTATGGCTCTTAGACAGAAGGTTCGACAGCTTATGGTGGAAGAAAAACCTAAATTGCTTCAATCCAAAAAAGACTCGATTATGAAAGTAGAAATCTTTACTCACAAAACCTGCACTGAATGCAACTTACTGTTAGAATATCTAGAGAAAGAAGGACTATTAGGCAAAGTAATAGTAATTGATACACAACTTTATCCCTTCATAGCTTTGGAAAGGGGAGTGATATCTACTCCTTCTGTTTTCATAGACGGGAAATTAGTATATGCAGGTGTAGTGGATTTTGAAGAACTGGGTAAGATGATAAGAGAAGGTAAAGTAGTTACTCAACAAATCAATAAAGACAAACTCGTGGACAAACTGATGACCGGTATAATCAACTCTTTTGCTGCAACTGCATGGCTATTTGTGAATAGAGATTTCGACGCTTTTATGGCTCAAAAAGACTTCGTATACGCTGTTACAGGCCTCTCACTTACTGACGAAAACACTGCATCTGAAATGTATAATTACTTACGTAACGTGATGGTAAAGGAAGGAGAGTATTATATGGATAAATGGAAAGAACAGTTCTTTAGAGTTATATCTGTTAATTTCATCCGTGAACTGTACTATTTATACAGAAGAAAATTGACTTCTGAAGAGATAACTAAAAAATATCCGGTAGAAGTATTCGCCCACTGGCTAATGGTTAGGGGAGGGACTGTAGGAAGGGTAGGACTGAGGATTCATCCCTTGAATGAGGAAGATACTATGAAGAGGATCAGTGAGGCTTATACTTATATGCTATTAAATGTGGAAAAGTTTTGGTCCAAGGTTATGAGTGAGGATGAACTTTTATCAAAATCTAGCAGAGAAGAAGTTAGATTCATAAGTTTTTAAACTATAATTATTTAATGTTATTTATGACGCAAGAAATAAAATTGGATTTAAGAGGAAAATCTTGTGAAGAATTTATATTGGAAATCTCTAAAATTTTAGTTTCTATGAAACCAGGTGATATATTGAATATAGTCGCTGATCAAGACAGAGTACTTTGCACACACCAGTTGTTAAGAAATGCTAGAAACTTTCTATATAAAGGGGACGTAGTTGGTGATCATGCTGAAATAAGCATAAGGAGGCTGAGATAAAACAGTAATGAGTTTAAAAATTATTCCCAAAATTATTCCCCGTAAGTTCCATTTCTTAATATAATTTTATTACCTTCAAGTTTAGCAATAACTCCTCTATTATTTAGAGCTTTAACCAAAAAGTCTGCATATTTCTGATTTATTCCTAATTCTTCCAATTCTATAACACCTTTCCCCTTAATTTGAGGAAGTATTGCATCTATTATTTCTTCCAATTGCAGAATTACATCTCTTTCTCTTACGTATTCCATTATCTGTTGGACATTGGCTAAAGAGCTGTAAAGCCTATTTACTTTTTCACAATAAGGAGTATCTGCTGCCTGGAAAGTTATAACCAATGAATTCATTATTTCTTCAAGACTCTTTAGTTCAGGAGTAGAGAACCTAGTAGATATATCCTTAAACACACTATAAGACATTGACAATTCAGATAAGATCACATTTGTGAATCTTTCTAAAACTTTCGACGATTGTACTAGTTTATTTATTGTAAACTGTTGCAAAGGCAGAGTAGCGATATCTTTCTTTAGCTCAAACGTATCCGGTGTTGTTAGTAAAATTCCACTTATTTCAGTGGCTTTACTAAGACAAAGATTTAGCTTAGTATTTATGTCTTTTATATCTATGTTCTCGACTTTTTCTATTATACTATCCATATTGATGACTTTTACCTTTTGTATATAGATTCCAAGAGTCCGAGACAAGTTATCTATTAAGTTATTTACTATATTAGTAGCTGTTAAGATGTTTTTATCAATTACATTCTTTAGATTATGATAAAAATCTAAGAACTCCTCTATCTTTATTTCTTCCTTAGGATACTCCAACTCAGGAATGTTTATACCTAAGAATTTTAATCTCTCAGAGAAGTCATTATATGACTTTATTTCATCAAATATTATGTTATTCAATTCTATGGCTATTATTCTCCTCACATTACTTAGCTTGTTTTTTACCTCTTCTTCGCATTCAACGTTCTTACACTGTAGAACTTCCTCTTGAAGCTTAGTTATTTGAGTTATGTACCCATTAATTGCATTATTTATATCCGAGTTTTCTTTTGCCATTTCAGCCTTCAGATTATAGAGTATAGAGCTAATATTTTTCAGATCTTGTGTTAAGCTATTCTTCAACGTCTCATAAGCTTTCTTGTTTTCAAACTGAGAACTTAATATTGAGATCATCAAACTAGAAGAGTATATAGCTAGACTTACTACTACTGATAGAATAGATATAGTATAGCCTAATTTTGTCAACAACACATATGCCAACGTAACAAAGACTGCACCAACTAATCCGTAGTACGATTTTATAGTATAAGTAAGTGCAGCTATTATTATCATTACAACTACCACAATTCCTAAGAAATTACCGTAAAAGTACAAAGGAAATATTATGGCTATAGGGATAGCCGAAAGCACATTAATAATGTAATTATCAGATTGAGATATTCCACTAAATAACAGTAATGACCAAATAGGGTTAAACTGGGATAACAGTATGGATCCACTTGTGATAAAAGATCTAGAACTTCTGAATCTAACTAAGGATATTAGAGGTATTACAAATAAAAATATCAAAGATAGTAAAAATACTTCGAAATTAGAATTAAAGTAGAATTTCCCTGATAAAATGATAGAAGCTAGATAATTTTGGTATTTTGTTAAAATTCCACCTATTACTGTAAATGGAATTAGTATATCTCCTATTAAAAACGACAATGCAAAAATTATAGCTGATAAAATTTCTGCTGAACCAGTGTTTTTAATTAGTGAAAATGAAATCTCATATGTAAGTAATCCATTGGTGATCATTGTCAGAGCTTTCCTGATTAATGTGTTAGCTTCACCTAGACCACGTATACTATCCAACATTGGTTATAATTATATTTAAAACTTATAAAAAACATATCGTATTTAGGATGATTTATTTTCTATGATGAGAACATAAATAAAATTAGAACTGCTCCATAATAATTTTAATGACATGATTATTAAGAAAATCACACAACTCGCTTCACCAAAAACGACTTACATTAAAATGCCTTCATTGCCTAATTATTTAAACCAAAATATTTAACCTATCTCTAACACTCTCTCTATATGGCTCAAACAATTCAATTTAAAAAATACGAACTGCCTCCGTTACCCTATAAGATAGATGCATTAGAACCATACATAAGCAAAGACATAATAGATGTACACTACAACGGACACCATAAAGGGTATGTAAATGGTGCAAATACTTTCTTAGAAAGAATGGAAAAAATCCTTAACGGGCAACTGACCTCAGGACAATATGATATTCAAGGTTTACTTAGAGGACTAGTATTCAATATAAACGGACACAAGTTACACGCTTTATATTGGAAAAATATGGCTCCTGCTGGTAAAGGAGGAGGGAAACCTGGAGGAGTATTAGGAGACTTAATTGAAAAACAGTATGGAAGCTTTGAGAAGTTCAAACAAGTATTCACAGAAGCCGCTAATAGCTTACCCGGTACAGGTTGGACAGTATTATATTACGATACTGAGTCAGGTAATCTAGAGATAATGACGTTTGAAAACCACTTCCAGAATCATATAGCCGAGCTACCGATAATCTTAATCCTCGATGAGTTTGAACATGCTTACTACTTGCAATACAAGAACAAGAGAGCCGATTATATAAACGCATGGTGGAACGTAGTTAACTGGGACGATGCGGACAAAAAGCTTCAGAAGTACCTAAACAAGTAAATTTTTTATTATATTTTCTAAATTTTATATATGGTCTCCGCAATAGTTCTGGCTGGTGGTTATGCCACAAGGCTTAGACCTTTAAGCTT
Organism: Stygiolobus azoricus; assembly: GCF_009729035.1. NCBI lineage: Archaea > Thermoproteati > Thermoproteota > Thermoprotei > Sulfolobales > Sulfolobaceae > Stygiolobus > Stygiolobus azoricus. The sequence continues at coordinate 1,500,968 of NZ_CP045483.1, forward strand.
GACTAAGCCGAAAGCGCTGCTCCCGATACTAGATAAACCACTTATAGACTATATACTAGATGCTCTAGAGTCTTCACAAGTCGATAATGTATACCTATCTCTACGTGTGATGGCGGATAAGATCCTAGAGCATGTAAAGGCTACTAATAGGAACGTAATACCAATAGTTGAAAAGGAAAGGTTAGGCGATGCAGGACCCCTGAGGATGATAAGTAGGCAGTACGAACTATCTGAAGACGTTATAGTCGTTTACGGAGACATTTATAATGAGGTTGACTACAAAAGGCTTATAGAATTCCACCAAAGTAAGGGGTGCGATGCAACAATCGTAGGAACTCAAGTTGAAGATCCTAAAAGATATGGAGTTCTAGTAGTTGATGACTACAAGTTAGTTCAAATTACAGAGAAACCCAAAATACCGGTAAGTAACTTAATTAATGCAGGAATTTATGTTTTTAAGAAAAAGTTATTCGATAAAATAGACGGATTAGAAAATGGGAATAGAATTTCGATAGCTAGAGATTTTTTACCAAGACTTATATCTTCTGGGACATGCATTGCAGTTTATCCTTACAAAGGTCTATGGATGGATATAGGAATTCCTTCCGATTATATGAGAATTAACCTCGAGCTTTTAGCCCTTAAGTTCCCTAAAGGTTACGTTAGTGAAAACGCTAAAGTGAGCGAAAAGGCTGAGCTCAAACCACCTTTCTACATAGGCAACGAGGTTATAGTAAATGACGACTCGGTAATTAGGAATTCCATAATAGGTAGTAGAGGGAAGATCGGAAAGGGAGACTATATAGAAGAGAGCATATTAATGCAGGAAGCTAATATAGGAGATTTTACGGTCATAGCCGAGAGTATTCTAGGTGATAGTGTCACTGTAGGTAAGTGGAACAGGGTAGAGAGTTCGATATTAGCTGACGAAGTTTTAACATATGACAATATTTTGATCAATAAGCACACTAAAATACTGCCTAATAAAGAAGTGTCTGAATCCATATACGAAATCGGGAACATAATACTTTAAGTTTCGTACGCGTCCCTCTCTTTTTATGAGCTACTGAAATCATATGAAATTATTCTCCTTTATGTTATTCTCACTCGTTATCATACAAGCGTTGTATCCCTACGTTTTAACCTCCCTTGGTGAGACATCTTATCTAGTCAAGTTTTTACTAGAAGGACCAGTAATCGTGAACATCATCTATAATAACTCAAATATTTTAATAGACTCTAACACTACGTTAACCCTATCAGGTAAAATCACACTTAAGGCACTTCCTACATCACTAGGGTATGTCGTGCTCATAGACGGGAGAAAAGTTAGTAACACTTCATTGAATATTAACGGACCTACAACAATTAACATCACAGCAATACCGAGCTACGTAAATTTGTCTGTCTATGTTTTCGGAAAGGGCGTAGTAACTGTACAGTTGAGCAACGGAAGTTCGTACTCTATCTCAGAAAACAAAACGTTCACAGTCAAAAATTACACCTTCGTATATATAAATGCCCCCTTTAATCAGAACGTGATTTTTAATCACAATATAGAGAGTAACTTTTACGTCGTGCTTTTAAACGGCTCAACCAGTATAAACGTAACTTTTCTACCAAACAAAAATATTTCACCCCAATCTAAAACGCAGTTGAACCTTACAGGCATTGCCCTTGGTATAATAGCTCTGGCTTTTTACTTGTTTTTCAGGAGAAAAAGTTCTTCTAACTAACCGTTATTAACATGGAATACGCAAAATACTGTATGAATAGATTAAAAGACGCTGAAAGTGCATTTCTTAGACTATCAGCCGATAGTGAAATAGATTGGTATCCGTGGAGTGTTGAGGCCTTTAAAAAGGCTAGGGAAGAGGATAAACCAATCTTAGTAGACGTAGGCGCTTCATGGTGCCATTGGTGCCACGTAATGGACGAAACTACATATAAAGACAGAGAAGTGATAGAACTGATCAACAAGCACTACGTCGCTATAAAAGTGGATAGGGACGAGATGCCAGACTTAGATAAACAGCTTCAGCTCGCCGTAAGTTCACTGACTGGAGAATCTGGCTGGCCCTTAACTGTTTTTATGACTCCTGACGGTAAAGTCTTTTACGGGGGAACTTATTTCCCTCCTGAGGACGCTTATGGGAGAATAGGTTTCAAAAGGCTTTTACAAGAACTCAATAGAATCTGGAGGGAAGAAAGAGATAAAATACTACAAGTATCTTCGACCCTTCACTCTTCTTTGAAGAATATAGAGTATTCAGTAGACAACCCCGATTGGGATAAGGTAGAGGAAGTCGTATCAGCAATAGTCTCTAACTACGACTTTGATCATGGTGGTCTTCAAGGAACAATGAAGTTCCCGCACCCAACAATAGACGAGCTACTAATGGCATATTCCTACTACACAAAGGATGATACCGAGCTGAAACTTTCAACTTACACTTTAAAGAAGATGTACTATGGAGGGATCTTTGATCAGGTAGGAGGAGGATTTCACAGATATACTGTAGATGATGAATGGTATGTACCTCATTTCGAAAAGCTACTAATAGACAATGCTGAGTTATTATTAGACTACACACATGCTTACCAATTAACTCAAGACCCAGAAATCTTAGACGCTTTAAACTTGACTTCGCAGTTTATATTAAGAGAGTTGTTTATCGGTGAAGGATTTGCTAATAGCTTAGACGCGGATTCTGAGGGAAAAGAAGGGTATTATTATACGTGGACGGAAGATGAATTTAAAGAGGCATTACAAGGTGAAGACTACAGATTATGGATAAAGGTTTTTAACGTCGATAGAGGTGAAGAGGTTGAAGGAAAGAAAGTATTGAGGAGGATAATGCACGTTAAGGATCTATCAAAATTCGTCAACAACACTTTGGGCAAACTTAGCGAGATTAGGATGAAACTTCTAGAGTATAGAATGAAGAATAGGAAACCACCTTTCAGAGACGATAACGTTTACACTTATCCTAATGCCCGTGTCGCACAAGCACTTTTAGAGTCGAGCGTAATAACTGGCAAAGGATTAAACGAAGCGTTGAGAGTAATAGATAAATTCTCTCCTAAAATAACTAGAAGAATAGGAGGAGGAAAAGACGGACTTCCAGAGGACTATGCCACAGCCTTGTTGGCACTAATTTCAGCGTATGAAGTAACAGGAAACGTAAAGTACAAGGATCTAATATTCGCGTTAGAAGAAAAACTAAGGAGTCTAGACTACAGTTATCCTATTGACTCTCCAAATGAGTCAGTAGCCTCACTGACACTTAAAGGACTTTTGAAGACCAGCGTCATGAAAGGAGAGATAGCGAACGTAAAGGTTCCTTTCGCTCCAAGCCCATTATTCGTTGCAGGGATAACTCACGTTACTGCGTCATTAGTTAAAGGAACGGCTCATATAGTAATTATAGATGAAAAAGACGGAAAGGCTGATGAACTTCATAAAACCGCACTACTCGCTTATCACCCCATGAAAATGGTTGAGAAAGTTAGCCCCGATAACGCAGACTTCCTTCCATCATTTATCAAAGCGATGATAAAGTTTAACCAAGGAACAAGTAGGGCTTACGTATGTAAGGGGACTTCGTGTAGTATGCCTATAACATCGCCTGAAAAAATTAAATTATTACTTAAATTAAACGGTTAACTATAGTTTTATAATGGGAAGGCTGGAAGGAAAGAAAGTTTTTGTTGTAGGGACAAGTAAAGGACTAGGGTACGCTATAGCCTATTTTTCCTCAATTGAAGGAGCTGAGGTTATAATAAATTCAAGGAATGAAAAGAAGCTCAAAGAGATATGCGAAAATATACGAAACTGCAAATATTTTGTGGGAGACGTATCGACTCCGCAAAAAGCTGAAGAGGTCATAAACAAAGCGGGAGACTTCACTGATCTGGTGATAACAGTGGGCGGTTACGTAGAAGACAAAATAGATGACCTCAAGGGGTTAGACGAAATGTTGACTAATCACATTAAAGTCCCTCTATACGTAGTGAAGAGTTCCCTCTCTAGACTAAGGAAAGGATCTACGATAGTATTAATTTCAGCAATAAGAGGAATATATACTCCTCTACCTTTCCAACTATCTTACAGTATAGCAAAAGCTGGAATAGCAAAGGCAGTAGAGACTTTAGCCTCCGAGTTAATAGACCAAGGAATAAGAGTTGTGGGTATTGCACCAAGTGTAATAGATGGGGAATTTGTCCCAGGTAGGGATTGGAAGAAGATGAGAAAATTGGGAGACTTTAAGGCTCCGCCAGAAGACTTTGCGAAAGTTGTAGTATGGTTATTAACTGATGAGGCAGAATGGATAAATGGTGTAGTTATACCCGTAGATGGAGGGGCTAGGTTGAGAACATGAGCGAGGTTAGCTTCACATTTCGTTGCTCGGAGAGTTCAGTTGAATTCATGTACAACTATAAGCTAATAAATCTAGAGACTTCCCTCAGGAATAATACCAAAATAATAAAACTCCAAACTAGTAGCTCTAGAGTCAGTTTTGAAAACGGTAGATTCTTCGACCCTCACAATTTGATAGTTAAAAAAGGGAACGAGGCTGAAGAGTCCATTAAGGCAGAGCTAAAGAACATAAGAGAAATTATCATAGATGGTTTAACTAAAGCTTCCATAGAGTTCGACTTACCAGTATCTCTAATCAAACGTTATGTAGAAGACTTAGTGGAAAAACCTACTGCTATTAAACCTACTAGCTATTTGGACTTTGAGGTTTCAGAGCTGGAAATAGAACTTAACAAGATCTTCTTTGACAGGAACTTAAACATGCCAGGTGATGTAGTACCTCAAAGAATCCTTAAACTGTCTATAAGAACTAATAAAGGATGTACCAAGCTCAAGTTAAAGGAGAAATCTAACGTGACTCTTGAGTATGCTGAAGACTGCGAAACGTGGAGTGAAGAGTCACTAAAGGTTCTCTCTGTACTCTCGTCTCTACACCCTACTATTTTTGAAGTTAAGGAGATAATAGACTATCTGAAAAAGATGTGCAGAGTATAATTAGAGACTCTTCACTCTTCAGTAACTATTTAAATATCATTTTAAGTTTGGTAATACTGTGTATGAGGTATTACTAAATCCTAATTTTGAGGAGACAAAGTATTTTATTGAGAGAAATCTTAGCAAGTCACTAATTACGATTCTAGCAGAATGCGAAATATTATATGAGGGTAGAGCTTTTTCCAAAGCTTCCTCATCGAGAAGGCTTATTATAGTTAAGGCTGATGGAAGCGTTATTGTTCACGAGAGTACTAAAAGAGAACCAATTAATTGGCAGCCACCTGGCTCGAGAATAGAGGTAAGTATAGAAAGCGAAGTCTTCAAAATTAAGGCTATAAGGAAGAGACCGAAGGAAAAACTCGAGATTCTAGTGTCTAGAGTATTCTTTATAACCTCTTCTGTAGTAGAAGAAGGGGACTTCATGCTGGTGGGAAGTGAAAAAGACGAAGTGGACTTGGTAATTTCAAAACCTGAGCTAATTGAGGAGGGATTTAAACCTTTACAAAGAGAATATAGTACACCTTACGGTAAGATAGACTTGTTGGGTAAAGATAATAAAGGCAATTATGTTGTACTAGAATTTAAACGTGCTAAGGCAACTCTACAAGCTGTGTCACAGCTTTATCGATATGTGATGTATTTTCGAGAAAGAGGTCAATTAGTAAGGGGAATTCTTGTAGCTCCAGGAATTAGTGAAAACGCTTTAAACTTACTTAGACGTCTTGTATTAGAATATGTTGATCTACGTAGTATTATTGACTTTACCAATAATGGCAGACATACTGTTACTTTATCAAATAGTAAAGGAAATCAAGCTCAAGAGATCGGTCAGAGGGGACTTTAAAGGAAAAGTCTCGGTAATAGTTCCCGTAAGAGGTGTTGATATAAACGCTGATAATAATATTAAGTCCTTACTTAGTCAGGATTATGAGGATTATGAGGTTATTTATGTTGTGGATGAGCTAAGAGACCCGATTGTAGACGTATTGAAGAAATATAACGTTAAGATTGTAGTTTCCGAGGAAACTTGTTCCCATTGCAGTGGTAAAATTAGGGCACAACTGACCGGTTTAAAATACGCTAAAGGAGATATAATCGTCTTTGCAGACTCGGATACGTATTATCCTAAAAACTGGTTAAAAGATCTGGTTTCACCCTTATCAAACTACGTTGCTACTACAGTTTTCTCATGGCCTAAGCCATATAGACTCAGTATAAAAAACCTAATAAGGGCAGGATTTTGGACTTTCGGTTTTGAGTCACAAGCGATTGGTGGAACTTTTCTTTGGGGAGGTTCTATGGCTTTCAGAAGGGATTTCTTTAACAATGATGTTATGGAAGACCTTAAGACACAGTGGTGCGACGATTGTACCCTATCTAGGTTAGCAAAGGAAAGAGGCAAAATAGGTTTCGTATTTAATGCTATGCCTTTAAACGTTTTCGATGAAAAAGACTTACTCAGATGGGCCAAAAGACAGATACTAACGGTCAGAATGTATTCTAACAAAGGATACAAAGGGTTCTTAATAGTAGCTTTCTTCTTCTCACTTTTTATCTTCTTGTTCTTTCTAACCAATAACGATTTTTTCCTTACACCAATGTTGATATGGATAATAAAGAATTTAATAAGAGGAAGTTTTACGATAGGTATCACTAATTCTATTATACCGTCAATTATGTCAGTCCCAGCAATTTTCTTCACTTTGGCAGTAGCAGTATTAGCTTACAAGGAAAAGAATATATTTTGGCGAGGCAAAGTTTACAAATTGTGATTAAGTGGAAAATTATATTACTGATATCAATTCTCTTGCTGATAATTAGTATCGGAGTTGGTGACTATCTTATTTATCATTATGAAGAAAAAATTACAGTACCTCCTAACTCCTCAATAGTAGTGACGAGTGCTGATATGTTAGTCCAAGGACAGCCTCCTGCTCTAGCTCCTGCTAGCCTTCAAGAAATAGGTAAGGTTCAAAACAACAATCAAGTAGACAATATTTATAGCGTATCACAAGCTACAATAACTAATACACATACAACATCATTTACAGTATTACTAATTCATACTTCTGTATTATTAGAGGTGGATTTCGTCATATTAGGAGTTGGATTACTACTTTTCATAATCTCTGCATTAGGTCTGGTTTACGTTAAGTTTGTGAAAAAGACATAAGATCTAACAATCTTAAGTTATGAATGAGTGTTGAGGCACGAAATACCTTTAAATTTTCTTTTCTTCTTTAGCTAATTCCGTTGCTATTTTAAATAGTTCAGGATACATTTCACTTAGACCTTTCTCTAGGGCTTCTTTAGCTACTTTGCTCATTTTAAAGCTAGGTACCGTGTGATAGAGGTACTGAAGCACTAAAAATGCTTGGTAGCTCCATACACCGATCTTAGGATCCTTTTGAATGAACTCTCTCATTTTCTCCTTTATTTCAAGCGATTTATCCTTATCGAATTTTACATCTGGAGACTTATCTTCCTTGTTGGAACTATTTAATTCTTGTGTAGAGTTCCCTTCTATTTTACTTACATCTTTTGTCTCAACAACTTGTTTAACTTCGGTTTCTGAATTTTCTTTTTTTACCTCATTGCTCCCAATGTCACTTTTTTTCCTTTTTATAATGAGATCTAACTCACTCATCACTCGATCACCATCTTAGCTAACTTTTCGTAAAGGCTTCCTAACTTAGGTTTCTTGACTCTGAACTCTTCATACCTAATTGCCGGAACACCGAGTCTAGTGGCTTCAGAGAATAGTTTAGATTGAGGTATTGCAATATCTATACTCTTCACTGCAGAATAATCAACATTTACAGCCTTCTTACTCATGTTAGTTACAGCGAAGGCTTTTTTGTTAAGACTTACGAGTCTAGAGTCAAGATTTTTTGCCGCCTCGAGCACTAATGGCTGGGGGGTTATCGGCGTAACGATCTTATCTGCCGCCATCATAGCTGATACTGACAACGTACCTAAGTTTGGAGGCGTATCTATAACTAGGTAGTCAAAAGATTCGGCTATCTTACGTAGAGTAGAGACGGTAGACTCAATATCTCCGTTGAGTTCTACCTTTAATAGCCCAATATGGGCAGGGAACATCTCGACGTTAAAAATATTTACGCTTTTACCTCCTAGGGGATAATCTTTCTTTTCCCTTTTTATTCCAAAGGATACAGTGGCCCCTCCCTCAGGATCCAAATCTATTAACGCTGTATTTTTGGTTTTAGCCAAAGTATAAGCGAGATTTACGGAGGTAGTGGTCTTACCAACCCCACCCTTTTGGTTAATGACTGTTATTATCATGTCTAGACTCTTATCTTCGTAGTCTTTAATTCTGATTCTTCTCATAATACTTCTTAGTCTAAAAGGGTAAGAGAAGAGTGAAGCAAAAAGACTCGCTATTTAAAAATTAAATCAGCAATATGTGTTGGGTTTAAGCCCATTTTAATGAAAGCAATAGAACAAGAAGGATTTGTAGAGACTACTATATTCGCTCCGCTCTTCAGAGTCTTCTCTTTCTTAATTTGCATAACTTGACTAGCCATATCCTTATTGAAGATAAAGTAATCACCTCCAGCACCACATTCAAAAGACGGTTCCTCAGCTTCCCTAATCCTAATCCCCATCATTTCTAAAACTTGTCTGTCATACTTATCGATCCCTAATAAATGAGCGTGGCAGGGTTGGTGTAAAGTGACTTCCATATCCTTTTTAGGTAATTCCTTAATGAACTTGACTAAAAACTCCGAGAAGTCATACACGTTCAAACCCTTCTCTTTCATATGAGCAGAACAATTAGACGACAGAGAAACTATAGGCTTCTTAATTTCCTTCAGTTTACTTATTAGCTCTTCAGCTCTCCTAGTCTCTCCTACATGAGTGTGAGCCAGGCCACAACATCCGTTCAGAATCTTCACTCTATACCCACGACTCTTCAAAAACCTCAACGCATTCTCCACAGTACTCCTAAAGATTACGGACATTATACATCCCGGGAACAATACCAGATCATAATCCTCTTCCTCATGACTTAACGGGGTAGAGCCGTTCAACCTCAATACGGGTTTTATAAATGGAGTGAGTGTCTCTGGTCTCTCTAGCATTCTTACCAAAACTTTCTCTATTGCGTTGGGTTTACGAACTGAAGTTATTATATCTGAGTATTTCACCCCGCTAGGGCATGCAAGCTCGCATCTCCTGCAGAACATACAAGTGTTGAGACCTACACTGTCAATACCTAATTTCACGGCTGTAATCCTACCGCGTGGTGAATGAGTTTCTGACCTAGTTATTACGTAAGTAGGACAAGCCTCTAGACAGAACCCACAGTGCACACATTTAGAAAGTTCTTCTTTTAATCCCATTCCCATAACACCTTTAACTCTCTTGAACTTACTTTACAATTACCGAACATCTTACAAGGATTGAACAAACCTTCCGGATCGAACGTCATTTTCAACCTCTTCATTACATCCAAGCTTATCTCGTCGTAATATACTTCGAGATACTTTACCTTCTCGATCCCTATTCCGTGTTCACCTGAAGGTACACCACCGTTATTTAACACTAGCTTTTCTATTTCATCGCTCGCTTTGACTGCCCTATAAAAGCTATCGAAGTCTTCCGGATTATAGGAAATTAGAGGGTGTAGATTACCGTCCCCTGCATGAAACACGTTAGCAATATAAACATTATATTTCTTGGATATCTCCCTTATTTTTTCTAATGTTTCAGCTAAGTTACTTCTTAGCACGTTACAGTCCAGAGTTATATATGCGGGGGATATAGTTCCCATAGCAGGAAAAGCACCTTTCCTTGCATTCCAATACTTCGACTCGTCCTTAGTGTTTATTATTTCTCCTCTATTATTACTTATCACATATTTCACTCTACTCTCTTCCTCGGCTACTTGCGAACCGTCAAGCTCTATTAATAGCAGTGCTTCGCTCTCTGGCAAACCTGCCTTATATCTGCTCTTTTCTATAGCTATAATCGAGTATCTGTCCATCATCTCTAAGGCTGAAGGTATTACACCGCTTCTGAATATCTCCACTATCGCATTCGCAGCATCCCTTAATGAGTTAAATGAAGCTATTACAGTTTTTCTCTCCTTAGGTCGCACGAATAATCTAAGTCTAGCTCTAAGTATAGCTCCGAGCGTACCCTCTGCTCCTATAAATATACTACTCGGGTTGAGAAACGGTGAAGGCTTAAATTCCTCAACCTCACCATTCGGCAAAATTACCTTTAATCTTATTACACTGTTGTAAGTAGGGCCGTACTTAACAACATGAATACCTCCCGAGTCATGCGATATGTTACCCCCGATGCTTGAAACTTGGTAACTTGCAGGATCTGGTGCGTAAAATAAGTGAGGAGGAGCGTTTTTAGTAACCATGGCGTTAACTATACCCGGACCTACTTCTATTTCTAAGCCTTCTATACTGTATACTTTGTTAATCCTGCTTAAGCCTACAACTACTTCATCGCCATTAAGCGGAACTGTAGCTCCACTAAGACTGGTACCTGAACCTCTGACTATCACTTTCTTTCTCCGTGAAATTAACAACCTTATTACCTTAACGACCTCATCTTCGCTTCCCGGTAGAATAACAAGTTCTGGTTCTCCCTTAACAGCGGATAGACCATCAAAACCGTATAGCCTTTTTTCATCAGAAGAAATCACCCACTCCTCTCCTACGATCTGCTTTAGCTCCTCAATTAATTGCACAAGCTTAAATTGTTATTATGGTTTAAAATGTTTATACACAATCATGGAATGTAAAGAATTGTTTGAACCTACAAGTTATGAAGAGATCTTAGAAATCGTAAGAAACGCTAATGATAGCGGTAAGAAAGTTCACATTCTGGGACTGGAAACTCATCACGTAGTCGAAAAACCATTCGAAATTTGTATATCCACTATAAGGTTAGACAAGATCTTAGAAAGTTCTACTTCTGACCTATACGTGTCTGTTCAAAGCGGGGTTAGGTTCAATGACCTTCAAGAACATCTGTCCAATAACAACTTGTTCTTTCCTGCATTTTACGAAGGTACTATCGGTGGTCTGATATCAACTAATTTACCCTCGCCGTTCTCCCTATGGTACCCTTATCCTAGAGACTTAATATTAGGGGCGAAAATAGTCACAGGTGACGGAAAATTAATAAAGAGCGGAGGAAAGACTACAAAGTTCTCTAGTGGTTACAAGATTTGGAAAGCTCTCTCGGGAGCATTAGGAACCTTGGGTATTTACCTAGAACTTTATATCAAAGTTTTACCTAAACCCGAGAAAATAATATCAGTAAAAGTCGACAGACCTGAAGATATTATACGAGAAAACCCATGGGGAATAATATCGTTTCTAGATTCTTCAAAGATCTCCACCTATGCAATTTTTGCAGGATTTTCAAGTTATATTGAAAAGATCTCGAAAAACTCAGAAGTAATAGAAGGCATTTTACCAACGGATATGAAATGCGAAAGGATCTACGGGGTAGTTACAGCCAGAGGTGAAGAATTACAACTTTTAAAAAAATTCTCCTCTGGGATAGCGTTTTACGGAAGTGGATATGTTAGAACGTGTGACGAAAAAGCTCTTTCATTACGCAGCGAGGATTACACTGTAGTGATCGAAAAGGGGTGTAGAGATAGTGAGGATTGTTTGGGTTATTCCTATACCTCTCTAAGGTTACTGAAAAATTCATTAGATCCAAATCACGTTTTATGTTCGGGTATAGCTTTTGACTGTTGAAGAGTACTTCTTAAATTATAACGGCGAGAAGATTTTTGTAGTCCTACTAGGTTTTGCATCTAACAAGTACTACTTCTATTATCCGAAAGGCGATACGCTTGTAATTATTGATAATGAAGGAAAAGTTGAAATGAAAGAAATATTAGAAGTAGTAGGCACAGCTCCAGCAGGGTTTAAGGTCGGAGAAGTAGTTGAACCTTGGGAGAAAGTCAAGGCAAGACCGGTAGTATGGAGAGTATTAGATAAAGAAATACAAGCTGATAACATTTACGCTGTTTACTCAACCTTTCAAGACTATAAAGTGCTGGAAAGCTCCGTTCCAGATAGGTTAAAGTCGTTTTTCCTTAGAGATCAAGATCCATGGGATTATAAGGACTGGTGCTGTGTCATGATCGCCTCACAGAAAGACTTAACCAACTTGCCACCTACCTTCAAAAAAATCTATTTAAAAAACGGTAAACTTGAGATCTAATTCTCTACTTTCTTCTCTTTCAGGATCTCGTCTATAAGGGTATTTAATTTACCTTCTATCTCAATTGGTTGAGAGGAGGGGTAATATTGATAGTAAGAAGGTGCAGCTTGGCTAATTCTTTCCTCAAAAGATGGGATTGTTTCATTCTTATAGAATACTCCAATGGGTATCCTGTCTCCCCACTCTAGACTCTTCTCTATTGCTTTCTTTAGCTTATCCTTGACCTCGTTCTCATTCCTCACTACTGGATCCCAGTCAGGCTGTTCCTCAAGTTTATAGATCCTTTTATCGTACCATTCCTTAGTGTTTATATCATTATATGTTGGACAAGGTTGAAGTACATCTATTACTGCTAAACCCTTGTGCTTTATAGCCATCTTTATCAATTCTTTGAGATGTTTAACATCGTAGGCATATCCCCTAGCCACGAATGTATATCCAGAGGATAATGCCAAAAATAGAGGGTTAATCGCATCGTTAATATTAGGCTTAGGTAATGACTTAGTCTTTATTCCTCTCAGAAGTGTAGGAGAGGCTTGCCCTTTAGTGAGACCATAAACGCCGTTATCGTGAATTATTACCGTAATATCGATATTTCTTCTTCCTACTGAAACGAAATGACCGACTCCTATTCCCAGTAAGTCCCCGTCTCCACCATTCACTATTACTTCCAGTGAGGGATTAGCAAGCTTGATTCCAGTTGCAAATGCTATTGCTCTACCGTGTAGAGTATGGACTCCAGAGATTGGTACCCTCATGAAGTGCGGTAGTTTACCAGAACATCCGATTCCAGATACGATTACGACCCTTTCTAAATTTAGTCCTAGCTCCATTATTGCCTGCTGTTCAGCATTAAGTATGCCAAAATTACCGCAACCTGGACACCAGTCACTCCACTCAGGTTTGAACTGTTTAAGCGCCTCCATTTAAAACCACCTTTTTAACGTCCTCTTTAATAGTTTGCCTTAGCGCACTCTCTAACTCGTCCTTTAGGAACGGCCTTCCATTCCACTTCAAAATATAATTAGTAGGCTTAATTCCAGTAAACATCGTTACAAGTTTTGAGGCTTGAGCTAAATAATTTCCTTCAACAGCAATTATTTTTTCCTTACCACTGAGTATATTTGATACAAGCTTTGTAAGGAAAGGAGAGAACATTCTGAGTTGTAACACTAGAACGTCAATACCACCCTCGTTGATTATGTCTTCAAGGACTGAACCGCAAATCCCCATGTAACTACGACGTTCTTGGAATCGGTATCTCCGAATATCTTGACTCTAGACTCTTCCGAAATTTCACGGTCTGCTGTCTCGAGTTTTTTCATCCTTTTCTCATACATCAATGTTCTGTTCTCAGGGTCTTCAGATATGTGACCCATCTCGTTATGTTCGTCCCCCTGTATAATACATGAGAGCTCCTCCTAAAGGCGCTCTCGCTGATATTCCATCAGATGTCAACATAAACCTACGATATGTGAGGTCTGCTTTATATACTATCTTACCCCTATCTGCTTTTAACTCTTCTAACTTAAGTTCCTCCCTAGGTATTGTAGAATAGGAGTTAGCTAGAGTTTTCTCTACAAGGTGTATAACAGGCGTTTGATACCTTTCTGCCAGATTTAAAGCCCATACCGCGTCCCTAAACGCTTCTGCGTGGTCTCCAGAAGCTATTATTATTTTTGGGAATTCACCGTGTCCCGCAAACATTGGGAATAGGAGATCCGATTGACCTGTCCTTGTAGGCAATCCAGTAGAGGGGCCACCTCTTATATAATAGGTGATAACAACGGGCACTTCATTCATTCCTGCCCATCCCAAACCCTCAACCATTAATGAGAATCCCGGTCCAGACGTTGCAGTTGCTGATCTTACACCTGCTAATGCGGCTCCTATTGCCATGTTAACTGCAGATATTTCGTCTTCAGCCTGAACAACTACTACAGTACCTTTAATTTTATCGCCAGTCTTTGGATCTATCATCAGAACCTCTTGATGAGCTTCTATAAACGTGCTTTCATCCGAGGCAGGAGTAATAGGATAATATGACTGGAACCTGAGACCGCCGTATATTTTTCCTATTGCCACCGCTGTGTTCCCATCCAACCAATATCTTTCACTATTGGTCTTCAACGTTCTAAGGTTATAGACCGAGTCTGTTAGCGAAGAACCTTCCTCTATAGCTCTTGCGTTTAATTTCCTATAAAGATCCTGCTTAAACGTTCTATCACTTGCTTTGATTAGAAACTCTTTCTCTAATCCCAAGAGTTTGTAAGAAACAGCTATTCCTATAGTGTTTTTGACCCTCTCTACAACGGATAAGGGAAGCTTGAATTCGTCGACAATTTTCTTAGTTATCTCTTCATAGTTCACAGGAATTAACTTAACTCCTTTTTCTTGAGCTACCTTAAGAGCTGAATATACTGTCACTTCTTGAGAGTCTATGCGAAGAGACCTTTTTATTCTCTCCTTAGTTTCTTCCTCCATTGACTGAATAGAATCTAACTTGACATTTTCTACAGACTTATTGTATATTAAATAAGATGTAACGTCTGTAAAGTGGTGAAATATTGTTTCCGCGTCAAAGGATACAAGGATATCTACCTTTTGTGTATTGCTCTTTACCCTCTTATCTGAAATCGTTAGCGTAAAGTAACTATGCCTACCTTTTATATTAGAATAATACTATCTGTTTCCGAATACATAATACCCAGCTGAGGCTATGGCATTACCGAAAACAGTAGCCGACGTATCAATTCCAGTACCTTGTGCTCCTCCAATCATCCATGTTAATCTCATATCATCTTATAGTCTCGATGTTCCAGAATATAAATAATTTTGTAAATCAAATTAAACAATTGTTGAAAAATAAAAATTCTTTAAATAATTCCATTTATCTCATGAGGAATAGATCAGTTAAAAGAATGCTTTAAATACATTAGCACGATTACTTACACATGAGACGAAACGATGTATTAGATTTGCTTATAGGAAAAGGAAATTACGTAGACGATATACCGTATAAAGGTTATTTCGGTGTTTTCGTAAGGAGTCCATATCCCCATGCCCGAATTCTCAAGATAGATGCTGAGGAAGTGGTAAGGAAAGGAGGGCTCGTATTTACTGCAAAAGATCTCTATTTTAATAAAGGCGAAAAAGAAGAGAATGAAGGCACTGCACTCTTGACTCTACCCTTGGCTTTCAAAAAAGTAAGATATGAAGGGGAGCCTATAGCACTTGTCATAGCTGAAGATCCTTATAAAGCACAAGACCTTGCAGAGCTGGTTAGTATTGACTATGAAGTTTTACAACCGGTTTCTAGTGTAGAGGAAGCATTAAAGAACGAAGTACTGGTTTTCGAGGAGTTAAAGACTAACGTGGTATACGAAAAGACTTTAGAATATGGTACTATTCCTTTTGGTGACAAGGAGTTAGATTTAGACCTTTATTGGTCTAGATCTTCGGGAAACCCTATAGAGACCTTTGGTGCAATAGTGTATCCTGACGGAACAGTTTACTCTAATGCTCAAGCTCCAAAATTTTTGGCCGAAGAGATTAGCAAAATTAGCGGAAGAAAAGTTAAACTAATCCCGGTCAGAGCAGGTGGTAGTTTTGGCTCAAAGTTTTCATTAGCACCTTACATTTCAGTACTTGTTCAGGCTTCGGCTAAATTTAACGTACCTATAAAATGGATAGAGACCAGGAGTGAGCACTTAAAGGCATCTAACAGTTCAGGACCAGAAAGGACTTTCAAAATAAAAGTATACTACAAAGAGAACGGGTTAATAACGGGATTAGACTTTACCGTATTTGAAGACATAGGGGCTAGCTTATACAACGGACAAGCTTTCAAGCCTTCTGGTATTTTAGCTGGGCCTTACAAAATAAGAAACATCAGATACACTGCTAAACTTATAGCAACTAACAAAAATCCGCCGGGAGCATTTAGAGGAGCTGGAACTCCACCCCACACTTGGGCTTTAGAAAGAATAATGGACACATTAGCGGAAGAGCTTGGAATAAGCAAGAGCGAGATCAGAAAGAAGAACTTCATAGACAATTTCCCATATGAGGCTCCTTATACCTTATATGACTCAGGAGATCCGAATAGACTGCTATCTTTAGCCCTCGAAAGAACTGACTTATGGAACTTAAGAGAGAAGGGTTACGGTATTGGGTTGGCTTGTTCTACCGATCCCAGCACTCCATCAGGAACAGAAGGTGTTAAGATAGAGGTCAGAAACGGTAAAGTAGTTGTAAAAGTCGGTTACAGTCCGGAAGGACAAGGGAACGAACATACGGCTGTAAAGCTAGTCTCACAGTTTTTAGGTATACCAGAAGAACTAGTTACAGTGGAAACAATTGACAGTGACTCCTCTCCCCCTTCATTTGGCCCCGGAGGAAGCAGAATGGCAGTCTTTATGGCAGGTGCAATAAAAGGCGCTGTTGAAGAGCTGGTAAAGGTTATCTCCCAAAGGATAAGGAGGGAGTACGGAGAAGAAGTCGAGTTCTCTAATGGTTACTTCATTGCTAAAAACGGAGATAAGTTCCACATTTCTAAGTTTGAGGGCACAGAAGTAACATACACATTTAATCACCAAGGGAAGTACAGATTTACGGCTTATCCTTTTGCATGTGATATAGCTGTTGTTAAAGTGGATAGAGAAACTGGACTCATTAAACCAGTAAAGCTAGTAGTGTATATAGATCCGGGTACTCCTATTGACGAAGAGTTAGTTAAAGAGCAAGTAATAGGAGGTTCTGCTATTGGGGTTTCGCTTGCGTTATATGAGGCATACAAGTACGGAAAACAAGGTGAATTACTCACTACTTCATTAATAGATTACGGGCTTCCGTCAGCGTTAGATTTGCCAGAATTTGAGATTAATATAGTTCCAACACCATCACCTTATACTCCGTTAGGTGCAAAAGGTGTAGGAGAGATCCCAGTGGGAGTAGCAGCTGCTGCAATTACGAGTGCAGTTGAAGACCTAACAGGCAAGAAAATAAGAAGTGTACCTATTGATAAGGAAATTCTATATACCGGGTAATTTGTAAATGATACCGTTTATTATAGATTCTATTTCAAGTTTTTTACCAGCCTTGTAATCGTAGAATAGTTCAGCCTTACTCAGAGGATCGATCGTATCCCCATTAATCACCTCTTCCTTACTTGCCTTTCCTGATATGATTTCATATTCTAGGTTTTCTCCATTACGTGTAATTCTCACTCTATTAATCCACGGATATACGTTGTTTGCAATTACTGCTGCGAGGAGATATGTATCTAAGGTTGGGGCTAGAGTCACAATCACTTGCTCCTTAGACTGAAGAACTTCAGAAGTATTACGAAAATCAGTAAATATGTTTCTCTTCCTTTCATAATTAATCACTACTCCATTTTCGAACTCAACTATTATGTCGTCCTCGTTCTGAGTGTTTATTTTCTGTTCAAGTTCACTAAAGGTAGTATGGGGCATAAAGGTGAATCTAACTTTACCTCTGAGGATTATAGCTCTAGGTGGAACCCAATTATTCCTAACGATTGTGACTTCAACATTATCTATTGGGACTGCATAATAAATGTATTGAATATATTTTTTGTTTATGATTTTATCTTTTACACTTGCTAGCTTTTGGTCTTCTTCAACTAGAGTTTTAACTGCGTCTTGAATAAACCTTTCCCTATTGAATTTATTTTCCTGAAATAATTTACCGAGTTTATTATCTAATTTTTTGATTAAATTTCGCAACAATTTATCCTCAAGATAAAATGTAATAATTGGCTGTAAATCTAATTTATTTGAAAATTCAATAGTTTTCTCAACTAAATTTTTAATTTCATTTTTTGAGCTTAAAACACTTAATGATTTCACACCAAACTCTCATAGTGGAAAAATATATTATTTCTGTATCTGAAACACTATGAAACACTTTTTAACCTATGAAACCCTAATAAGGGTGAAACACGAAGTAATTTGTGACCAAAAATGAAATCACTACCCCTCTTGCTACTAATAGTGTCAAGTGTCGCAGCGACTGGTGTAATGATAGCTGGAATGCATGGCTACGGACCGCTAGGATATATATCGTATAATGTAATACAAACTAATAATAATAGTACTGAAATAATTCCTGCATACATAAATCTAGGCAATATAACAGCCGGTGAAACGGGAACAGTATCTGCAAATGCTACTCTTGTAATCTCATCTAATGGAACTTATGAAATAAAACTATTACACACAGAAAAACTGTCTAAAGTGTTCTCTTCTTTCAACGTAACGATATCCATCGGAAAAACTACATTAACTTTAACTTTAGATCATGACGAACAGGAACTCAACTTAACTACCGGTAAGTATAATGTAGTAATAACGATACATTACAAAGTGAGCGATAACCCACATGGAGACTTGAGTGTAAATAACGAGCCCCTATTAATAATTCATCCTTATGGAGACCACGAGAATTCAGAGGACAATTCGTAATCAACTGATAACTCTTTAGACACCTCCACTGAAAATAGTTGGTAAATCAATTAAATCCTTAATAATTTTTTAATTTATTTTTAATGATTATTTCTCTAGAAATTCAAATTTCGTTTATTTCAAAATTGGAGTACTCCTTTAGTCTATTTACTCTTAAATCCATATAATGAAGCGGGTTTATATCAACTACCAAGAAGTTTTCAGAAGATCCCATCTCTACAACTTTTTCAGCGTATACATATTTACCCTTTTTCACGGGAACATATACTACACTTTTACCTGGGTATTCTGGCAACTGTAAAGCGTTGGCGTTGACAATTGCTAACCTATTTTCGAGTACCCTAACTCTCAGATAATCCCTCCAAAGTTCCAATCCATCCTGAGGAATCTTCGATGGAATTAGTACTACTTCAACACCCTTTACGAACATCTGCCTTATTACCTCAGGAAAGTCAACATCGTAGCATATGACTATACCTATTTTTACACTCCTATATGTAAATATAATTGTTGAAGACCCAGGAAAAAGTCTGTTTTTTTCGTCTTCATAAAGGTGTATCTTTTTAGCTATTCCTTTTACTTCCCCGTTCGGGTCTATGACCGGTGAAACAACTGAGACACCGTCTTCTACGGCTCCAGGTATTACATAAGAGGTGTACTTTTTAGCAAGGCGTTGGAAATCCACTAAAGGTACATCGTCTAAGTGCTTAGTCCATTTCTCAGGTAACAACACTATTTCCGCTCCCGCCTTCAGTGCTTCCTCAGTAAGTTGTACTGCTGAGAAAGTGCTAGTAGGCTGAACTATTGCAAATTTCAACTCTCCTCTGCCTTTTGTTTCCTTCTAGTGGTCTCCATTTTTCTTAATTCCTTCTGTACTCTTTCTTCTAACCTTTCAACTGCTTTTCTTACGGCAGTTACTGGATCCCAATCACTGTCCTTAGTTACGAAGTCGCCTACTTTTGTTACAGCTCTGGCTGTTACTTGATATAGCTTCTTACCCTCGCTCTTGGACTCCTCTTTAAACGTCACTTTAAAGTTTATAATGTCCGTAAGTTTCTCTAATCTCGAAAGGTACCTCTCTAATATACCATCTATGAGAGCTTTCATATTCCCTTGTTTTAATTCACTTGTCAATCTTGCCTCAATAGGTATTTCCATCTGATACTTTTTAGCGATGATGGTTATTGCGTCAATACCACTAAACATACCTACTAAATATTCCCCCTCTAAGACCGGCGTTCCAGATATCTTCTTAGACAACATTGTCTCTACAGCCTTTTCTACACTATCGTCACCTTTTGCGGTTATAACTGGATAATTCATTATCTCCTTTACGGGTAATGACATCAACCTCTCTTCCTCTGTAAGGATTGAGGATTTTTTCTTACCCCCACTACTATAAAGCCTATCTACAATATCCCTAGCAGAGATGATTCCAGAAACTTTCTTTTCTTCCATTATTGGTAACTTCGTTATGTTGTTATTACTCATGAGCCATCTAGCTCTTGCTACCGAATCTTCAGCATTAACAGTTATAACTGGTGAGTTCATGTATTCCCTAACCTTTGCTTTTGCAAATTCACCACTACTTAAGAAATATGAAAGTAATCTCTCCCTAGTGATTATACCCACTAATCTTTTCTTATCATCAACAACTGGAATAGCCCTAGCCTTAGCCGTGTAGAACTTAGCCACTACTTTCTGAATATCGTCTTTTTCGCTTACCGAAAGCAAAGGGCTCATAAGGTTTATTACTTTAGACTCGGGACTGATCCTTTTTCTCAGCAGATCATTATAACTTAAAATCCCCACGACTTCTTTTTCTTTAATTACGGGTACTACCCACTGATTATTTTCCCTCATCTTGCTTACTATTTCCCTTATCCTATCGTTGTAAGTTGCTATTACCTTTGATTCCTCGATTAATTCTTTTATACTCATCATGGGAAAAAATCCAGTTTTACACTTATATAGTTTTTCGACGTAGATAATTGTAATGCACAAGACGGCATTCGTATGGGATGATCGTTATTTGGACTATTCTTTCCCTGGTGATCATCCTTTCAAATCACTCCGTGAGTCAATGACGAAAAAAATACTTGAAGAAAGAGGTGCATTTCACTATATAGATCTCGTAAAACCGGACATTATACCCGAGGAAATGTTGTACAAAGTTCACTCCAAGGAATATGTTGAGTTTGTGAAGAAAAAGAGTGAAGAAGGAAGAGGATATTTAGATGATGGTGATACACCTGCATTTAAAGGTATATTTGAATCCGCTTTGGTTAGAGTTAGTGGTACTGTGACCGCCGTAAAATTACTTGATAATTATGATCACACGATAAACATAGGCGGAGGATTCCACCACGCGAAATACACTTCAGCTTCCGGCTTTTGTGTATTTAATGATGTAGCCTTAGGGATAAAAATAGCCGAGGACAAATTCAACAGAATAGCTTTAGTAGATATAGACGGTCATCACGGTGATGGGACACAGCTACTCCTTGCAAATGATCCTAAAGTCCTTAAAATATCCCTTCACATGTACCATAAGGGCTTCTTCCCCGGTTCTGGAGACGTCGATGAGATAGGAGAAGGAGATGCAAAAGGGTTGACTATGAATATTCCTCTACCACCGGGGACTGCAGACGATATGTACTTATACGCATTCAACCAAGTTGTGGTACCTAAGCTTAATGAGTTTAAACCAGAACTAATTGTAATCCTGAACGGTGGAGACTCACACTTTACTGATCCTTTAGTTGAGTTAAAACTATCTAACAAAGGTTATTTAGACGTGATCAGAACTCTTCACAAACTTGCTCACGACTTTAATGCCAAGATTGTTATGACCGGAGGTGGAGGTTATAATTACGAGTCAACTGCAAAAATTTGGGCATTATCTATAGCGGAGTTAGCAAATCTAGACTTCACGGATTTCTTGGAACTTGAAGATTGTTGTTATTTAGCCTCATCTGGATTCGTGAAGAAAAGAGTAGTTGAGATAGTAGAAAAATTAAAGAAAATCCATGGGCTATGATACTAGTATAAGTGACGAAGCCTTTCTAACTTTCTCTTTAGCTTCCTCTACATCCTTACCAGTAGCTAGGACAACACCCATTCTCCTTTTATAGTAAGTAGAGGGTTTTCCGAAGAGCCTTATTTGAACACCAGGAATTTCTAGAGCTTTCTCTACATTAATGAATTTAGGGGCCCACTTTTCATTATTAGCCAAAATAACGTGAGCTGCTGCAGGTGTTACTAACTTGACCTCTGGAGTTGGAAGTCCTATTGCACTTCTCACGTGGATCTGAAACTCGTTAATATCCAGGCTTGCCATAGTCACTAGCCCAGTATCATGGGGTCTTGGAGATACTTCACTAAAGAGAACCCTATTACCGCTAATAAGTATCTCTACACCGAATATACCGAAACCACCTAGCTCGTCAACAACTCTCATTGCATATTCTCTAGCTCTGGCTGCTACGTCCTCTGGAACAGTCGAGGGATGCCATGATTCAACGTAGTAATATACGTCTTTAGGTCTCTGATGTTCTATCGGAGGTAAACTCTTCGTCTGAACTCCACCGTTAATCAATGGGTACCTATATGTAAGTACCGTAAGCTCTCTGTCAATATTTATGAACTCTTCGACTATAACTTTACTACTTTTTCCTCTGGCATGAGCTAATGCCTCCTTAAACTTTTCCTCAACTTCAGATTCATTATATATTACCTCATGACCATGCCCGCTTGAGCTCATCTCAGGTTTTACTATGCATGGATAACCTATGTCCTTACAAGCTTTTTTAACCTCCTCTGACGTCTCTGCAAAGGCATAAGCAGTAGTAGGCACTTTTACCTTCTCAGCAGCCAACATTCTAAGGTCTAGTCTGTTCATACAGATCTTCACGGCTCTAGCGTTAGGAATTACTCTAAAGCCCTCTTGTTCTAGTTCCAGCAATGCGTCAGTATTAATTGCCTCTATTTCAGTAATTATAGCGTCTGGATGTTCTTTTTTAATTATACTCTTTATTGCATTACCATCTAACATGTTCACTACATATTTTCTGTGAGCTACATGCATTGCAGGAGCCATATCATATCTGTCCACTACTACGGTCTCTAAACCCATCCTCTGGGCTTCTATCACCATTTCTTTACCCAGTTCTCCTCCGCCAAGCCAGAGGAGTTTTTTTGCACCTTCGAGAAGAGGCGTACCTATTTCCATACCCTCTCTTTACTTGCAAAATTTAAAAATTCACCTATTAACATAGGTTAATATTTACTTAACTAATTAAACTCCTTATATACCTCACTACCCTCTCATAATCCTTTAAAAAGTA
This sequence comes from Stygiolobus azoricus, assembly GCF_009729035.1. Classification (NCBI taxonomy): domain Archaea; kingdom Thermoproteati; phylum Thermoproteota; class Thermoprotei; order Sulfolobales; family Sulfolobaceae; genus Stygiolobus; species Stygiolobus azoricus. Next base: position 1,524,067 of record NZ_CP045483.1, read on the forward strand.
GTAAAAGCAAACCCACCTTGAGGTCTTGCATGTGCCAGCCCAAGGGAAAACTATAACACCTTTAGAATATCTTCTCTCGTAGTCCCTAATTTGCTCTAACTCGTAAAGCCCTACCTTTGCTTCTACCACTACTTTGTCTTCAACTAACATGTCCGGTGTATTATGGTATGCTAAACCCAGTTTGGGCAAAGATATAATTCCCGAGTTTTTATACCTCTTGACGTTAAAGTAAGAGGATAAGACGGAATATACATATTCCTCAAATACGTAACCTACAAGTTGATTGAGTTTTAGTATTCTTATTTTGGGATCAGGAAAAGCTAAGGCATAATTTTCGTCAACAATAATTCCAGTAGCTTTCTCAAGTTCTTTTAATTTATTCAGGTGAGGTATTTCGTTTCCAAATAACTTGAACTTCACATCTTTTAGTTCTGAACCGCTATTACGATCGTAAACCTTAATGAGAAAGTTACTTACTGTTACTATGACATCTCCTTCTTGGGAAGGTAATAGGTAATCTCCAACCCTTTTATACAAAAAGACTTGCACGAGTAAGAATAGCTGAACTTATAATTTAATGTAACAGCTTTCATTATTGATGCTATTAACAATAGGAGACGTTGAATGGGGTATTGCATTAACAATCTGGGTGGCCTTCGTTACTCTTTACATATCAAAACTCATTAGCAAAATTACTACGACCTATGTGGCTAGAAAAGTTATGCACATATTAGGAGGAGGTGTTGTAGCCATACTTGCACCTTTTGTTTTCACCTCCCCACTTGTCCCTATTATAGCATCTTATGTTCTGATGGCATATTTAATATTTAACAGAGCGAAGAAAAACTACCTTAACTGGTTTCAGGATGAAGGAAATAGAGGTGAAGTCTACTATACTTTCTCCTTCGGAACATTACTCTTGATTATGGAATTTCTAGATCACGGCTACTGGTTAACTAAAGACGTATTCATTCCCTTGTTGCCAATTTATTACATGTCTTTCGGAGACGGTGTAACTGGAATTATTCGTAATTACGTGTACAAGAGGAGAGTGAAGGGACTTTGGGGAAGTGTAGGAATGGCTATCGTGTGTGTTCCTCTGGGTTATTACTTTTTCAGTATATACGGTGCAATATCTGGAGTAATAGCTACGCTAGTTGAGATCGCGCCTTTTTTGGACGATAACATAGGAGTGCCTTTTATATCCTTTGCCTTCTTATACCTGGCTATAAAAGTGCTTTAAAGTGGAGAAATTCTTTATATCAATCACTTTTACGTCCAATGTTTTAGTGTTTATAGTAATTATACCATTAATCTTGCTCGTCTTCACGTCGTCAAGAGTTACATCGGGAGATTTACTGTATTTCCTTATTAAGAACATTACTTTCCTAATATCTTCTTCCTTCCTTTCTTCTGGAGGGATTAATAGGGGCTCTGGAATTGGGGGAATGTAAAAGGAAGGAACGGCTATATAAAACTCGTGACCAACATTGCTATACCTAGCTGTTTTCAATGCTAATCTACCCATAAGGAATTCCTCAGCTGAAATAGCGTTGGTAGGAGGTACGTAACCTGTTTCGACCTCAATTGAAATATCTATTCCCTTTATTGCATATATATCTACTATACCACCCGATACTTCTACTTCAGCATAGACTTTAAACCCTTGATTTAAGAGGTGGGCTGCCAATATGATCTCTAAAACGGAATGGTTAATGTTCAATACTCCAGTCCTATGAAGACCAATAATTTTTCTCACGATATCGTCAAGACCATAAAGACTACCATACTTTTCAATTATCTTCTTCTGAACAGAAGTAATATCCCTTACGTAATCCATTTTCATACCAAACCCTCTCTCAGACAGGGAAGCGGTCTTCATCAGCTCTGTAAACCGTCACATCATCATTATTTAGAATCAAATTTATCACACTGGGTATATAAAGAGTTATTATGTTAAGCTGGATATTAGGCTCTCCTGCACCTCCTTGGCATTACCTAAGGGACATGTTTGAAGATTACAGGAACGTAGCAGTTTATCTAGATAGTAAGGGAAACATAGAGTTAGTAAAAGTTAGTGATCTCGATGAGTTTCACACTCCTACTTCTGTGTTGGTAAACGGGTACTATTTGTTGACGCTGAAGCCCTATTACATCAAAATGAAGAAGTTCGTAGCTTTTCCTACAACGAGATTAAAAGTAGTTAAAGAACTCTTAAAAAACCACGGTTGGAGGGCTATGGAATTTTATTACGGTGAGCAGTTCCTAAATGCGTGGATAGTGTATGACTGTGAAGACTGTGAAGAAAGACAAAGACTCCATTTAAAAATAAACGAAGAAGAACTAACTGATGACGAGTTAATAAATAAACACCTTGAAATATTTAGAAGTTAGAACTCATGAGGCTCTTTACTTATCTTAAATTCTTTTATCCCGTTAAATCTAGACGCAGAATAGTTCTTGTCTTCTTCTCCCTCTATAATGAAACGGAAGAGGATCTTTGCTAATCCTGGACCTACTTCTGCTCCGTACCCATTAAGACCACCTATGTAATATATCTTCTCAGTGAGCTGCCCATAGACTGGTCTCATGTCTGGAGTCCCCTCACAGTAACCATCCCCTTTGTAAAACGGTACAAGGGGTCCTAGCCTTTTACTTGCCTTTTCCACAGCCCTTTTGTCACCAACTTGTGGTGTGAAAGGAGAACACTCAATGATATCCCCATCTCCTACTATGGAAAGAAAAGAACCGATTCCAAGTACTGGTCTCGAATAAAACCCGAGTTCATAGTCGTATACGAATACTCTATCTAACTCTCTTTTAGGAGTAAGAACAGCCCAAGCCCAACAATAGTAGCTCTTAAGAGGGAGTTTAAAATCTGTAGATACAGAGTTCCACGCTCCAGAAGATAATATTATGATGTCATATTTACCACTAACCTCTTTTTCCTTGTTAATGAAAATCCTACCCTTAGCGTCCACATACACATTACCATGAGAATAAGGGACAGAGTCTACTAAGTTTTTGACACCTACAAGCCTGTCAGTTTTCTTCCCCTCTATGGCTGAAGTGTTCAACCAGTCCACGTATAGTTCTCTAACTTCGAATCCCCTCGTTAACCAATCGTCGAATACCTCTGAAGGTATTTCCCCTATAGTATAAGAGGGATACGAAAACAAAGGTACGTTATGAGATCGATAGAAATCCAGTGAATCTAAAGCTAAATCTATGTCCTTACCACGAAGTAATAAAGAATGAATTAGGGTAGGGTAAAATTTCCTAAAGCCCGATTCTATCACGTGGACTTGGTGTCCTTTTTCCCTAAATAGATAATATAATGTGCTACCGGCAATTCCTCTTCCTATAATTAATATTTTCACAAGATTTAAAGATTGGACGAACTCCTTTAAAGCTGATGATTACTGAGGGATATTTCCTCGTTTATAACAACGTTATTTGGGCTGTTAAAGGCTGTTTTCACCCTGATGGTTATGCAGTAGCTATTCCTCGAGTGTATAAGGGCAAAAAAATCAAGAGGTTAAACGATGCATTACTTCTCGTTAAGCAAAGATTTCCGCAACTCTTAAAATACCTATATGAGATCGGTTTCGAAGTCCCACTAATTCCCTTGGAAGAAAGTATCATCCTAGATCCTTTCGATCCAAAGAGAGAAAGACCCGAAATCGTTAAAAGATTTCTTAGTTATTTCGATGGGACAGTAGGAATAACTGGTAGTTTACTCTATGCTGATAAGTATAATGATATCGATTTTCTCTCGTTCAACCCGGCCCATTATTACACTCTAATGGAACTAAGAAGGAAAGGTATTACGAACCCACTGAATACTTCAAATGAAGAGGAAGTTGAAGTGCTTAGTAAAGAGGATTTTGAAACCCTAAAAAGAGATAGAGTACTTGAGGGAATATTTAATGGCACACCTTACACTTTCAAGATTGTAGAATGTATAGACTTTGGAGTGGTAATAGGAAAGAAAGAATTCAAGGGAATAGTAACGATCACTAAGGCAAAAAAATCTTATACTCTCCCTGTCATTTATGAAACAGCACAAGGTCTAACTCTGACCTCTTTTAGGACTAGATTTACCGAAATTAAGGAAGGTACAAGACTATATGTAGACGGAATATTACTCGAAAGAAATAAATTCCTCGACCTTGACTTAGACTTAGCCAAGGAGGTTAGAATTATATGACTCATGCTCACGAAAAACACAGAGAACATGCCCCTAAACAGATAAACTTTTACATAATAACGGTAAGCACATCAAGATACGAGAAACTGTCTAAAAAAGAACCCGTTGTTGATGAGTCTGGTGATATCATAAAACAGTTAGTTATTGAAGCTGGCTACACAGTTGTAGGCTACTCCTTGGTCCCTGACGACAAGGTTAAGATACTTAGAGCATTTGCGGAAGCGTTAGACGATCCAAGAGTTGACGTAATAATCTCTACTGGAGGGACTGGGTATGCACCTTCAGACCAGACTGTAGAGACAATAAGACCTCTTTTTGATAGAGAGATCGAAGGTTTCTCTGACGTATTTAGAAATATCAGTTATGGTGACCCTAAGGTGAGGGCTGCAGCGTATTTAACTAAAGCTAGCGCAGGGATAATTGGAAAAAAAGTCATCTACTTATTGCCAGGGTCTCCGGATGCTGTTAGGTTAGCAACAAAAGAATTAATTTTGCCAGAAGTAGGGCATTTACTTTATTTGGTCAGAGGCTAAAATTTTATTTACCTCTTTAATAATAACTTCTTTATCCTTCTCATTTATTTCGGCAAATTTGTCCATAAAGAAGTAAAGGGCCAGTAACTCTTCTTTGGTTAATCGACTGAGCTGAGTTGAAATTATCTTGTCAGCAACTTTTTTGAAAAGCTCCTCAGCTATATCCTCGTACCACTTTGCGTCATCCATTAACAAATCACCGCCCTCTGCTCCTTGGTGGAGTTTTGATATTGTATTCTTTAACGCCTCTAAGTTTAGAGCGGGAAAGACTGTATCTAATGGAGTCTTTATATTAAGTTTCCTAGCAGTTATTGGACATAACGTATATTTTGCTGGTAACTTACTTTCGACAGTTTTACCAGATATTTCCTCTAAGAAAGCAAGACTGCATTTGTTTAATTCTTTCTTTTCTGTCTTTATTCCAAGCATACATGGGATATGAAGATCTTTTCCTTCTATATCTGTATCCGGTAATATCAATTCTTCAACGAAGATAATATCGATTATTTTAAACCTCTTTATAGGTTGTAAATAGTGGTATTCTTCTGGAGTTATAGTCAATATTTCGTTTACTCCCTCTAATTTCTTAGATATATTCTCCCAATCAACCTTATCCAGCAACAAGTCTAAGACGTTAATATCCAGTTTTATTAGACCAACTTTTTTCCCCTTAGAGTGAAGATAAAGCAAAGCCCTGATTGCTCTATCTTCAAAGCCCTTACTTATAGGAGTAAGTACTATTACTGAAGTAGCAGGTAGCTCCCTCACTTCTGGTAATGAAGAGTCTATTTTATTATACCTCGCATACTTCCTTAAGTCAGAAATTATATCAAGCTTAGAAGGGCATACATCTACACACTTTCCACACATATGGCAGTTTATTAAACCTTCCGCAAATCCTAATGGTTGTAGCACGTAAAACCCTAATGGAGTATAAAGTGGGGAGCTCATCATTTCCCCGTAAGGACATACATCAACACATCTGCCGCAAAGTACACACCCGTTTAAATTGTTCTGCGCATCTGAGTCAGAATAAGATGTTAATTGGATTGTGTCAATGAATTTTAATGGAGTATTGGAGTAAATGGCAAAATAGACTTTTGTTCCCCTGAACCGAAGTATTGTTCTTTCGCTTAATTTCAAGTTTTCCTTCATCTGAAAAATACCGTCAAGGTCAGTAGTACCGTAATATCTATACTTGTGTCTCGGAGATAAATCTTCATACATCGGATCTACTTTCTGTAAATCAGAGATATACTTTAGCAAAAGTTGCTCTCTAGTGGACGGATAAGCGACGATTAACTTAGCTACTCCCCCTTGAATGTTAATTGCGATATCTCTAAACGCCGGAAAACCGTAGGAAAACCAATTCTTTAATTTGTACAATATTGCGTCTATGTCATCTGTAGTATAACCTTTGTAAACTAATTGTCGTTGCTCTTTCTTAATGTATACAGCGTATATTATACCTCCATTATATTTCCCTGTGTATTTAATTCCGTTAAGATACCCTTCTACCTCTACACGATCTTTAATCAGTCCGAATTCATTAAATCCGAACCCCGCATCACCAAAGAATACACTACCACCTACTGAGAAATCAAGATTACCGAATAATTCAGGGCTATATTTAATTACATCCCTCCAAGGAGTACCAGCTAATACTTTTAGCCTATCACCTAAATCCTCAACACCCTTCAACTCAGTCATATCTAATATTTCATTACCCTCTATACCTCTAGAAAACTCGTATCTAGGGACACCCCTTAATTTAGATAAATCAGAATAAGAATCAACTCTTATAATCTTTGGTAAAGATGAACTTCTTCTTGTTAATGATAACTGTGAATATAGTAAAGGCTCATCCATCAACGTATATATGTCATGGATGTATAAATTTTTTCTTTTTAGAATTGAATATGTTAAATCATATTTATTCTGATATTAAGTATACAACGAGAACTTTAATTTACTAATAAAAATCTAGATGATGATTACAATTCTAGCTTAAAATCGTTAACGAACGTAACAACAATGAAAGATATTTTTAATACTTTGGAGCAAACATGTTGTTGAATGTTAATGTAAATAAAGTTTTTATTAACTTACCAATACCTATTCTAAAGGGTATATGGCTACAAGTACATATAAGGTTATTCACCCTGATGCTAGAGTTGCAGATTTGTTAGGTTTGCTTACTACTTTACATAATACCTTTAATGATAAAGTGGATATATACATACTTGAGAAAGAGTTAGAAGTAGATATGGACGAACTAATGCCGATCCTTTATGCAGCAAATACGATGGGCTTTATAAATTTAGCTGAAGGTGATGTAATAATTACAGATAAAGGGCTGGATTTTCTTAAGGCAAATCTCAAAAAGAGAAAAGAGTTGCTGAGAGATTCAATAGATAGGCTCGAGCCTTTTTCAACGGCTAAGGAACTTAAATCTTTCACCGTAAAAGAGTTGCTAGAAAAACTTGAGGAAAAAGGGATCACAATTTATAGCAGCCCTACGGGCTACAACGATTTAGAGATCATTTTAGTTGAGTGGGGTATATACTCAGGATTTCTAGCTAGAGAAGGAGATCGCTACATAGTTAAAGTATAAATTACATTACGATTTTTCGTAATCCAAGAAGGGTTTAAAGATTTTTTAACAAACACACTAAACATGGAAGAGCCGGTAATACACTATACTAACGAGGCAGACACTTTTAGGACTAGAGTTTTCGGAATCCAAGATGGACTTATAGGTGTTGGTTCAATTGCTATAGGCGCTGCAGGTTATTCTCAAGACCCGTTACTAGTCCTTATTACGGGGTTAATTGCATCTATAGGACAAGCTTTTTCCATGGGTATAGGAGAATACATCTCTACGAGAGTCAGGATGCAAGTCATAGAAAATGAAATCAAAAAAGAGAGATTTGAAATTGAACACTATCCTGAAAAAGAGAAGGAGGAATTGAAGCAATTTTATATCCAAAAAGGTCTGCCAGAAGATGAAGCTGAAGAAATCTCAACTAGACTAATGAAAAACAAGAACATAGTACTACACGAAATGTTAATCCATGAGCTTAAACTGTTCCCAGAAGAATACGAGAGTCCAGTGAAATTAGGACTATTAATGTCTCTATATTTGATAATAGGCTCAATAATCCCACTATTCCCTTTTATTCTGTCACTATTCTTCAAGATTCCCTTCATCTATGACGTAGTCAGTTCAGTAGTGTTAATAACAATAACCTTGGGCATTTTCGGTTCTATGTCTTCAAAATATACTGGACTAAGTAAACATAGGGGAGCTTTCGAGCAGATAACAACGGGTATGTTAGCTATGGCGGGAAGCTACGTGGGAGGATTAATACTAGCTCACTTCTTACCTCTCACGAATCTCCCGCTGTAAGAAGTTTTGCTAGATTTCTAGGTATTTTGGCCGGTCTATTATCTTTTTGGAAAAGCTCTTTTCTCCTAGCCTCCAAGATCATAGGCTCCATTGACAAGTACTCTGCAGCAGTGATTACCCTACATCCTACTGACTTAGCTACTTCCTTCACAGGTTTAAGTATGTTTTCGTAGTTAAGATCACGCAAAACATGGTGATCGATAATAGCATATTGAAGACCGTTTTTAACTATATTTTCTAGATTCTTTATCTCAATGTCTAATTCTTCTTGTGATAATGCTCTACCTAATAAATAGCTTAATGGTCCATCTATAATTAGAAAGTTAGGCTTAACCTCATTGATAAATCTCACATGTCCTTCCTTTGGTGCACCCTCAATGTCAGAGGTGAAGAGAACTGTTCCGTCCTTATCATTAATTGCAACCTGAACCACATAGCCAAGTCTTTCATCAGCACCATGAGGAACCGCAGGAGAAAACTTTATCATCGTAGAGCCCAACCTTACTTCTTTCCCATCCGCACTCTCAATTACTTTAGGTCTATCTTTAACAGATTTTAGAAATCTAGGAGCTCTTTTGAACTTTTGGCTAGGGTTTATGTTATTCTGAGGGTCTTTGATAAATAGTACTTTTTTGTCGTAAATATCAATAGGAATTACGTAACCTGGATCATGATGGTCATAATGATAATGTGTAACAATGATTATATCAACATCTTTAGAAACCTCAAAGATTTTTCTAGCTAGCTCGCTTAGTCTGTCAACTTCTAATTGATGAGGGGGTAAATTATACCTCCTCGGAGCTAGTGAAACAGCAGGATCTACCAGAATTCTTACGTCTTTAGTCTCTATAAGTGTAGCCTGAGATCTCACCCCTAAGCTTTCAAAGGCTAGCGGTTTAACTTCCATAACTTTACTCTTCTCTCAAGGGTTAAAATCTCATTGTGTTTATGTCCAATATTGTTTCCCTTAAAGATCTTTTCATCTCTTGTATATCTCTGTACGCCATTCTGAGCCCGTAGTTCGTACGTCTTTCCATTAACTTACCTATTCCGTAAATTGTAAATCCAGAGATGGTAGTTATGTGAAAAGGATCATCAAGCCCGAAGGCGATAAATTTCCCTACAGCTTGGACTGTTCCTCCCTTTACTTCATAATCTCCTAATATCTCTTTAAACGTGTTTTTCATACTTATGATCTTTGTGGGGAAACGATTTAAAGGAGAACGCATCGTATCAAGGTATTTTAACGTAATAAGACCCATGTGTATTACCTTACAAAAGAATTTTAAACAAGATAAGACAGTGTTTAATTAATGCTAGATGATATCATTGCCATATTCAGTATCTTAGTCTCAGGCTGGAGTGTTTATAATTCACTTTTAGCTATGTATGGTTTCACATGGTCTCCTACGAAACTCACGAACTATTCTGGCAAGACATTTTCTATAATTATACCCGCTAAAAACGAGGAAAAAGTCTTACCGCGACTTCTAGATAGATTGATAAACCAAGAGTATGACAAGTCCAAATACGAAATAATAGTAGTTGAGGACGGTTCTACTGACAAAACATATGAAGTATGTAAACAATACGAAGAAACTTACACTAGAGATTTCATAAAATGTCTTAAGTTAGATCAGCCTAAAGTACCTAACGGGAAAAGTAGAGCTTTGAATTATGCATTAAAAATAGCCAATAATGAAATTATAGGAATTTTTGATGCAGACACAGTTCCGAAATTAGATGTCTTAAACCAAGCATCTTCTTGGTTTGATAATAACGAGGTAGTTGCTGTACAAGGGAAACTAATACCGATTAACGTAACGGAAAATATTGTGACAAGGTTTGCGAGCATTGAAGAACTCTTCCACGAATACTCTATTGCCGGTAGGGCACGCTTGGGCCTATTTGTGCCTCTTGAAGGGACTTGTACTTTCATAAGGAAAGAAACGCTGGAGAAAATAGGAGGATGGAATGAGTTCACCTTAACCGAGGACCTCGACTTAAGTATATCCTTAATCTCTCAAGGTTTCCAAATAAAATATGACCCTATGATAATAGCTTGGCGAGAAGTACCATCCAGCCTCAGATGGTTGGTCAAACAAAGGTTAAGATGGTATAGGGGACATTTCGAAGTAACGATAAGATTACCCCAAGGCAAAAAACTAGACCCTAGAATAATAGACGGATTCTTACTTATAGGTACGCCTTTATTCATGGTATTGAATTTAGTTAATTATTCATTAGTGTTAATCTACTCCACATCTCTGTTTGTTATAGCTGCATCCTTCGTTTCAGCAGCCTCGTTTATCTCATTCATAGCAACGGTCACTATTTCAAGAAAACATCTTATTGAGTTCTATTACTCAATATTATCACTCATTTACATGAATTTCGTTGTTCTCTTAAATTTAACAGCACTGTTTATGGAAATCGTCAGAGCACCTAAGGTCTGGATAAAGACGGAGAGGAGTGGAAAAATAACATCGGAGGTCTAGAGATGATAATAGATGAGTTAGTTAATTCAAAAATCAATGACACATTATCACATAAGCGTGAGGATAAAGTATTATACGTCACAGATCTAGTTAGATGTGCTCTTAAGATAAAATATGAAGAAAAATATAAGGAACTTTTCATAGCAGAGTCTATTAAACCGTCTACAATTCTCGGGGATTTAGTCCACGAAGGGCTGGAGAAATTCCTAGCTGAGAAATTTAATGCAAAGTTGGAAGTAGAAAGTGAGAAGCAAGTTACAGTAGCTCAAGACGTGTACAAAATAAAAGGTAGAGCAGACGCGATCATTGAGGGAGAAAAGAGAATAGTTATAGAGATTAAAACAGCTAGAGCTGATAAAGGCTTACCGTTAGAACATCATAAACAGCAGTTGAGGCTATACTTGTGGCTTTTCGACGCTAATGAAGGGATTTTAGTCTACATTACTCCGGATAGAGTAACGGAATATACTATCCGTAATAAGGCTGAAGATGACGAAGTAATGAGACTTGTAGAGGAGACAATCAAGTTGCTGAAAACCCCACGATATAACTGGGAATGCGGTTATTGCATCTTTAACGTAATATGCCCAGAGTCTAGGAAAAACAAGTAAAAACGTCTGTTATTATTTTATATTTTGATTGCCAGAGTCTTTACATAATATGGAAACCAGAAAAAGACCTACCGTAATGACTATAGCTGGAAGCGATTCTGGTGGAGGGGCTGGATTACAAGCGGATCTAAAAACCTTCACTTCTTTAGGAGTTTTCGGAACTACAATTGTTACTGGACTGACAGCTCAAAACACTCAAGGAGTTTATAAAGTCTTAGAAGTACCTCTAGATTTCATAGAAGCACAGTTCGACGTAGTAATGAAAGATCTCTCACCTCAATTTGCCAAGACGGGCATGTTAGCCAACTCGGCTATAGTCAAACTAGTGGAGAAAAAAGTCTTGGAGTATTCAATAAAACTAGTTTTAGACCCAGTGATGGTAGCCAAGAGCGGAGATCAACTTGTGACTGAGGACACCGTTGAGGCTTTGAAAAGCCTTATGAAACATTCCCTCATTACGACACCTAACAAGTTTGAAGCTGAGAAGCTCACGTCCCAGAAGATAAATAGTATAGAAGATTTGATGAAAGCTGCGAAAACAATCTATGAGGAGCACGGCGTGAACGTTGTTGTCAAAGGAGGGTCTACTTTAGGGGGAGTTGATGTCGCAATAATTAACGGAAACGTAATAACTCTAAGAGGGGATGAGATAAATACTACTAACACACATGGAAGTGGAGACGTGTTCTCAGCCGCAATTACAGCCTATCTGGCAAAAGGAGAGACCTTAGAGAATGCCTTGAGGCTAGCTAAAAATTATGTTAATGAAAGCATAAAGTTCTCTCTATCCCTCGGAAAAGGGCACGGTCCCGTAGATCCCTTCGCCCCTGTAGAAAGGATAGTAGAGAGAGAACAAGCAAGAAGTACTATCGAGAAAATATTATGGAGGATTGAAAAGGAACCAGAGTTACTCACTACCTTGTTAGATGAGGAGGATAAGTCGAATCTTGCAGTAGCAACAAGTTATGGAGATGTTGCGAGCCTTGCTGGAGGGATAATTAGATACCTTGACAAGCTAAAACTTGACGGACCAATATTAGTCAATATAAACAATAAAGTTACTGAAGTAGCTAGAAAATATAACAAAAAGATAGTATTATCCTTAACGGTTACAGATCGTCTATTGAAAAAAGCTGAAGAAGGAAAAATAATACCTACTACCAGTGGTAAGATCGGGGATGTTATAATTGAAGGCGGAAGAGCTTATCTGACAGCTTATAATTGCGAGGAATTAATAGGCAAATTAAGGGATTTGGTAAAATGATAACTGTCGTTGGAAGTTATAACGTGGACTTCATCTTAAAGGTAGATAAATTCCCTGAAGAAGGAGAGACTGTCTTCGCAAAAGATATTTATATAAGCCACGGCGGTAAGGGATCTAACCAAGCTGTCTCAGCATCAAGATTAGGAGCTAAAGTTAGATTAATTGCGGCTGTAGGTAACGATGAGTACGGTAGAAGGGCAATAAGCTTTTGGGAAGACGAGAAGATAGACGTGGGATATGTTAAAATAAAGAATGCACCTACCGGCTCGGCATATATTATTGTAAACGAGAACGGTCAGAATATGATAGTGGTAAACAGAGGAGCGAATATTTTTCTTTTACCTGAAGACTTAAACAGTGAATTAAAAGGTGAAGTGATGCTGACGCAGTTAGAAATAAGGGAAGACACTGTAAAAAAGGCTTTGAGAGAGTTTAACGGATTGAGAATTTTAAATCCAGCTCCTGCAACTCTTAACGATATTTCAATCTTGGACTATGTAGACATCCTCACTCCCAATGAAGTAGAATTTAAAGAGTTGAGTGGTGCTGACGATCTAGATTACGGTATCGAAGTGTTGTTAAAAAAAGTGAAAAAGGCTGTAATAATAACATTAGGAGAAAAAGGTGCACTAATAGGGATGAGGAATAAGAGAATAAGAGTGGAAACAATGAAGGTTAACGCTATTGACACAACTGGTGCTGGTGATGTATTTAACGCTACGTTGGCTGTGTATTTAGAAAAAGGTTATGAAATTGAGAGGGCAGTAAGAATAGCTAACATAATTGCAGCGTATTCGACCACTAAGATTGGAGCTTTAGGTCCTAGGTTAGAGGAGGTGAAAAGTTTAATTGAGGAAGAAGCTTAGAATCAAGAAAAATGAAGAAAAAGAAGAAGAAGGGCATAAGTGTATAGGTTTATGTTGTGATGATTTGGTAAGTATTGAAGAACGAGATGATGTGAAATGAAGATCATATTCTTAGGGACTGGTGCTGGAGCCACCTTCGGGAGTAGAAGAATGAAAGCGGGTATTTACGTAAAGGGAGAAAAAACTTCCGTAGTCTTAGATATGGGTACTGGGGCCAATTTTAAGTTAGAAGATATAGGATTACTGGACTTTTCGGCATTATTCATTACACATTTACACATCGATCACTTTAACGGAATTTTCGACCATTTAGTACAGAGAAAACTGAAGGGATTACAGACTTTGAGAATATATTCCCCTAAGGGTCTTACGGAAGTCCTTAACACGTATATAAAAAGTGGAAATAACATATACGCTGAAGTAATAGAATCTGATCTACCTTCGGCAGAAATTGGTGAACTACAAATTTACTCTGTAAAGGGATGTCATAGCATATATGATGTAGCGTATGTAATTTCTGATGGTAAGAAGAAAATACTTTACACTGGAGACACAGCTGAACCTTGTGAAGACATTCTTAAAGAGTCCGAAAAAGTAGACTTAGTAATCCACGAAAGCAGTTGTATAGATGACTGTTCGAAATGGGGACATACGTCTCTTAAACAACTCATGGAGCTTTTTCCGAGAAAGAAACTAATTCTTACTCACATCCCCGCTCAAATAGAAGATGAAATCAAAAATTTTGCTAAAGGATATAATATAGCTTTTGATGGTTTTATAATGGATGTGTAGATTACTGGCATTCGACGTAAAAGAGAAAGTCGAGTTAGAAGTGATTAAGGCCTTCGTAAATGCTGCTAAAAATGACATTTATTATAAATATATCTCACATTCTCACGGTTGGGGAATATCGGCGATAATCGAAATAAACGGTAAACACAAGTTAGTCTATTATAAATCTCCGGAACCAATATACGAGGATGAGTTCTTTTACAACGTGGTGAACTTACTAAAAGGTGATAGGGTTACCGGTATAATCCACGCTAGAAAGGCTGGGAAAGAATTCCTTATAGGGTTAAGGCATAATCACCCCTACCACATGAAAACTAAGACCCATGACCTTTACTTCGCTCATAACGGTTCAATAAACAGGAAGGCTTTCAGCCAGCCAGATTACCCTAGTACGGATAGCTATCTATTCTTTCTGGAGTTAGTAAAGGCCTTAGAGAGCTCTCAACAAGGGATAGAAAGAGCTTACAAACAAGTAATAGATAATTTAAGTAAGTTCTCTTCAAGCTTAAATTCGGCTCTCCTTACTTTTAACGAGATAGAGGGACCGGTAGTCTACTTCGCTCACTATTATAATAAGGAGAGGATTAAAGAGATGGAAGAATATTATAAAGTGTACAAGTACGGAAATTACGTCTTCTCTTCTACGGTAGGATATTATCTCAATAGAGACATCGAAAGTGTTGAATTGGGAAGTGTAATCAGATTGTTAAATGATTAAAGAATTTAAATAAACTAGATGAGAAATTTATTTTATGCCAAAAGAGGAGATAGTTGAAGCTAAAATTTTAGACTATGGTAAGCTAAAAACAATATATAGCTCAATCCAATTCGCCAGAGCTTATGCTAAAATAGTGAAAGACGGACCACCTCCTAGGGATATACCTAAAGAGCTGTACTATCAAGCTCTACAGTCTAACGAAATAAGATATGGACCGCTAAAGGTGATAAATAACGGAAATTTAATCAAGATAGCTGAAGTGAACGCTCTAGTTAAGTCCGATAGAGAAGGAATACCCCTCTACGCTATAGTGGATTTCACAGACGGAATCAAAGTATACCTTGCTTATGAAAAGCCAAAGACAGTCGTGGGTGTGGATATCGGTGTAAGACATTTATTTACTATCGTGGCAATCAGGGGGACGACAGCTTGGAAAGTAAGGTACTGGGGTAATGAAGTTATAATAAACGAAATGATTAAAATTTTAGGAGATCCACAAGGTTTACCAGAACTTAAAAACATGAGATCAAAAATAAAAGGAATCGTAGATGAGGTAGTAAAGTTTATAGATGAACTTGAGCCGAAAGTCGTGGCATTAGAAGACTTAAAACTATTTGAAGGTAAGGCAGGCCAAGCCCTAAGGGTAGTTGAGGAGATGTTGGAAGAAAAACTGTACAATGCTGGAATTAGGTATAGGAGGTTATCTCCGTTTAACACAAGCAAGATCTGCTCTAAGTGCGGATATAAGAAAGGAGAAATAATGGGACCTTTATTCGTATGTCCTTCCTGCGGATTTAAGTCCGAAAGAGATTATAACGCAGCCTATAATCTAGCTCTTCAGTGCTACTACCAATGCTAGATCTTCCAGTACTCCCTTAAGATCCTTTTTTCTGTAGAGAAGAATTCCACAAATTTACTTCTCGTTCTCTCAGCACTTTTAGTACCCGCATAGTCCTTTTTCTCACCCTCTAATCCCTCTACGAAAGCCTTTACGCCCCTCTTTAAACCAACGCTATACCCACCCTCTAATACGGCGTAAAACTTGTTTCCATATCCTAACAAACCTAGCGCATTATAAGTCCTTTCGGTAGCCCTGATACTAGCTAATCCGTCATCTTCGAAGGCGTCAAAACCGGCTGAAAATACTATGAGTGTCGGTTTAAAGTCGTCTAATATCGATTGGATTATAGGGAACAACTCCTCATATAAGTCGTCTCCGGCCAGTGGTGGCAAAAGTAGATTAACCTTAGTACCTTTAGCTTCTCCCCCACCTATCATATCAGGAAAACCAGTTCCCGGGTAAAGTGTATGAGGATCTTGATGAATATCTATGTGCACAACATCTGGATTATCCCAGAAGATTTCCTGTGTACCGTTGCCATAATGAACGTCAAAGTCTATGATGGCTACCCTTTTCAACTTAAATTTCAAGATGGGGTAAGCCACATTGTTAAAGATACAAAAACCTAAGGTAGGTGCACCAAAAGCTCTACCTGACTTACCTGCGTGATGACCCGGAGGGCGAACTAAAGCAAAACCCTTATTTTTATATGCTGTTAACGCTCCTCCTAAGGCTAACAATGCAGAATTCCACGTGTGTTCGTTAGTATATGTATCGGCGTCTAACCATTCCCCTCTCTTAGAAGATAATTTTACTAGATTTACGTAGTTCTCGTCATGAACAACTTTAGGCTCGTCCTCACCTACTTGCTCTGGAGAGATGATAGGATTCTCTTTCAGGACTGACAACACAGTCTTTAATCTTTCGGGATTCTCAGCGTGACTAGAGGGAGGTTGATGAAAAAGATATGTCTCGGAATAAACTAGCGGTATTTTCATTTACTTTAATACTTTCTCCTTGAGAATAAAAGTGTATGAATAGAGTGGCAAAAGTAAAGGAGTTAATGGTTAAAAACAACGTTGACTACATGTTGCTAGGTCCCGGAAGTAATATGTTCTATTTAAGTGGGTTCTCAGAAGAACAGATGGAAAGGCCTTTATTTCTTATCATTAGTCAATGGGACACTTACTTTTTAGCTCCGAAAATTTACGAGGAACAACTTGAAAAACTGAACTTTAACGTGGTTTCTTATAACGATGGAGAAAACCCCTATAAAAAGCTGAATATAGAGAAAGGTAAAAGTATAGCTATCGACGACACGCTATGGTCTGCCTTCACCATAGACATTTTAGATTCGTTTTCTCCTTCTCGCCTAATAAAGGCTAGTAGTATAATGAGAGAGGTAAGAATGATTAAAGATGATGAGGAGATCGCGATTATGAAAGAGGGGCTTAAGATCGCCGAAAAGTCCTTCCTTGAGACATTAGAAATAGTAAAAGAAGGGATGACTGAAAGAGAAATATCTACGTATTTAGTGCACAGGTTTATCGAAAACGGGGCTGACGGATATTCGTTCGAACCTATCATAACTTCTGGAAGTAATACATCGATGCCACACCTCCGCTCTACCAGTAAGAAAGTTAGAAACGGTGAGGTTATAATATTCGACTTTGGCGTGAAATACAAAGGATACTCGACAGATACTACGAGAGTCGCCTTTTTAGGAACTCCTACCGATGAAGTAAAGAAGATTTATGAGGTAGTCAAGGAAGCTCAAACGAAAGCTGAAGAATCCACAAGAGAAGGTATAAAAGCTTGCGAAGTTGACAAGATTGCTAGAGGAATAATATCTTACTACGGATATGGAGACAAATTTATTCATAGAACTGGCCACGGCATAGGAATAGATGTTCATGAAGAACCTTATATATCTCCCGACAACAAGAGAAACTTACAAAATAACATGACGTTCACTATCGAGCCTGGGATATATCTACCTGGAAAGTTCGGCATAAGGATTGAAGATATGGTTTACATTAAAAACGGAAAGTCTGTAATCATGAATGAGCTCGAGAAAGAGATATTTAGGATCTAAGAGTTTAACCATGCTTTTTTAAGTCTCTTTACACCTTCAACTATTTGTTCCTCTGTAGCTACGGATATGCTTAACCTAGCCATGGTCTCACCACCTCTTAAGAAGAAAGGCTTTGCGGGAACGAAGCTGAGCCCTAATTTGACCGCTTCTAAAAACACTTTCCATGAGTCCTTCTTTAAGTCTAACAGTAAAAAGAACCCGCATTTTGGAGGGTTAAAGTCCTTAAAACCTTCGTCTTGAAGTGAATCTGCAAGTATACTCATTTTCTTTCTGTAATGCTCCGATAACGACTTCATCCTACTTGTCACAATACCTTTTCTTATAAGCCTATCTACAACGTATTGATTTATTGTAGAAGTTGAGAAGTCCATTTGCTCCAGTAAAGCAAGTTTTTGTGATATATCCTCTCTAGCTATAACAAACCCTATCCTTAATCCAGGGGCTATTATTTTACTGAAAGAGCTGATGTAAATAACTCTACCTTCCTTATCGAAATACTTGATAGGTTTTGGAGTACTTCCAGCTATGGGCTTATAAGGATCATCCTCAAGGATATAAAAATCGTATTTACTTGCCAGCTCCACTAACTTTTTCCTTCTCTCCTCACATAAGTTAACTCCTGCTGGATTATGACAATTTGGTATAACATAAAGGAGCTTTATCTTCACTATCTTCAATAACATCTCGAGTTCATCGACATTAATTCCGTTTGAGTCTAAAGAAATGGGAACTATTACATTACTTCTCAGCTTAAGAGGAGTAAAGGTTTCGACAAAAGTAGGGTTTTCCACAGCTATTGTATCATTTTCGAGGAAGTACTTAGCTAATAACTCCATAGCATGTTGAGCTCCGCTCGTAACTACTATTTCGCTTTCTTTAGCTGATAAGTCGAGAGACGGTAATACGATATTTTTTATTTCCTTTATTAACTCCTCTTGACCACCAGCACCAGGATAAAAGAGAACTTTACTTCCGTATTCATCAATTACTTGTTCATAAGCTTCCTTTATTTCCTTCAGAGGCATAACTCTTGGATCTGGCGTCCCACTAGCTAAGTTTATCTCAACCTTCTTAGCTGTTTGTGAACCTAATTCTACTGGAGACAATTCTATTTCTTTTCCGATTCTGGAGACCATCTACCCTTCACCACTATCTCTGTACCTAAGCCTATTTTCTTAGCTTTTTCATATAATATTTTCATAACCACTACATCTTCCAGCCCTATCCCTAAGGATTTAAAAACTGTTATTTCGTCCTCGCTTTTCCTCTTTATTTGCCCATCTATAACGGAAGAAATCGGTACAACTTTGTTCCAGTCTAACATCTTCATTTTATCTGCTAAAATTAAGTCTCCCGCCTCTTCCTTAGCTTGTTGTAGATCTTCAACAACTATCAAAGATGCTACTTTGAGGACTTCTGGAAACAATTCCACCCTTTCTGGTAAATTAGAACCCATTGCGTTAACGTGAACACCTTTCTCTAGAAATTCGGATTTGAGAAAAGGATCCTTTGAATTAGTCACTGTGACTATTACTTCTGCATCCTTACACGCATCTTTGTAATCCTTGGCTTTTATCACGTTAAAGCCGTCCTTAAGTAACTGTTCCACTTCTAACTCTAGCTTCTCTCTGCTAAACACTTTAATAGTAACACCTTTCTTCAGTTCGTGAAATGCTCTAACTTGGAATTGACCTTGCCTCCCGAGACCTATGACCGTAATGTGAGAATAACTTGGTTTTGCTAAATAGTCAGCTGCAATTACTGAAATAACTCCCGTTCTAATTCTGGTCAGAAGATCTGCCTCGGTTATTAACAATAACTCCCCGTTCTCATCAAAGAGCATAGAAATGAAAGAACCTTTGAGAAATACCTTAAAGCCTAAATAACTGTCTATACCACCCGCTTGATAAGTCAGTACACTACCATGATACGATGTTCTCACCCTTTTCGTATTAGCGGCGAGACCAGAATTCAATTGTTTAAAAGCTCTGACTAGTGAATCATAAACTTCCCTATAGTTTAACACCTTTTCAACGTCATTCTCTCGGAGCAGTAATGCCATTTAGTCCCTATTATCTTATGCCTTTCTGCTTAAAAGTAAAACTAATATAATTTTTCAATCATGGAATTAACCCCGAGGTTACAAGATATTATATCAATTTTAAAAGAAAGGGGAACTGTAAACCTAAAAGATCTAGCCTTAGAACTTAAAATATCTCCAAAGACGGCTAAGGGTTACGCAAGGGAATTGTATCGGCTTGGTTTTGTAGAAATGGATGAAAATGATAACCTAAAGCTGAAGAATGAGAACCCTGATAGCGTAGAACATCTAAAGAAGACTGTCGAGATCCATGGTAACGAAATAGCTTTACTCAAGAAAGAAATTGAACAACTAAAAGAGGAAATAACGAGACTTAAAAAAGCCCCTAAGAAGTAAGCCCTAAGGATAGTTTCATGACATAAGAAAGCCATCTTAACATTTTTCCGTTATCAAGCTTACTATTCCCTTTTTCTCTGTCTCGGAATACTATTGGAACCTCGACAATACGTAAATTATTCCTCAATACTTTGTATATAGCACAAATTTGAAACTCATAACCACCGGCGTTCTGGCAAGATGAAACGACTTCAACAGCTTTAGCACTATAGACTCTATAACCCGAAGTGTTATCGTGAACGGAAGAACGAAGAAGTATTCTAGTGATCAAATTAGCCCCTTTACTTATGATTTTTCTTTTCAGAGGCCAGTTTTCGATCTTTCCGCCTTGTATGTACCTAGAGCCTATAACTAGATCAGCGTTCAAACTGACGTTAAACATTGAAGGTAAGAATGAGGGATCGTGACTGAGGTCTGCGTCCATAGTAGCGATATGTGACATCCCCATCTCAACAGCCTTTCTTAACCCGAACCTCAAGGCACTTCCTAGGCCTCTCTCGTTCGTTCTTACAAACACTACTGCACCCATCTGCTTGGCTATTTCTGCCGTATTATCCTCACTATTATCATCAACCACAATTACTACTACATCCTTTACCCTCTCCCTGATTTCCCTTATCAGCACCTTAATGTTGTCAGCTTCATTATACGTTGGAACTACTACTCCGTACATTGCACATATCCCATATTTTATCACTTACATAATGTAAATTTATTCCAAACTTTCCTTTCCTTTCAGCCATAGCTTTCTCCTTTGACATTACCACTTTTATTATGGATACAGGTAAACCGGTTTTCGTCTTTACCAAGACTATATCCCCCTCTTTACATTCACAATCGTAACTTACAATTCCAGGGGCAAACAAGTCAGCACCTTTAACCACGTGCTTCACCGCTCCTTCGTCAATAGTCACAGAAGGCATATTCAACTTAAACTTCTGTATCAAACATATTGTAGGAATGAGTTCTTCTGAGAAGAAAGCTAGTAAACCATCTATGAAATAGTATACTTCCTTTTTTTCCTTACCTATTTCCACTATACCGTTCAATTCCCAACCATACTTTTCTTTGACCCTAGATAAAAACTCCCTCTTATCCTTTTCAGACAACAAATGCTTCTGCAAGACTTACTTCACCAAGTCCTCAAATTTTACGGGCATTTTGTATATATGCTTGCCTACACATTGCTCAATTGCATTAATAATTGCTGGAGTTGCAGCTACCGCTCCAGCCTCGCCTATTCCTTTACTACCAGTTGGATGTGGAGACTTACCGAAGGTAATATAATGCCATTCAATCTCAGGGGCCTCCACGGCTGTAGGTAAAGGATAATCTGTAAAGTTAGAGTTTATCAGACCCCCGTTATCGTTAAACACAACCCCTTCAAGTATAGCCTGAGAAATCCCTTGCAATATACCACCAATAGCCTGACCCTCTGCTAGCAAGGGATTTATTACCACACCTACATCATCAATAGCTATATACTTCGTTACCTTTACCTTACCCGTCTCGTCAACGGTTACCTTAGCTAAATGAACACCATAAGGCGTTGTAGGTGGTGTGTTAACTTTATATACAGCAGTAAAGTCGAGACTTTCACCCATTGAATATGCGTTCTGGACTATCTCATCAAATTTAACCTCTCTACCGTCTTTCTTATGTCTAACTTTCCCTTCAGTGTATTCTACCTCTTCTACATCCGCGTTGAGAAGTTTAGCCCCTATTTCGATTAGTTTAGCCTTCAATTTTTCACTAGCTAAAATAACCGCCGAACCGCCAATTGTCACCGTTCTACTTCCCCAAGTACCTATTCCGTCTTCAATAATCTCTGTATCACCCCATCTTATCTCTATTTTTTCCATAGGTAACTGAAGGACATCTGCAGCAATCTGAACAAACGCGGTAGGATCTCCTTGACCATGAGGACCGGTTCCAGTTACAAGAGTTACTTTGCCATCACTTTTGACATATATTCTTGCTACTTCCCAAGGACCGAAAGCCGTGATTTCCACATATGTAGAAACACCTACACACCCATTGCCCTCATTCTTCAACTTTTCGTAATAACTCTTTCCGATCTCAAGAAGTTTCTTAACATCACCACTATCGTAAGTAATGCCGAAAATGTTTTTGTAAGGCAAAGAATCTATTACGTTCTTTAACCTGATTTCGTATTGGTCTATTCCGAGTTCGTTTGCAACTATATTCACTATTCTCTCTATAAAGTACGTACCTTCAGGTCTACCTGCACCGCGGTAAGACTGAGTGGGAGTTATGTTTGTGTGAACCGCGTAAGCGTCAATCTCGGCTCCGATCAGTTTATATAAGCCCGGAAGCATTCTAACTGAGCTCTTTACATTACCTAACTCATCGTCGTTCGCGTCATAATAAGGTGCACCTAGATTTCCTACTAGTCTTCCCTTTATACCTAATATTGTCCCATCCTTCTTAACGGCAACTTGGAAATCAAGGAACTTGTCTCTCCCATGACCTGCAGATATCATTTCCTCAGTCCTTGTAGGGATCCATTTTAAGGGTTTTCTAGTAATGATCGCTAACTTAGCTAAAGCATATTCTTCTGGATGAGCAATGATCTTACTTCCGAAAGCACCTCCAACGTCAGGTTGGATAACTCTGATGTTCTCCATTCCTAAGAAGCTTACTAAATTACGCCTCAAGTAATGAGCAGATTGTGTAGAAGAGTAGAAAGTTAACTTGGTGCCGTCATAATACGCCACAGCACCCCTTGTTTCTAAAGGAGAAGCGATGACCCTTTGATTGTAAAGTCTTCCAGATATTACCTTGTCAGCCTCCCTAAAAGCTTTCTCAACATCTCCACCTTTCCATGTGTGTTTATAAGCAATGTTACTCTCTAGCTTAGAGTACACTTTTACATGATCCTTTAAAGCCTCTTCTGGATCTAAGACGTGTTGAAGAGGCTCATAATCAACTTCAATACTCTCCAACATGTCATATGCCTCATATCTGTCCTTAGCAATTACTGCCGCAATAGGCTGACCCACGTAAGTAACCTCTTGTGAAGCTATAGGAAAGTCCTTTCCAGGGTTTATGTCCTCACCAGTATACACACCTTGAGTTTTCCTAACCCTTATCCTAGCATGAGGAGCTGTGCTCCTAAGAAAGGCAACAAATAACATCCCCGGAAATTCGATATCATCTACATAAACTCCTTTACCCGTAATTAACCTTACGTCTTCAACTCTCTTTATTGGTTTACCAACGTACATATCATATTTTTAAATATCAGTAAATTAAAAACTCTAGCATTAAAGTAAGTTAACGAAAGTGCGATTAATTCAAAGAATTTCGAACATAATGAAAGTACCTACCATGTCTGGTTATCTTATTTTCCTTCATTAACTCTATTAGGGCGTCGTTTACCTCTGGTGCTGGTCTGTTAACTAATTTCAATAGCTCATTAAAGGTTATCCAACCCCTCTCTTTCATTAGTCTCTCAACTTCGTCTTTCACTGAACTCATGCTAAGGTAAAGAAGTAATTACAGTTAAAAAATACACATAAAATAGAGATTATATAAATGTTAAACAAATATGAAGCTTTATTTTCCTATACTGGCTTCAGACGTAACAATAATTTTAGGTACAATACTCTTGCTCAATAAAGTCCCTTTTTTAATCACCGTTGGTAGTATAGTAGACATACTTTTGCTTACCATCGTCGCTTACCTAATTTATAAGGGCGTAAAATACTCGGATATTCTGGGGTTTGTCTTAAGCATAATTCAAATTCTAGGAAATTCTACTGATCCAGTTCATTTAAGAGCACTGAACGAGTTTGGCACTACATTATACTTGTCTGTTTTAGACATCTTAATGGTGTTGTCATTTTACGTGTTTCCTCTAACCTACATAATTATGTTTCTTATTAAGAGAAAAAATCCAGTCACTTAGCCTTCATATTCTACTGGGTCTTTTAATCCGTTAATTTCAAACGCTTTTTTCCTCATGTAACAAGGGCCACACCTACCACAATGTTTTTCACCACCCTCATAGCAACTCCACGTTAAATGTAACGGTGCACCTATCTCTACGCCTAACTTAACTATTTCATGTTTTACTAAATTCCCTACGGGCATCAACACGTCAACTTTCTTGTTAGGACCAGTAGCATAAGGTGATAGTTTGGCGAAAAGTCTCACAAACTCCATCTCGTTATCAGGATAAGCTCCCGCTTCCTCGAGATTTATTCCCGAGGCTATTGCATCATATCCATGTGCCTCAGCAATAGCCAATGCTACAGAAAAGAATACTAGGTTTCTAGCGGGAACCCACTCATGTGCGAACTCGGCTCCTTCTTCACCTCTTCTGTCTTTCACTATTTCTCCTCCACCCTTAAGTAGCGTAGAGTGTCCAACAATCTTGAAAAGGTCCGTGTCTATCATCATGTAAGGAACTTGCAAAAATTCAGCGATCTTCTTTACCGCCTCTTTCTCTTTTTCCTCCGCTTTGTGGTGATAATTGAAGTGTAGTAAAGTTACCTCATATCCATTCTTAAGTAAATAAGTAGCTGCAACAGTCGAGTCAAGCCCACCACTAGCTATCACTAGAACCTTCCTCTTTGGTTTCTCATCTAACAACGGGATTTCCTTTATTTCCATGTTGTTTGATACTTTAACGATTGAGTAGGGATTTAGCTTTCTGACAAAGACACTGTCTAAGGGCTTAATACTGAAATATTCGTCTAAAGAGGTAAAGAATATAGCCCCTAATTCTTTATCGTACATCATGTAAACAGGTTTAAAGTTTTGGGCGACGTAAATCGTGTTGGGATCTGACTTGTCACCTATTATGAAAGCAAAGCTACCCTTTACATCTTGAAGGATCTTCTTCAAGGCTTCAAGGTCTCCGTTCCATGCCTTATCTAAGATTGGAGGAATAACACTGCTATCTATCTTACTTTGCTTCCTGACTTTGTACTTCTTTTCGAGTTCTGAGTCATTAGCAATTATGCCATTGTGAGTAACGATATACCGTTCTCCTTCAAATGGCTGAATCTCGTTATAGTTCTTATCTTTTACATATTCCGTTGTGGGTTCAGCCCTATTATTGGCTATTACAACCCTACTGGTTTCATCTAAAATCCCTTTTAACTTCTCCTCATTTAACGAAGGTCTTCCGACCGACTTTACTACCTTAGTCTTACCATCACTCTGAATTACTGCAACTCCGAAACTATCCCTTCCTCTATCTTCCGCTTTCTTCAAAATCTCTATAAGCTTGACTTCGATCTCTTTATAGTTCTCAGGTTTAAGTATAAGTACTCCTGAAACACTACACATTAAAGGCACCTAGTTCATAGATATTTATAAAGTTAGTGAGAAAAATGTCACAAGACTATTTATTATCACGTGTTGAGGAGAGGCTTAGCTACTTTAATATAAAAATTGCACACGTATACACAGAAACAGCTCTAGAGCCCGACTTGGGAAGCGAAGTAGACCAATTAACTTACTTGCAGAAACAACTAATTGAAGAGCTGAAGAAAAACGGCATAAAGAGACTTTACAAATTTCAAGAGGAGGCGATAAAAAAGATCCTTGACGGAAAGAGTATCCTAATTATTTCTGGCACTGGAACGGGTAAAACTGAATCTTTCCTTATCCCAGCACTACAATTCGCACTAAACGGTAAGCGAAGCGTCTTTATCTACCCTACAAAGGCATTAGCGAGAGACCAACTAGATAGGATTAAGAAGTTTTCAAAAGACTTAGGAATTAGTGTAGGGGTATTCGACGGAGACACTCCTGATAAAGAGAGAGACAAGATGTATACAGACCCTCCTGATATACTCATTACAAACCCAGATATGATACACCTTGGACTTTCCTTAAGTTACAGGTTTAGAAATTTGGTAAGAGGTGCAGACTTGTTCGTATTCGACGAGGTACATGCTTATGAAGGGGTGTTAGGAGCACATATAAGGATGATAAGTGATAGGTTAAGAGAGTTTGGTAATGTTCAGATTGTAAGTTCTAGCGGGACTATTGATGCTTCTCCTTATCTGTTTTCTGAGTTGTTTGGGATAGAAGGGGAGATAGTAAAGGGAACCCTCAGGAGAAAGGGGGTAGCGATCCACTCTTTACTTAACATAGGTTCAGCAAGCAGGTGGACGATCTCAGCATTCTTAGCTTCATTTCTAATAAAAGAAGGATTAAAAGTTCTAGTTTTTACAGATTCCCAGCAAATGGCTGAGCTAATCGCAAAGATAGCATCTAAGTTCGGTGCTGACATAATGGTTCACAGGGCTGGGATCAGTAAAGAAGAAAGGAGAGTTGTGGAGGACGGAATCAAGAAGGGAAGAATTAATGGAATCGCAGCTACTTCCACATTGGAATTAGGAATAGACATAGGAGACCTTGATGCTGTTATCATGGCGCAAAATCCTCCCAGTTACACAAAATACTTGCAAAGAGCTGGTAGAGCGGGTAGGAGAAATAGAATAGGTTACATTTTTACCTTACTTGGTGATGATCCTATAGACTCCTATTACTTAAGAAGACCTAAAGAGTTCTTCGAGAGAAAATTGACACCGCTTACTTTCGACCCTACAAATATCGAAGTACTGAAAGTCCACGCGGCAGCATGTCTACTCGAGAAGGGTAAATTATCAGTGAGCGCCATTCCGCCTAACTGGGTTAAAGCGTTCAAGCTATTAGAAAGGGAGGGTATGGTAGTAATTAAAGGAGAGGTTATTTTGCCTACACAAAAGCTACTTCCATTTGTGAGGTCTTCACGTATAAGGAGTACCGGTCCTATTATAAGAATTTACGACGAGAGTGGAAAAGTTGTTGGAGAAAGAGAATTACCGGTCGCGTTATTCGACCTTTATCCAAGAGCGATCTACTTAATTTCAAAACATAATTATGTAGTAGAGTCAATCGATTTAGATAATCTTAAGGCTGTGGTCAAAAGGGTAAGAGATGACTTAGACTATTATACTAAGCCTATTTATTCCTCCCACTTAATGTCCATTGAGACTCTTGAAGAACGGAAAGTATACGGTTTACCAGTAAAGTACGGTAATGTAAGGATCATGGAAGTAGTTGAGGGCTACGCGATCTACGACCTAATGGGAAGGAAGGATAGACCTAGAGAGGAGATCTATTACAAAGAACCTATAACTTTCACTTACGAGACTAAAGGACTGTTAATAAAACATCCTATCCTACCAGAATTCAATGAAATTGATGCCATGGAAGCGTTTCACGCAACAGAGCACGTTCTGATATCAGCTGCTAGAGTCGTAGCTGGAGCTGGTATGACGGACTTATCGGGAATAAGTTACCCTAGTGGCCACGTAGTCATTTACGACTCTGTAGTCGGAGGGAGCGGTGTAGCTAAGCTACTATTCGAAAGGCTAGAAGATGCGTATTTAGTAGCTAAAGATATTACGAGTAGTTGTGATTGTGAGGACGGTTGTCCTAAATGCATTTACAGCCCGTTTTGCGGAAACAACAATAAGGTTTTATCAAGGAGGAAGTCCTTCAGGTTAATAAAGACGATAACTGAGGAAAGATTAGAGGAGAAAAACGACGAATTATTTGGAAAACCTATTGCCTAACTAGACAAGTTAGAAACCCTTGTCACAACAGATGGATGAGTAGAAAATACACTAGAAGACCTATCCCCGTATTTTAGGAGTAAACTCGCCATCTCGTTAACTCCCACAACCTTGCTTGCTAGCTTGTCAGCTTGCAGTTCCAATTTCCTTTGTATATACCTTTGTACAAATAAACTACTCATTAGGAAAATCACGAGAGTAGGAAATTGATTTAAGATACCCAATATAGCTCCCACAGTGACTGTAACTACCAACAAAATCTTATTTATTAAGTAATGCCTCAACTCCATATGTGCGAGTTCATGGGCTAATATCGCTCTTCTCTCATTTGGAGTTATTTCTAGAATTTTAGACGTTATTACAAGCTTATCTTTACCTAAGGTAAACGCGTTTATCTGGTCAGAGTTTTTTACATACACCTTAATTCCACTAACAGTAAATACGTACTTGGAACCCAGTAACGCTAATCTCTCTGACAATAATAACAGAGGGAGTAAAGTGAAAATAATCATTTTTAAGCTTTGATCCGCAGTATTACTATTAATATTTTTACATATATGAAAATTTCAGAATTATATTGCAACTCGACTAAATCTAAACGATGGGTTTAATATCTTTTTTACGATAGCATGATTAATGAAGGCTGTAGTCCTTGAAAACGGAAAAGCTGTAATAAAAGAACTACCGAAACCTACAATAAAGGATATAGGAGACGTCATAGTAAAGATGAAAGCTTGTGGTCTCTGCGGGACAGACGTGGAAAAAATATGCGGGCAATACACTGCTTCCCAACCCATTTTAGGACATGAACCTTCGGGAATTATAGAGGAATCTTCAGTAGATTTTTTACACAAGGGACAGAGGGTTTTTGCGCATCACCATGTGCCTTGTTATGAATGTTACTATTGTAAACACGGAAGTCCCACCATGTGTCCCTATTACAGAAAGACAAATCTAGATCCAGGAGGATTTGCGGAGTACTTTAGAGTTCCTGCATGGAACGTAGTAAGGGGAGGAATACTAGTCTTACCAGATAATGTGAGCTTTGATGAAGGGGCGTTTATAGAGCCGTTAGCTACAGTGGTAAGGGCTCAGAACAGAGTGAGGGTTAACAAGGGAGATAGCGTACTGGTAGTAGGGGCAGGACCTATGGGATTACTACACGTAATGATGGCTAAGGCACAAGGGGCGGGAACAGTGATAGCCTCTGACATAAGCGATTATAGAGTCGAGTATGCAAGTAAAGTGGGGGCAGATTATTCACTAAATTCTAGGAAAGGTGATGTAGTATCTGAAGTCAAGAAGTTAACTGATGGAAGGGGTGCTGATATCGCTATAATAGCCTCTGGTGCACCTCAGGCAATACTTACAGGTCTCTATGCCGTAAGAAAAGGGGGATACGTACTACTCTTCGGTGTTCCTTACAAGGGAACTATTCTGAATTACGATATCAGTGAATTGTTAAACAATGAGATCTCAATAATATCAAGCAATGCAGCAGTAGAAGAGGATACAAAGAAGGCATTAGAATTGATAGCCCAAAAGAAAGTCGATGTGGCGAAGTTAATCACTCATAGATTACCGCTTGATCAGTTCAATGAGGCCGTAAGGATAGCTAAAGAGGGCGAAGCCGTAAAGATAATAATATACGATTGAGATAACTAATAAATAAAAAAACAAGGTCAACTTGAACAATTTGAGAGCCCTTTTTAGGTCGTTCTCAGTAGGTAAATTACCCTTTCCCACTGTATAATATCCGGGTTTCTCCAGTTTTACACCTAGAATTATAGCGGCAGTTGTAATTGGATATTTGGCATTAAAACTTTCTATTTTACTTCTTCTAATTTCCTCAAAAATTCCATTGGCTTTGATCCCCATGATATATGCTGAGATAACCATAAATATAGACGTAAGCCTTGCAGGAATGTAATTGAGTAATGTATCGACCTTAGCTGAGAACCAACCTTCTTTAATCAGTTCAGGCGTTTTATATCCAACCATAGAATCCATGGTATTAGAAAGTCTCTGTAACAGGGCACCAGGAAATCCCAAAAGAAGAAACCAAAATAGGGGAGAAGTTATTCCATCTACAAGGCTTTCAAATAGAGACTCTATTGCAGCTGAAATAACGTGTCCTTCATCAAGCTCATATACGTTTCTTCTTACTAACTGCTGCGTATATTTTCTCGACTCCTCGTTAACTGGAACCGATTTTTTGACAAGTGTGTATAACATTTTAATCGAAAAAGTGGTCTTTAAGAAGATTATTGCTAAAATTAACTTTACAATAGGTACTGGGATTAAAAAAAGCAAGGAAAGGATAAAAAGTATTGGTAATACTGATACGAACCAGAGTAAAATTCCGTAAGCTTTACCTTTGTAAGGAACAATCAACCTTTCAGAAATTTTTCCGCTCCATACTACAGGATGAAACCAAAAGGGAGGTTCGCCTAATGCAAGATCAAGAGCAATTGCAAGATAGAGAATTGGCAACAAAGCTTCTCCGCAACTAATAAGTAAAGGGGAAAAGATAAAGTTATAACGAAACCCACATAATCACCAGAAGACCCCCTTAGTGTTGTCTTACACAGAAATAAGAAGAAGACTGTCAGTAAAAAGTAAGCGAGGAGTAGAGGTAAAGGGGAAAAGAGGAAAACCTCTACCTGGATCAGTACGAACTTCCACCATTTACCGTTCAACTTATCGTAAAAAACCTTAGCTAAAAAGCTGCCTTCAATTGGTGGTAATAACGCTAAAATAGATATAGCTGACGCTCTGCTTAGGACTTCTGCTGATAAGAGAATAAAAACAGAAAGTTTTAGGTTCATTGTAGCTACTATAAAGATTATCACATAAACTAAAAGAAGACCCACTGCTCCAGACCCGGTTTGAACGTCATGTAAAACCTTGAGTCTCTTTTGGTAGTCTTTAACCATCAGAGCATCGCCGTAATCCAAGAGCCCGTCAAGATGATGAAAACCCCTTATTATCTCTACGAAAGGTATTAAAAGAAGAAATGCTGTATTTCCTAAAAAGAAATGAAAAATATAGAGAAATAGAAAGTCCAAAACACCAGTGAACACTCCTACTACTAGTGGTGCTGTAAATGAAAACTCCGCTATCTCTTCTAAGGGAGCTGAAATAGTAGGGATAATTGTGAAAAAGGAAAGTTGAGCTAGAATCGCCTTAAATACCTTCATCCTAATTATCTGATAAGTATGGCTATTATAATTGCTTCTACGATGAGTGACTCGGGGAAATCTACTATAACCGCGGGTCTAGTAAGACTGTTTTCCGCTATCCCTTTTAAAGCCCAAAATATGTCACTGAACAGTTATCCTACATTAGATTACGGGGAAATAGCATTTATTCAAGCTTACCAAGCTATAGGCACCGGATTAAGACCAGAACGATATATGAACCCCGTCCTCCTGAAACCGGACGGGAAAGGAATAGAAATAGTTTTTATGGGTCAGCCTTTGGGTAGCTTCTCCGCGTCCTATTATTACGAACAATTTCTACCTAAAGTATGGGTTCAAGTGAAGGAGAGAATTAGGGATGATATGGTAATTGAATCTGCAGGGGGGATAGAACCAAACTTTGTCGAAAAGGACATAACCGCTGTAAAACTTTCGAAAGAACTACAAATCCCAATTATATTTACCTTAGACATAGATAGAGGAGGAGCTTTTACCTCAGCTTTAGGGGCTTATCTGAGTTTACCTCAAGAAGTAAGAAAAAAGGTTAAGGGGTTCATTATAAACAAGTTCAGAGGAGAAGAAAAATACCTCGAACCTGCAATAAAGTGGTTGGAAGAAAAAACTGGAATGAAGTATTTAGGCTACCTCCCTTTATTTGATGAGCCCCTTATAATGCCTGAAGACTCTATGAACGTCCGAAACTTAGGTGAAGGAGAACTCGATGTTGCGATAGTGTCTTATCCCTATATGAGTAATTTCAACGAATTTTACGCACTTAAGGACTCAAACGCGACAGTTAGGTTCATTAAAAAGCCAGCGGAAATTGCTAAAAGTGATTTGATAATTTTACCTGGGAGTAAAAATACTTTAGAGAGCTTAAAATATCTAATAGATAAAGGCTTCGTCGAAGTCCTCAAGAAAAAACAAATCCTCGGAATTTGTGGTGGATTTCAGATCATGGGAAGGAGGCTGAAAGACCCATATAATGTGGAGATTAGCGAAGGGGAGGTAAATGGGCTCGGATTACTTGATGTGGAAACGATTTATGAGAGGGATAAGATCGTATCTTTATCAGAGACAAACTTGTCGGTAAACGGCTACGAAATAAGAAGGGGGAGAATCAAGTATTTAGACTCTGGAAAACCCTTGTTTACTATAACTAAAAGGGGTTTGAAGGAGGTAGACGTACCGGACGGAGCTGAAAAAGATAATTACTTAGGCTACAGTATACACGGATCCATGTTCTCTGAGGGGGGTAAAAAACTCCTTAGGGAAAAATTTGGTATAAAAATAAACACGAAAAGTTTCAAAGATACTGTAAAAGACGAGGTCGAAAAATTAACTATTATCATGGAAAAATACTTATATTTGGACGAAATAAGAGACATTTACTTAGGTAAGTAAATAAATAGTAGGTTTTAATAGGAAGTATTTTACTCATTTATATAAATGCTGTTTGATCCCGTTAAGTTCATTGAGGAAGTAAAACCACAATTAGAACAGATAGTGGATGGAAAAGCTATAGCTGCGGTAAGCGGTGGAGTCGACAGTACCACTGCAGCAGCATTGGCCTATAGAATTCTTGGCGATAAGGTTATTCCCGTAATGATTGACACCGGATTCCTAAGAGAGAGAGAAGCGGAAAAAGTAAAGTCGATGGTAGGAAACCTTATGCCTTTACAAGTAGTTGACGTAAGCGAGAAGTTCATATCTGAGCTAGAAGGAATATCAGACGCTGAGGAGAAGAGAAAAAAATTTAGGGAGCTTTTCTATAATACATTATCAGAACTTGTTAAGAAGTATAATGCTAAATACCTAATCCAAGGTACCATTGCAGCCGACTGGGTGGAAACCCAAGGAGGGATAAAAACACAACACAACGTCCTAGTACAATTGGGTATAGATACTGAAAGGATGTGGGGATTTAAAGTAGTTGAACCTTTAGCTGACTTGTATAAAAATGAAGTAAGAGACCTAGCTAGGTATTTAGGGTTACCTAAGGAAATTTATAACAGACAACCGTTCCCCGGTCCAGGATTGCTAGTGAGAATAGTAGGTAAAGTTACGAAGGAAAAGCTAGAACTAGTGAGGAAGGCAACAAAGGTAGTAGAGAAGTACTTGGATAGCATGGATTACTCTCAATATTTTGCAGTTATTTTTGAATCGACTTCGAGTTACGAGCCTGAGATTTCTAAAGGAGTTGGTTGCGACGTATATACCTACACCGCTAAAGCTACCGGAGTAAAGGGAGATGTAAGGGCTTATGGGAGAATAGCCAAAGTTGAGTGTAATAATAAGGATTATGAAAAATTGAGAAAGGTTATGGAAAAAATTACCTCATACGATATAACTCACGTTACGGTAAAAGTAGGTGAGGATAACCCTGAGGGGAAGTACACTATAGGCATAAGGGCGGTTTTAACACAAGATTTTATGACTGCCGAATTTGCAAAAATTGACTGGGAGTTCCTCGAGAAAATGGAATCTGAGATCTCTTCACTCAGCAAGAATATAAAAGAAGTAGTTTATGACATAACTACTAAGCCTCCTGCTACGATAGAATTTGAATAATATCTTTTTAAGAAAAACTTTTATTTTAGCTAATAAATTTGTCTAGCATTTTAATCCTTTTTGCAGGATGAGGATGATCACTGAATATATCACTAAGTATACTTACTTTCTGCGTCTTCCACAGCTGTATTAATTCCTCTACATCTGATGAGCTTATCTCAGGTCTTTCCAAAGAAGAGAAGAATAGCATCTTACCTACACTGCCTCCCGCTGTTTTCTTAGCCTTTTCTAATACTCTTGGGTCAGTATATAGTACAATTTTAGCCAATGCTGTTTGAAGGTTCTTAGCTCCTTGAGGAATTGTTAAAGCTGCGTTGACATCAGCATAAGATTCTCTCATCCTATTCAGGAAAAGGACTAGAATATTGAAAAGGTAACTCACAGCGATCATTACTATACCTACTAGGAATAGAGAACCTCCATTATTATTCCTCCCATTTCCTCCTCCTAAAATTCCGCTCCACCAAAGAGAGTAACCTAGCCAGTAAAGTAGCGTTGGTATCAGACCTACGGCAAGTAAAAGCTCAGTGTCCCTATGCTTTAGATGACCAAGTTCGTGCCCCAGTACAGCCTTAATTTCTTCAGGAGATAATATTCTAAGTAATGGCAAAGTAATTGCAACATTCTTACCGTAAAGTGGACTGCTGAACGCGAATGCATTCGGAAAAGGAACATCTGCAATGTAAACTTTGGGAATTGACATCCTATTGTAGATAGAAACCTCTTGCACTATATTATACAACCAATTGTAATTAGGGTCTGATGGAGTAACCTCTCGCAATTTGTAGAACGATTTTATGAGAAGGGGGCCAAAAAGCCACTGTAATAATGTGATGGCCGTAAGAACTGATAATGCTCCAGTTATTATATAAGGAAGTTCTCCAAATCCTAAGAAATAGCCTAAAATTCCAAAAAGCAATACAAAACCCAATACTAATGTACCAATTACTGCAGTTATCATCCCTAATCTAAACTTTGTTAACTCTTTTATCATAGGTTTATTATCCTTCCACACTTTTAAAAACCTTATGCAAATATGAAAATTAAAGTGCAAAAACTTTTTATGATATTATAGTTCTCACTTATAAAGATATTAAACTGAGGGGTAAGCTAAGAAGTTTTATTAATCTCTAGAGATAGTGATTGTTATGGCAGAGGAAATTGTAAAAGAGTATATGAAAAGTTCAGTTGTCACAGTAAATAAGAACACTATCCTTTATGAAATAGCAAAGATAATGACTGAAAAGAATATAGGATCTGTTATCGTGGTCGAAAACGGTAAACCGGTAGGCATTATTACTGAACGTGATATTGTAAGGGCAATAGGTAAAGGAAAAAAGCTAGACACAAAAGCTGAGGAGATCATGACCGTTTCCCTGATAACAATTAAGGAAGATTCACCAGTTACGGGAGCATTAGCTTTAATGAGACAGTTTAACATAAGACATTTACCGGTAGTAAATGACAAGGGTGAGCTTACCGGTATAATTTCCATACGTGATATAGCTAGAGCTGTAGATGATATGTTTGAAAATCTTGAATAATTTTTTCTCGTCATTTTTGACATTTTATCAAAAATCTAAAATGAGAATAATCGTTACGCTTTAATTAACAGTGCAAGGTTTTTTAAACTAAATGTGGAAATTTTTACCTATGATACCCAATTTTGTATTTCCGACATTAGCTTATATAGACTCGGGGCTAGCAGCCACCACAATAATACTAGGCGGAATAGTAGAGGGATATGGTTATGGTTTGTCCTTAGGTACTAATTGGCCTTACACAAGAGATATTATGTCAGTAGCCATGAAAGGAGATCCTGAAGCTATACACAGGATTTCAGCAACATTAGTAGGTTTGATCTCCCTCACATTATTGGTCCTAGATTTTAACATGATAACTCTAATTGGCTTCGTCGGCATTATCTTTACAGCGCTTTTAGGCATGGCAACCTTGTACGTGTTAGCTGGAAAATTACCGTCTATATTTCAAGGACTCCATAACATTGCAGCTTACACGACATTTGTAAGTTACCTCTTATTAGCTACAAATTATCCAGCTTCACAATTCATAAGCTTCCTAGAAGATGCTATAATACCACCTCACTTTCTATACTTCGTCATATTCATGGGAGGAGTGGTTACCGGCACTAGAAGGATGAGATTGAGTATCGGAGATGTCAGAAGACCTAGGAATAAACTTCAGTGGGCTTGGGTTATACACGGTATTGCCACATTAATATTCTTCGTAGCCCTAATTTACCTTCAGATGTGGATAGCTTTAGCATTTGGAATTGCTGAAGCCATTATAGGAATATTGGCCTATAAGGCTATAAATAAGAACCCTGAAAAACCTGGAATTTTAATTGGGCTTCATCAGCTATTTTCATTGGCTGTAGTAGTTGCATTACTTTTCACATGAACTTTTAGATACATGATGTATGTTTTTCCTATTCTTATTGTTTTTAAGCAAGAATAAAAATAATTAAATATAACAAGATCGATCAGTCGAGGTGCACTTCTTCATCGATTCCGAGTTGTGAAATTCATCATTAACTTATATCTTTAAGTTCCACCCCGGTTTTAACATCAGCTGTTATCCCGTAGTACTTATAAAGAAGTTGAGCTACTATTTCATATAACATTTCATTAACATGTGTTCTGTTAGACCTTAGAGACGCTGATGTAAACCGCCATGGTCTCCCTTGTAGGACTTTGGCAATTAACAACATTTCTTCTTCCGGAGTTAAGCTCCAATCCCTTCTGACGTCCCAAAAATACTTGAGAGTTAACATGTGAATTCCGTCGGCAGAAGACTCATAAGGGCTAACCCCTTGTATGAAAGCCACGGCTTTGTCTATGTAGATCCTATTTATCTCTACGTCTTTATGAGCTCTTGTCCCATAGATTACTAGTCTAGCAACTTCAGGATCCATTCCGAAATATACGTCATGGATAGTATTGAGCAATTTATCCTTCAAAATGTAGGACGCAATTTCAACTGCTTTCTCAGCTACTTCGGTTAAAGGATAAATAACAACTACAGGAAAATCGCCAAGTTTTTCATTTCTCTTAGGCGATACATGCACTATTCTAAACCCATTCTTGATCCAGAAATTTATTACTTTTACATCACCCATGAAAGCTGAGCCTATCCAGTCCAATCCATGAGATTGCCCGCTTTCTATTACCATCTTTAACACTTCACTACCGAAACCTTTACCCTGAAGTTCCTGCATTACAGCTATTCTAACTATTCTCCAACCTTTCATCCTTCCGAATTCCTTCAACCTAGCGTGTTTAATGAGCCTATCAGGGATGAGGTCACCATCGAACGTAACCCCCTTTAGGGCTGACTCTATCATTTCCTCTGTGAGCCCTCCTTCCTCAGCAATTTGGACTACTCCTATGGGTATTCCGTCGGAAGTATTCAACGACACTAATCTATGGTGCACTCCGTCTCCCATTATCATCAGATCGTTAGGATTATTTCTATAATGAGCAGTAACTAGAATACCGTATACTTGTCTTAACTTCTCATCATCAGCAAATAACTCTTCTTGGTTTAACGTTTCGAACTGAAGTATAGTAAGCTTTTCTTTTTCCGGTTCCTTAGGCTCAGCATCCAACAAGAGAGTATCGTATAACCACTTCTCTATGGGATCTCCTTCACTGTATCTTAGCGGTCTTCTCATCTCCTGCCAGTAAACGGTAGACTTCCTTTGCTTTAGGACTCTGTTTAAATATCTAAGGAATGCCTTTCCAGATCCTTCATACCCGTGAACAGTAGTGACTAAAACCACTTTCCTCCAAATCTTAAGTGCTGAATCTATAATCCCTATGCCAACCGCAGCAGCTTCATCTACTACTAATATATCTCCTTCTGTCTCAAGTATCGCCTCAGGTGCTTCAAAGAAAACTCTAAAAAATTCTCCCTCTATCGAGTTAAGAAAACCCAAGTTAGACCTTTTCTCTCTATGCTTTATACCTAATACTTCCAAACCTTTCTTTAAAAATTCCATTGCCTGAGAAGTACTTGTAATCGAGGGAGCAGTTATAACTATTTTAAGCTTTTTTCCTCTTTCTCTCTCTGCGATTCTATAAAGATAACCAGCTAAACCTAAACCTGTTACTGCACTTTTTCCCCTCCCTCTGGATGCTGTAATTACTAAGACTCTTCTGTTGGATCCTCTAAGGTTTATAAACGATTCTAAGACCTTATTTTGATCAGGGCTCAAGCACAAGTTATGAAGAACCTCGGGCATTATTGGATTAGGCGGTATGAGTGGTCTAGGCTTATCTCCGATTTTACCCTTAAACGGTTTCGCATTATAAACCGAGTTAACGATCGTAAATATACCTTCATGCTCCTCCAATTTTCTCTTGAATCTCTTCTCGTATACATCCCTGACCTTTCCGTTCTTAATAAGTGAATTTCTGAAAAGTTTTCCTTCTGTTAAGGAGTTAGTATATAGAATTATTATACCTCCTCCTCTAACTAAATCCACCAACCTTCCTATATAATTTGGTTCGAAGTTGTCCACTAGATCTAGAATCACAACGTCAAATGTAGCTCCCAAATACCTCTCTGAGGCTGAGTAATCAATATCTACAAAATTTTTACATAGCGATCTCATTTCTTTCATTCTGTCTTTAGCTCCCTTAACCCAAGGATGAAATGCATAAGCAACTTGAGCTTCAGGATTTATAGACAAGTAAAGCGAGAGAACTTCTTTAACCAAATCGAGGTATTTCTCTGGGTCTTCAATATAAACAAGATTTCTGTAATATCTTTCCCTACTGTCCTCTATAGACTCCTTAAGGAGTTGAAAGAATTGCTCTTTTTCCACGGTGGTTAAATGTTATATTTCTTCCTTAAAGCTTCTTCTACATCTACACCTAGAAGATTTGCTACAGAAACTGTCCAAGCAATAACGTCAGCAATTTCCTCCTCTATTGCATCCCTATTTCCGCTCAATAATGCCTCAGCCAACTCTCCTACCTCTTCAACTAACCATGTAAAAGTGGCATAAGTCCCTCTCATCTTGTCTTTCTCAAAGAACATTTCCTTCATTTTTTCTTGGACATACTTAATTTCCAAGACCTATTTCCCTCCTAATGAGTTTTAGATCTTCTTTGTCTATCTTTATTTTAAAATTCATCTCCTCCCTAAACTGCTCGTCTACAAAATACACAACTACTTCACCATTCCTTTGAGTTACAGCCTCAACAAACTTCTTATCAACAGAATACTCTATTATAAGAGGATTTTCAGGATCGTCTTTAATTATATGCCTTAAAATCACACTTCCGCTCTCCCTATCCACTTCAAGATCCATCTCTACATCCAAACGTCTAGGTACATCTTTACTCATACATATGACTACGTTTTCATTACGTACTATACAAACTCCTTCGTTAAGCTGTTTCTTTATTTCCTCAGGCAAATCCATTTCAATATTAACCTATTGTCTTATTTTCCTCTTTTAAAAAATTAAATATAACATGAAAACAGCTATCGGAAAAAAAAATTGTTTCAACTCAAAATTATATAGCAACATATGTAGGGGTTAAGATTCTAGAGCAAGGTGGTAACGCATTTGATGCAGCTATCGGCATAAGTGCTGTGTTATCGGTCGTTATGCCCCATACCAGCGGATTAGGAGGTGACGGTTTCCTCTTAGCAAAAACTCCTGAAGGGATAATAGCTTATAATGCGTCAGGTTGGTCTCCTAAAAGACTTAACGTTGAAAAGATACCCTCAGTTAGGGATCCTTCTACGGTAGTAATACCAGGGTTAGTTGACCTATGGGATTTCGTATACAGACAATATATGACGATGGACTTATCAGAGGTCTTACGACCCGCGATATCTTTAGCTGCTAATGGGTTTTACGTGGGAAGAGAGTTAGCTAAAGTTATATCAAAATCAAATAATATGCCCAGAAGTTGGAGTGAAATTTTTGAAGGAAAAAGAATGGGAGATATTTTGAAACTCAGAGAACTTAGTGAAGTGTTAAAGATAATATCAAAAGACCCAAAAGATTTCTACGAGAGTAAACTCACAGAAGAGATAGTGAATGGCTTAAACTCTCAGGGTGTAAATGTAGAATTATCCGACTTCGCTGACTTTAAAGGGGAGGTGGTAAAGCCCTTAAAGTCCTCATATAGAGGTTACACTCTTTACGAATTACCTCCTAATAGCCAAGGGATTACTACACTTGAGTCATTAAAAATGGCTGAAATTCAAGAAACTTGGAAGTTAAGATTTGACGACACTAAAAGAGTTAAAGAACTCGTTAATATCTTCATATTAGCTTATGAAGATAGAAACAAGTTCGTTACGGATCCGAGGTTCTACTATCCTGAAGAAGACTTATTATCTGAAGAAAGGTTGAAAAGAAGACTTTCCAGTTACTCGGCATCTGAAATGAAAATGAACACAAAAGACACCACTTTCTTTGTAGTTTCGGATGGCGAAAATGAAGTTGGGTTCATACAGAGCTTGTTCTTTCCATTTGGCTCTGGAATAACAGTCAAAAATATCGTGTTCAACAACAGAGGTTACGGATTCACTGAAGGGCATAACAAACCTGAGCCTAGAAAGAGGCCCCTTCACACGCTCTCGATACTTATGGCTGAAAAAGACGATGAAAGTTTGATAATAGGTTGTGCTGGGGGTGACTTAAGACCACAAATCCACACTCAGGTATTGCAATATTATGTAGACTACGGATTGGAAATTGATGATGCTGTATATTATCCGCGGTTCGTATTCTTAGGAGACAGAATATTTCATGAAAAAAGAATGAATTTACCATTTCAAGAGCTTGACTTCTTTACTAACGAAGTAGGGGTAGTGCAAGCTCTGAAGAGAAAAAAGGACATATACATAGGTGTAGCTGACCCCAGAAGCGAGGGAGTAGCCTTACCTGCTAACTAACTTGGAAGGATTTAAACCAAGTTCTTTAAATGCTAATATTACAGCGCCTAGTTCTGGGGATCTAGTTCCTATATCCCCAGAAATATTGTATAGAGAAAGATAGTTTTTGAAAACCGATAAATATATTGGTGACTTAAACATTCCACCCTTTAGATAAACCTTGTCTACCCTCAGTTTCTTAGCAAGAGTCACTGCCTGATGAGCTAGGATTTCTGCACCTTGTTTTAGAATAGATATCGCTACATGATCTCCTTCCCTAGCTGCTCTATCTACTGCCTCCGCAATCGATGACACTATGTCTATATGACAGCTACTCGTGTATGCCCAAAGAACCAAATCGTCAAGATCTCTTACCCCGATTTTCGATGTCACGTAGTTAAAAAGAGGAGTTTTGTCTTCTAATCCGTCCATCATACGCATTATTTTTCTTAATGCTTCTCTTGATACCCAATACGCAGATCCGTCATCTGACAATAACCAACCTCTTCCACCCAGTCTGTAAAAATCCTTTCCATCATATCCTTCTACTACACTTCCAGTCCCTGCAATTACTACAACACCCGGTTGTCCTAGGGTTTCAGCAAATAATGCTATAACACCATCGTGCTTTATAATTACTTTCTTAGCTATGTTCATAGCTAAGGGTGAAAAGTTCTCCCAGTCATACCTAGAGTCAAGACCGGCTACACCCATTGCAACAACGTCTGGCTCTTTACCCTGGGTGGATTGGTAGATTGATTCTTTTATATGAGCAATAGCCTTGGATAAACCTACGTTGTGATAATTTCCTGAGCCAGAATTTCCTTCGCCTATTAGATTACCTTCCTCATCGTAAGCTACAGCCTTAGTTTTAGTGCCTCCAGCATCGACTCCTACTATTATCATTAGGAATAATCTTATATACGTTACTCATAAAGATTATGTAAATGAAGGTTCTAATACTAGGAATAGATGGATATCTGGGTTGGCCATTAGCCTTACGATTAGCTAGAAGGGGTCATGAAGTCATAGGTATAGATAATCTTTCCACAAGAAAGTTCTCACAAGAGGTAGGGGCAGATTCCGCTTTTCCGTTACCCGAGCCTGAAGAAAGAGTTAAAGAAGCGAAGAAACATCTTGGTGTCGATATAACGTTTTATAAAGGAGACGTCACGGACTATCCTTTCCTCAAGGAAATAGTTAGTAAACATAAGCCCGACGCTATTGTTCATTTCGCCGAGCAGAGGTCGGCCCCATACTCGATGATAGATATGGATCACTCAGTTTTTACCGTAATTAACAATGAGGTCGGAACCCTTAGGGTTATTCAGGCAATTTTAGAAGTAGACCCTACTATACATCTCCTTAAAATGGGAACAATGGGCGAGTACGGTACGCCTTCATTTAACATACCAGAAAGTATATACGTAGACGCCATAGTTAACGGAATGAAAGATAGAATAATAGTTCCTAGAAAAGGAAGTTCAATATATCACATTACTAAGATACATGATACTGACTTTATCCTTTACTTTAACGAGATCAGTAAAGAACTTACCGTAACAGATATA
Source organism: Stygiolobus azoricus (assembly GCF_009729035.1). NCBI lineage: Archaea > Thermoproteati > Thermoproteota > Thermoprotei > Sulfolobales > Sulfolobaceae > Stygiolobus > Stygiolobus azoricus. The sequence continues at coordinate 1,566,205 of NZ_CP045483.1, forward strand.
ATGCAGGGACCAGTATACGGTACAAGGACTGAAGAGATAATAGAAGAGACATTAAGGACACGTTTTGACTTCGATGAAGTTTGGGGGACTGTTGTAAACAGATTTTGTGTAGAAGCCATAATAGGACAACCACTAACAGTTTACGGGAAAGGAGGTCAAACCAGAGGTTTTCTGTCTCTTGAAGATAGTATGCAAGCTTTAACACTACTTCTGGAACATCCTCCTAAACAAGGAGAATATAGGGTCGCTAACCAGTTTGCTGAGATTTACTCTGTTAGACAGATTGCTCAGATTGTGAAAAAAGCAGGAGAAGAACTTGGCTTAGATGTTCAGATAGGCAACTATCCTAATCCCAGAGTAGAGGCCGAAGAGCATTACTATAACCCAGAGATCAAAATCCTTCCGTCACTAGGTTTCTATCCTAAGAAAAGGTTGCCTGAAGAAGTTAAAATTATGATAAAAGACTTACTACCTTACAAAGAAAGGTTAGAGAGATATAGACACGTAATTCCTCCTAAAACTAAGTGGAGGAAGAAGTAAAAGTCCTACTCAACGCCTCATAATAACTTGCTGGATCTCCTACGTTAAGCCACTTCTCATCTTTTAGTAGTATTCCGTAAACTTCTCCACCATCATTAATAACTCCCTGAATTCCGTAGGTTAATTCCAGTTCTTTTCCCTCTTCAACGGTAATAGACTTTAACGCCCTGAACACTTTAGGAGTTAAAATATATACAGCTGATATAGCTATATTAGACTTAGGGTTTTCTGGCTTTTCTTCTGCTTCTAATACTTTGAATAACTTGTGATTCATGTATATACCTTTATCTTGCACAGTAACAACTCCATATCTCTTAGGATTCTTAACTTCTCTCAATAAGAGAACAGCTTCAGGTCTAATCTCACTGAAAAGTGAAGCAGCCTCCTTATACCCTCCAGTTAATACACCGTCATCTGCATGAACGAAAAAGGGATCAGAACCAGCAAAATCTTCGGCCTTTAAAACTGCATCCCCGAAACCCTTAGGCTCTTTTTGAAATACAAAAGTCACCTCCCTCTCGAATAAGTAATCCATCAGTAGTTTACCATGTTTACCAACTACTATGCAGAATTTCTCTACACTAGCAGCGTGAAGAGATTCGATTATTAAGTCTATTATAGGTCTCATAACTATTTTTCCGTCCTCGGCTTTAAATAAAGGTAATAATGCTTTTGGTAAAACCGAGGTTATGTATTTCATTCTGCTACCTTTACCTGCTGCTGTAATTACAGCTTTCTTAACTGACATTAGAAGGACTCCCAGAATTGTCTTGTTTTACAAAATTATTAACTTTCTCCGACCTCATCGTAGAGATCCATTTATAGAATTTAAAAATTGAGACTGGAACATAAACATTTATTATTCCAGCAAAGTCAGTAACATAAAAACTAAACAGTGTATGATTACCTAGAATATATACAACACAAAACGATAGCCATATTGTCCATGCAGACATCGTAAGTATAATACTTTTCAGGTCTCGTATTATGAACGCGAGGGGTGTAGTAACTACCCATGCCCACATTATAAATGGATTAGTACTCGCGTAGAAGTTATAGCCAACGTAAAAGGGGTGTATATCCAAAAACCAATCCCAAGGAGTCGATATCTGGTCTATAGCTGTAAGAGATATATGCCCATTTGTAGCATCCCAGCCTAGCATATATAAAAAGGAATTATGAATCCACCCCGATATACCATCGAAATAAATCATTATCGGAATTGATAGTATTGTAAATGCAGTAACTGGAATTCCTATACCATATACGGCCCTCTGTATAGGACTTCTCTTAAATTCTCCAATATAGTAGAGAAAGGGAAGGATTAGAGGAAACGCACTTTCCTTAGATGCAAATGCTAAACCTAAAGTAATAGAGGCTAGTAATAGATTATCACTGAGTAAAAAGTAAATAGATAATAATATGAAGAAACTTACGTAAATGTCTAGCATTGCTATACCATGCAGTAGCCATATATTAGGGGATAGTATTATTAGCATAGCGGCTACTAGACCCGCTATATTTCCTAACTCCCCTCCTACAAGTTTTCTAGCTAATAAGAAACCGACTACAATCATTAAGTCGCCCATTATCCAACTCCCTAATCTCCACGCTAGAGGTTTATAACCCATTAAGACTATGAAAATCGCCATTATATACTTCGCTAAAGGAGGATGTTCAGGGTTAATATAAGTCTGAATGTTAGACTCCTGAGGATAAGGATAATACATAGGAGGAGTTATGTGAAATATAAACTTCAGGATATTATAAGCAGCAGAAGGATACCACACTTCATCTCCAATATAACCGTTAATCGGGGCAAAGGTGATCACGGTAAAATACGTATACAAAAAGATCATTACTGCTAAAGCGATTTCTGATAGCAACTCAGATTTCTTTATAATAAACTCCTTTAGCATTAAGCAAAATGTCTATTTTAATACTTTTAAGATTTCTCCAAGATCTTTGTTATCGTGAACTAGGTAGGAAATTGCTCGAGCTAGTTTATCAGGATTATCGGATTGCCATAAGTTCCTTCCTACAGTAATTCCTTTAGCCCCCGCATCTAATGCTTCCTTCAACATTTTCAAGAATTCCTCATCAGAATTAGTTTTTGGACCTCCCCTTATAAGGATTGGCGCAAAAGCATAACTCACTACCTCCCTAAAAGATTCCTTGCTCCCCGTATAGTCCACTTTTAGTATATCGGCACCTATCTCTGATGCTAGCCTCGTTACATATTTTACCAACTCAGGCTCTTTTATAGAGTCAGGGTTATCCGGTGCAACAAATAAAGGCTCAATTATAAATGGTAACCCGTAGTCATTAGCCTCTCTTCTCAGAGCTGCCAAATAATCGACATTTACACCCTCAACTTGATCTTCACCGTATCCTACAACTAAGTAAGTCACTACAGCATCTGCTCCCGCCTCTATAGCGTCCCTAATAGTATAAACAACTGAATAGTAACCACTTTCATATTTTCTGTATTTTTGCCTCCAAACGTTAGCAGTGTCAAGCCTTGCTATCAACATCGGAGAAGATCTCGAGAAAAAGTTCTCCTTAAGGATCCTTACCATAGCTGGCGTCATTTGAAGAGCGTCAGGTCCTTTATCCGATATTTTTCTCACGGTCTCCGCAATTCTTTCCAAGCCTTTTAGGGGACCCATAACAAGACCGTGATCCAACGCTACCACAAATGCTCTGTTCTTCTCGAAGAGTTTTCTCATCCTAATTTCAAGACCGGTCATAGCACTTAATTAAATTCTCGACATAAGAATTTTTCTTATCTCCCTAAGGGAAGCTTTAACTAGATAACGGGCATAAGGGTTGAACAGATAAAGTAATCCTATGAACATAAATGTCGAAATCACGGCATTCAGCAACATCCATTCATAACTCACGTTTTTCGATAATTCCAACATAGCCAAAACCACTATCAACATTGCCGAAACTGAGGACGTAATTTCCTTGTAGGGAACACTGAAGTTATATAATCTTTTGCTTAATTTGTATGATGAAAATAGCATCCAGAGGGAGTTTATAAGAAGACCTATCGTCATTATAGCCGAGATCTCATAAGGTTTAGCTCCTTTGAATAAGTATACAAGAACCATTGAAACCGCAATTCCAATTATTGAAAACGTAAGATTCGATTTATTTAATGATGCCGTATATCCCTTAAATGAAAGATCGTCGTCAACTCCCATACTTTTATCGATCATGAACACGGAATAGTAAAAGATCGTGTATAGATTCCTTGCGAAATTAGATATTGACAGAAGTACAATGGTATAGATAGACATAACGTACTCAGGTCTTATATGATACAGAAATGCGTGAGCCTCGACAATAGTAAAGACCATAAAAAGCGCAGATGTAACAAAGTAAAGCTTTATTGAGGTTTCTACAACATCTTTAGATTTAGTTTCGCCTAGTTTTGCTATCAGACCGTCGTAAACTGATTGTGACCATCCTACAATATTTGCTATAATTAAGGCTGATTCAAAATAAGATACTATTTCAGCATCTCTAGTAATTATTAGAGTCAACCAAACTAATGATGCCTCCACTATCAACTGGATGTAATAAATAATAGTGATTAGTGACTTCTTTATTATAACCAATGTCGTTTTAAGATCTATTTTTAAGTTAGCATCAACGTATGAAATGTTATATAAAGTTTGCGCAACATATCCTATAACGTATGCTAGTGCTACTCCTATAATTGTCAAGTGCAAAAAGTAAAAAGCTAGAATTACGAAGCCAAGCCTAGAGATTTGAAACAAACTATAGCCTATACCTATTGTTATAGGTTTCCTACCTCTTGCTATAGCCATGACCACTTTATTAATATAGAACGTAATAATTACTAGAGAAGAAACTAGGAATGCGAAAGGATCATAATATCCTAATGTAGACATGAAATAAGGAATAAGAAGAATATAGACCATTGTTGCTATAATACCAGATACCAAATTCACTATTATTGCTCCACCAACAGGTCTATTTTCGGCAGCATATCTCGACGTTAGAAGGGAAAATATATCAGATGGAATTGTAAAATAGCCCGTCACTAAAACAAATATCGATTGCCATGTAGCGAAGAGCAGTACTCCATTCCTTAGACTACTTAAGTAGTGGGCTACTAAATACATAAAAACGAATGATAAAGGTGATGTAAATAACCTCAAACTCAAGTTAACCAGTCCAGTATAAACCAGTCTTACTCTACTTTTCTCGGTATTCCCTTGTTTTTCCATTCGAAATCAATTTGTTTAGTTCACAAATATAAAATGTTTCCAACACTTTATTATTAGTAGTATTACAATATTCACACCTTACCTCCAGTTAGTCCTTATGCTAAAGCTAATCATACCACCTAAAATACCTTCAGTTAAATCTTTAATCACATAATATTTATTTTAGGTTTAATGAGTGCTAAGGACATCTTGTGGAGACTGATAGATAACGATATACCTCTTTCTGATGACGATTTTAGAACATATTTAGTAAAAGATGGCATAATCACGGAAGAAGACCTTAAAGTATGGAATGAGGCGGTAAAAAAGGTCAAGGAGGCTTACAAAAACCTAACTGCTACGCATACCGCAGTAAAATTACTTAATGAATCCTTAAATCTATTAAATTCTATAAATCCTAAGAAGCCTTTTCCGCCTGACACTAAAGTCAGGTTCGAGGAAGTTAAGCAAAATATAAAGAAAGTAATAGAAGAACTAGAGAAATAACAATAGGAATAATTTAGTTTCATTTAATTTTTTGACAAAAAAGTCTGTTATCAATTTCCAAATAACTTTAAACATTTTTTAATCTCCCTATAAGCTAACTAAACATTTCCTCAACGTATTGTCTTATAAGCTTTGCTGATCCGGAAGGGATGAAAATTAGATAATTTTAAAAATAGTTTAGGACAGTAAAGCTTATAGGGAAGTTTTATGGGCCTCTCCAAGGCAAGTTTATCAATTAGAGAAGCTTACGGTCAAGCTATGGCAGTTACAGCACCATTGGGTAGTGTAGTTTCCACAACTACAGCTGCAATAGCTTATGCTGGACAAGCAGTAGTATTTGCAACAATCCTTGGTTTGATAGGAAGCGCATTATGGGTTTATACACTCACTAGATATTCAACCAAGTTAGCTTCAGCTGGCGGTTTCTACACGTATGGAGCAGCAGCGTGGAGAAGCAAAACAGTAGCCTATTATGAAGCTATATTTGAGATAATAGCTTACTCCAGCCTAAACGCAGTTAATGCTTTAACTATATATCTCGTTCTTAGCGTAATATTCCAGCTATTAAACATAACTTTACCTCCTTACACGCTAGGTTTGGCAATACTTGTGGGTTTAGCTTACCCTACAATAGCCTCATATCTTATTCACATCAGGAGATTACTTAGCTATATTGTTAGTGTGAGTGCAACGTTAGAGGTCGTTTTCCTTTACGCTCTCTTCGTTTACGCAGTAGCTACAAAAGGATTTAATCCTGCATTCTTTATCCCTGCCCCCGGTACTTCATTCAACGCAATAGGAACCGCAATGATCTTATCTATTGTAAGTATATCTGGAGCTGGGGCTGCTACTTATCTTGGCGAAGAAACTAAGACACCCAGAAAGAACATAACAGCCGGTATATGGTTAGCCTTAATATTAGGAGGAGGAGCAATATTAGCTGGAACTTATGGTTTAGTAGCATTATGGAACGGCTCTCTTTCTTCATTGTCAAATTATCCTCAACCGCTTTTATATGAACTGTTCAAATTCGGACTTCCTATTGTTATGCTAGGGCTTGTGTTGTCGATAAACAGCTTGCTGGCATCTAACATTGGAACAACTGTAGGAGCAGCTAGAGTACTATTCAACTTAGCTAGAGAAAAAGTAATGCCTAAAGTATTCGAAAAAGTTAACAAAGAAAATGAACCTATTGTTGCAACAATGATAGTTGGGCTAATATCAGCCTTATTCACATTAATCCCGCTAATTGTTACAGGTTCGCCAGAAAACGCGTTCACTGAAATAAGTGTAATAACAAGTATATTCTGGCTAAGCGGAAGGATAATTGATGGTTTTGGTGTTCCTTTTCTATACTGGTTCATAGGAAGACTAAATATAGCTACACTTGTTATTCCAGTGGCCTCATCCGTGATTAACTTGATCGGCATAGGTCTATCACTTCAGATACCTGATATATTCCAAACGACAACACTAATAGCTATCCTATCAGTAGCAACACTATGGTATGTCTTAAAAGGTAGGTACGGTAAGCCTGGAACGTTGGTAGTTGACGATAATAACGAATTGATTACAATCGATGAGTACTTAAAGAGATATAAACAAACGGCGACAATAACTTAACTTTTTTTGAGGAAAATTTTTCCTACTTTCCTACTTTTATTCCATCTATAATAAGACTCCTTAAACCTTTAAAATATATTTTATACAAATCATATAGTATGTCAAACGAAGAGCAAAGAGTGGAAGAACAAGAAAACATTTTCGAATTGCTTGAAAAAGCTAAGGATATATTCAAGCAATATGGAACATTCTTAGGGGAGTTTAAAGCACAAAAAGTTGTATTTATAGGTGACACACACGGTGCAATTGACATCACTAAGTACGCCTTTGACAACTTTTACGATAAAGTAGACCTAATGGTATTTCTAGGCGATTATGTAGACAGATACCCACCTCTAGGTGTTGAAAATTTACAACTTATATTAGAAAAAATGGTTCAAACAGATGGTAAAAAAGTTCTGGTTTTACGCGGAAATCACGAGAGCCCGATTACAAACTATTATTACGGCTTCTATGATGAAGTAAAGCAAAAGTTTGATGACGAGAATGCGTACGAAAAATTCAAAGACTTCTTCTCTTACATGCCTTACGCAGCTGTAGTTAACGGATATTTTTGTGTTCACGGAGGTTTACCGTCTAAAGTTGATAGTGACGGAAATCTAGTCTTAGGTATTAATAGCGTAGATGACATTAGAAAATTGCCTTACCCAGACACTGAACCTTCAGATAGTATAGCAATGCAGCTACTATGGAATGATCCAAGAGAAGGATTAGAAGAGCTAACATTTGTACCAAACATAAGAGGTGAGGGGATTTACTACTTCGGAAAAAAAGTAGTAGACCAGTTCCTATCACAAACCGGTCTTAAGGGGATTATAAGAGGACATGAGGCAGTAGACGGATTTAGAATCGATATAGATAAAAAGATAATTACAGTGTTCTCAAGCGTATACCACGGTCAGTCTGCGGGAATATTGTATAGGAATGGAGATGAAATAAAAAGAATATTTATAGGACAAGATAAAACAGTTTATGAACTAGACGGACTTTAAAAAGTCACTTTTATCAACGTTTTTAACTGAAATGCTTCCATGTACCCTTTACTACCCAAACTGGTTCATCTACAACATCCAATTCTTTAGGCTCTACTTTCATACTCTCGATCGCTTTTTCATTTATAGAGACACCTATTCCAGGTTTTTCAGGAATTTTTACATGTCCGTTATCGACCTTGGTCTCATCATATATTATATCTCTCTTCCACTGAGGGAACCAATCATAAAAGCTTTCCAATAAATACAAGTTTTTAACAGTTGCACTTAGGTGTAAGGAATAAGCGTTTTGGATAGAACCAAATGCATTATGAAAAGCCACTTCAACGTCATTAGCCTCAGCAAGATTTACAACCTTTCTACCTACAGTAATTCCACCAATATTACATAGGTCGGGCTGTATTATATCTACTAATCTTTCACCAATGTAAACCATTGCCTCCTTAAGACTCACTAACCTTTCACCTAATGCTACTTTGAGCGAAGTCACAACAGACTTGTATTTTCTTAAACCCTCTATATCCTCGTGGTGAACTGGTTCCTCCATAAAAACTGGATTATATTTTTCAAGTCTTTTTGCAATAGCTATTGCACTGTTAGCATTAAAACGCCCGTGATGTTCAATTAGTATATCCACTTGGTCACCAACTGCTTCTCTTACAGCCCTCACCCTAGCTTCTGCTTCCTTCAATCCTTTTTCGTCAATCCAGTCATAATAAGGACCGAAAGGATCAAATTTCAATGCTTTATATCCCATGTTCACTACTCTTTTAGCCTTTTCAGCAAAATCTTCAGGATATACAGCATCTTGATACCAACCGTTAGCATACACTGGTATTTTGTCCCTCACCTTACCGCCTAGTAATTTGTATATAGGGGCTCCTAATTCTTTCCCCAGTATATCCCATAGAGCCTGATCTATTGCACTAGTAGCTGTAGCTGACTCAAAAGATCTCGCTAAGTAGAAGTCTTGTTTATACCATTCATGATAATTTTTCTCAGGCTCCTCTGCTTCTTTTCCTATATAACTCTTAGCTACTTGTTTTATAGTATTATATACATTAATAACTCTAAGTGTAGGGACAGCTTCTCCATATCCTACCATTCCATCAGAGGTCACTACCCTTACAAGTATCATCACTGAAGCCCATGTGGCACTCCCTTTTTCGGGATTAGCTAATACTATAGGCACTATTTGAGAAATCTTTGACATAAGAAAAAATTCCTAATCTACAGTTTTAAGTTTATCAAAAAGCGGACAGACAAAAAAGTTGGGGAAAAATCAGCTAATCGGAATATAGTTCACTGAGATCTTAATGTAGTAGCCAGCTAAATTAGTAGTACTGTTTTGCAAAGCTTCAGCATTAAATAACTCTTTATAGCCTTCACCATTAACTAGGAACTCGGCGGTAAGGCTCTTTTCAGTTAGGGCATTATTAGATGTAAGACTTACTAATATTGCCCCACCATAACTGTTTATAATCTCTAGGATGCCACTGAACCCTCCTATACTTGTCTCATTTTCTTTGATCCACATAGTAGTATTACTCGAAGAATAGGAGGTGCTAAAGTAGTAATATAATCCTAATGATAGTGTACCGTTCTGAATATAAGTCAGGTTGTAAGGAATTACATTGGGATTAGATATTGGAGTTGCAAATGCAGAGAATTGTAACAGTATTGGATAGTAACCTCTTATGACCATTGAGGAGTTTACTAACCCTCTTTCTAATGAATATTCACTAAACTTTTCATCTAGGTATGCTTTCTCATATATATTATTAAAAGTCTGATATGCAGTAAACCTACCTTCTTGTGTTACTAGAGAATATTCAGTACCACTCTTAAACTTCAAAATTGCCGAGTAATTTAAGAGATAGTTCCCCACCTCTTGATAATATATTCCTGGGAACCCAGGGGTAAATATTGGAGTAGAGTCTATGTATCTTGCATAGCTCGTTAATAACTTACCTGAGATAAGTGGATTAGAAGTGTTAACCCATAGCATTAATACGCCTGCAACATCCCAATCAAAAGCAGTAGACCCAGTGATCTGTAATGCCTCCCTTAGATTTGTGACATGAACCGTAATAACACCCTTATTACCTAAAGCTAACATAGGAGTAAGGTCGATTATATACGGTGTATGAAATGCTAATGTATTAATGGATGGCATAGGTTTCCACCAGAATAGATCTATTCCTCCAGTATAGATAGTTTCGTAGGGGTTTACAACACCGACAAGGCTACCATTATAATATACTTCAATACTTCTTGTAGCAGGCTCATTAGCATACCAGAATTCATCAAGTCCTCCTCCTTCTTCATAAATCAGTAATTTCATCATATATGTTCCATTAGGAATATTAACTACCTGGCTAACGGAGGGGTTTAAAGGATTAAGAATGATATAAGAGTAGTTGTACTTAGATACGAAGAGAGGGATAAACATATTAGGTAAGCCTTTGGGTTTAATACCGGGATATAGTAACAGAGTAATATTAAGATGGTAAACACCTGTTATGCCTATCTTAGCATCATAGAAGTTCTCTATAACTGCTTGAAACGTAACATTTCTACCCACTAACAAATTCTCAAACATGGTTAAGTCTACAGAAGCAGTAGAATTATTGATCTCTTGTGTAGATCCCCAGAATATAGGGACACCATCAACAAATATGTAAACTGCCCTATCGTATTGAGTACCGTTACTTTCCGAAATACTCACGTTCATTATAATCATACTATAACTACCATTAGGAACCTCAACTGTGAAGTTCTCAGGCGTCAAACCGGTGTTATTAAATATTGCATTGGTGGCTACATGAATTATAACTGGTGTAACGTTAGGAGGCTTTACCTCGTAGGCCTGGAAGGAGTAATACTTAGGATCTGTAAACCCTTCAAGGATAGGAGAGGTGATGTTATATAAGAGTTGAGGCTTAGAGATTGTTAAGTTATTTTCATGAATATTTACAATATTTAGAGAGTAATATGTGGGAGAAAAAACTATAAGAAAAACTAGAAATAAAATAAAGAATTTTTTCATCTCATTTACCACTTTTACCACCTCCCTTCCTAAAGGTTATAATTATAGCTAAAACGGACAAGATTATAGCTACCAAACCTAACGCTAATGCTAATGTTCTAGTTGAACTAACCGAAGAAGCCACTGATGACGATAAACTCTGGAACGGATATTGATTATCCACACTAAAGGAAAGATCGTAATACATACCATTATAAACCTTGAGTAAGACAGTATTCACTCCAGAAGGCATCTCGGTTGAGTTGAACGGTATCTTAACTTCTACTCCGTTAATTCCCTGACTTACACTAAAGTTCACCGGTTTGCCATCCACTAGAACTTTTATGATTTTCAACACAGAGGTGTTATAATTGGTTATATTAACCAATATGTAGGAAGTAGGATAGGTGATTTGATTGGGGTAGGAAAGTTGAGGTGTTGGGAAGTTACTTATTTTACTAACATTTATAAAACTCGTACTGGATGTAACTATATTACTATTTACGTATTTCAGAGCTAGATTTATATTCTCAAATGTTATCGAACTTAATGTTATATTAGAATCTATTGAATATATTCCTACCTGACTATCCTCTATTTTAGTATTTTCCAACTCTAAATTGGAATTCAAAGAAGTAATAGTCGATATTGTTGATCCTTCTATAATCACTGTTGAATTCTGAGATACTAGCGAACCTATTATTGAATTCTGTATCATGTATTTTCCGTTTGAGAGATTTAGAGCTGGAATATAAACACCTTGAATCTCATAAGTACCATTTACCTCAGTTATAAACGGTGGTAAATACATTATTTTTGATGAGCCTAGATTTAGTGATGGCAAATAAACATAAGGTTCAACTTGAACATACTCTCCATAAGATAACGAGTTGTACCCATTATAGCTTGCCCCAGCTATAGCTATTTTCCAAGGACCAGCCAGAGAGTATAGAGAGTTCCCAGTATATACAGTAGCATTTATACCTCCCGGCACTCTAAGTAAACCAACCCACTCTTTCAATGTAGAGTTATATTGAAGTGGAACCCCGTTTTCAGACTCTAAAAAGATCTGTTGATTCTCGTTCTGATATGGTATTAGTGTAGCTGTAAATATACCAGTAGTTACTTCTGTTCCATTAGGATAAGTTATATTAGCGTAGACTTTTATGTATTGACCTTCAAATACTTCACCTACACTTTTAACATCTACAGATAAAGTCGAGGGGGAAACATAGAAGTAAGTAGTATAATTCATCTCTTCTAAGCCTATAGACCCGTTATAAACTCCTACTATTACTACTCTATAGAAACCTGGTGAAGCATTTGCTGGGATAGTAAAATTACCCTCTTGGAAACCGAACAAATTGTAGACGCCGAACTGCGTCGCTTCAGTTGCAGGCTTTAAGTTAACTTCGCCAACTAAATTCCCCTTAGGTGAGTATATATATGCAGTTACGTTACTCGTGAATATACCTAGTCCTGATTGATCAAATGTAAAGGCCAATATTGTAATGTTCTGGTTCGGTGAAATTGATGGAAATCCATCATCAATAGGAGTAAAGATGAAAGTGAATAAGTTGAGCCCTCCTATGGTCTCATAAGAGAATGCACAGCCATATGTATCATTAACGAACATTACAAAAACTCCTTCTTTAGATGGAGTGACCACAGCAAATACCCCTCTATATAAACCTGGAGTGGAAGTAGGTAAAAGTGTTACGTTATATACTATAGCATTATTTTGAACGAAATGAGCTTCTAAGGACACATTTGCAGGGGTTAAATTTGGATAATATACACACGCTTCGATTGAAAATGGAGTGTTAGGCGGTATAGATAGACTATAGGGGAAAGGCACTGGTGAAATTATGTTAACTGAGAGACCTACGTCTATCTCATAAGCTCCAACTCCACTTAAATTGCCAACTGTTCCGTTCACTACTATATACCATATGTTTGGAGGATCGCTAGGTGTAATTGTGTATTCTGCCTCCCAATAAGAGCCGTTAAAGATCAACGGTAACGAGGTAAGTAATCCTTTAATCGTGTATATGTAAGCATTAAAGCTTCCATTCGTAACCTCGGTTCCGTTAGGATAAGATATCTTTGCAAGAATTGTGAAAGTAGAATTATACATAAACCATGGATATTGTACGTTAGATTCTACAGCTGTAACGGATACATCTAGCCTTGGTATCGATTCGTAATATTCAACTGCCTTAAGTAACCAGTAATAATCAGGAGACCCTAAACCAGTTACCAAGTTATAGCCTGAATGAGCAGTATATAATCCGTTAAACCCAAATGTAATTTGATGGAAAGCTTTCTGATATAATGAAGAGTTAGAGTATATCCAGTAAAGTATGTTATTTAAGAGTCCTATTGGTTTGTGAGTCTGAGATATTATATCAGCTACAATACCGGCCCAAATAGGAGCGGATAAGCTAGTACCTCCTATTACTTCCTGCTGCCCTAAAACATATATTATTTCGCCAGTATTTGGATTAGCAACAGCTGCTACATCTGGATTTGGCCTAGTTGTACCGTTGATCATCATTTGATACCAAGGTTTAGGATATATTTCGCTATAACCTCCGTCAGAGGCTACATATGGGAAGTAGAACATGTTATCAAAAGACCAAGCTGTTTCATACCCGTAAGTCGCTGTAGAATTTTCTGTTGATAGATACCCCGATGTTACGTTAACGAATAATGTCGTTCCTCCTACAGCAGTTACAAAAGGACTTGTGGCTGGATAAGATACACCACTATAAGTTGAAAGTCCTCCTGCCGTCGCACCCTCGTCGCCAGATGATGCCAGAAAGGTTATACCTTCAACAGTTCCTAAGGCGAAGTAATAATCCCAATATGGTGTATTTGGATAAGCCGTTCCCTGAAAAACGACAAACAGTCCAGATGCACCTAAAACGTTCTCAGGAATACCAAAACTCATAGAAACTACTTGAGCAACATCATTAGAGACAATATAATCTATTGCCTCAGGTATAAACGTAACACTTGACGGGACCACCAAATCTATATGTGCATAAGGAGCTATAGCATGAGCTGTTTCAACATCTAAAGCTGTCTCAATATACCAACCAGTAGATAAGCCGAAAATAGGATCATAAGGACCTATTGGAATAATTGATATATTAGCTGGAGGTAAATGAAACTCCTTATCGAACAAAGCTAAGTCTTCTAATATTGTTGGATCCCCGTAAGGATCGATTATTGCTATTGTTACATTCTTTCCTCCTTGTGTAATGTTATAAGCACCTATTATATCTTGAGGAGTGTACATATTAGCGGCGAACGATAGGTACTTAAACCCAGTCACGTTAGCTATTTCAGGATTAACATTAGGTATAAGAGTATTCCCCTTTACTTTTCCTAAAACGATCAAGTTTAGTTGATAGTTTACGTTAGTATAATTAGTTAGACCTTGGATCATAACACCACTAAATTCGGATGGAACTATAGGTTTTGACGTAGGCATGTAATAGACAATATTACCATCTTTATATAGAGCTAATTCAGTATGAAACGCTTCTTTTACTTGATATACATATCCTTCAGCTATAATAGCGAAGGGACTCCTATAGACAAGATGGAAACCACTTTCATTCAAGAATTTTATTATCTGATCCTCCTTATCCTTTTGGGCAAACATTGAAAATAATTGCGAAGTAGGAATTGGCTTTATCTGATGATAAGCTACTTCCTGAGCTAATAAGTAAAGTTCATTCATATTTTTAGGCGGTATAAGGATACCTATACATATTGGCTGTTGAGGGTTCAAATAGCCTATAGGTTGTGAGTTCCCAATCTCTGGTCCTACATACGATGCATAAGTACTTGTAGATATGCCAAAGAATGTTAAGAGATTTATCATAAAAAGTATTAAAAGAATTACCGAATGTAGTTTTATCATATCATAAAATGTTTAAGTAAAGTAATATAAAAACGTTAAACTAAAAGCTCACTAATATATTTTCCATTTAGAAATCAGAAAGGATAGAAAATAAGAAAATGAGTAATAGAAAAAGCTTTTAGATGAAACTTAATAATATGTGTGGTAAACCTTGACTGATTACCCAATACTCATCTTCGACACTTCTTCTCAAATTTAGTCTGAGGACTTGTTTCTAGTATAAACTACATAGAGAAGGTATTTTACATCTCGACCCTTTGTCTTAATCCTTGAGTTCGCTTTTAAGAAATAGTACTAACTAAGCGCTTTTATTAATACATTGGAGCAGAAGAGGTAGTTTAGATGAGTAAAGGTAATAATATGAAGAAAAATTAACTATTCGATCTCAAGGACTTCTACTTGTTAGTAGCTGTTCTCAACTTAATATCGGTTAATCTGGTATTCACTACCACGTTTAAAGAACAAGTAGATCGAGTAGAGAGGGATTTTCTATCAAGATTTCTCATTTTCCTTAATAAATCAAGATGTTAACAGACTTTATATGAATGAAAAACATAAATTGTAAAGTCACTGACTAACTTCTATCTTTTCCCTTGAGGCTTCCTCTAGGGGTTTCATTTTAGGCTCTGGGACAAATGCATATGTTATTATGCCTCCTATCACGCTCAGTATCGCGAGCATTATAAGTATTTCCTTTATCCCTATTGTAGCTATTAATGATGGAAATAAATATGTGGTTATCGCAGCACCAATCTTGCCAGAAGCAGCTGATATACCATGACCAGTTGTTCTAAATTTAGTCGGATAAACTTCAGCTGGGATTACAAATGTAGTAGTATTTGGACCAAAATCTATGAAAAAGTAAGATAGGGAGTAAATGATAAACGCTAAAGTAGGAGGTATACTGAAACCTTCTACCTTTGTCCCATTCACAATCATAACTGAAGATACCACGGCATAAATTATTGCCATAGCGATAAATCCTTGAAGTTGTATCCATTTTCTACCGAGCTTATCTAACAAAGCAACAGCAGCAAAGTAGCCTGGAAATCCTACTAAGAAAGGTACTCCACCTATGAACAATGCTTTAGCTAAATCGGACTGAAACTCGCTAAGAGATAACGCTGTTGGATGGGATGGGAAGGGATTCCCGAACACTGGAGCTAAAGCAGAAGAAGAGTATATACCAGTTCCATAAAAGGCTATATCGAGTATAAACCATGTACCCGCAGTCCCTATCAGAACGGGTAAGTAAGTAGATAAGAACTCACTAACTCCTTTTATTCCGCTTCTCACATTAGAGTTTACCTCAATACCAGTTCCTAAAAATTTAGCTGCCTTCTTAGCTTCTTCTATGTTACCCTTAACTAAAAGAGAGTATCTAG
This sequence comes from Stygiolobus azoricus, assembly GCF_009729035.1. NCBI lineage: Archaea > Thermoproteati > Thermoproteota > Thermoprotei > Sulfolobales > Sulfolobaceae > Stygiolobus > Stygiolobus azoricus. The sequence continues at coordinate 1,582,455 of NZ_CP045483.1, forward strand.
GAGTCTCTGGGACTTTCCTCCTCAGATATATTACCGTTGCTGCGGGAATAGCTCCTAATCCTGCCATTACTCTCCAGGCTATATCAGGAGGAAGTATACTGACCGATATAACACCTACAGCAAGTGCAGCTAATGAACCCAAAGCTTGATTCGAAAAGACTAAGGCTATTAACTTTCCCCTATCTTTCACGTTTGCGTATTCACTCATTATTGTAGCAGATATTGGATAATCTCCACCTATCCCTAGTCCCATTATAGACCTAAAGAATATGAGGGAGGGTAAGTTCCATGCAAATGCACTTAACAAAGCACCAATTGTTAGCAAAGATGCCTCAACACCGTATACGGATTTCCTACCTAACTTATCTCCTAAAAACCCGAAGATTAGTTGGCCAAGTATTGCAGTTATTATCGCTGATGAAGCCAGAAGACCAATCCAAAAGTCGCTATTAGGGCCTACCAGGTAATTTGTGAAGCCCGGCACTGACATTCCGTAGTATTTATACGCATCTATAAACGTAGCCAATATATAGGATATAACCAATAAATCATAGGCATCAGTAAAAAAGCCCATTCCGGCTGTATACCATATCTTTATGTGGTTGAATGTTAACTTCAAAGAGTCCATGCTCTTAAAGGGATTATTTGACATTTCAAATTCCTATACTGGATATATGAATATAATATTTACCTTAGTAGTTTATATTTGAAAATATAGTCTATTGTCAACTATATATTTTATATAGTGTTTAAAATTTAGTAAAGTTTAACAAATTGTCACACACCAAATTCTCTCACGGAAACTCTAACTTAGAAGAACTATAAACACTTTGACAATTAATCATTACTCTATATCGAAAGATACCTCCAATAACTTTTTTGTATTTCTATACCTCCAATCATCTCCTATGATTCTACCTATCTCTCCAGTAGTTTTAGTGTGTTCTTTGTTACACGCGTTTATATTCCAGTCAGGTGGGATAATGACTATTTTTAGGATTTTAACCTCTGATGGGACAGGGAAGAGATCGTACATCTCGTCACCGTATTTCCTTTCAGCTTCTTCTCGAGGCAATTCCTCTATGATTATTGGTATGTTTTCATTTACCTTGGAATTTGCCAACTGGAAGACCTTTTCCATTTCTTCATCTGTGGGCTTTCTTTCGGACACGACTGTTATCCTGCCGTGGTTACCGTTAACGTAAGTGCTTGCCGTCCACTTAGTTTCCAAAACCTTCCTCAAAGCGCCCTTCACTATATGCAATGCCGTATGTGTTCTAACTTGAATATCCATATAAAGAATGTGTTACGTTAAACAATATAAAAAATTATATTTTGTTTGTGAGTTTATTTTTAATCAATTTAGGACTACTTTACTATAAGTACCGGAACGTGAGATTTATTTAAAATAGCTTGAGAAACACTACCTAGAACTATCCTCTTTAATCCTGTCAACCCCCTACTACCGGTAACTATCATATCACACCCTATTTTACTACAGTATTCTATTATTGCATCTGAGACGTCTAAACTTTCTAATATATCTGCCTTTACTTTAAAATCGGATAATTCCTTTATAATCTCCTTCTGTACTTCTTCTGCCTTACTTCGTTCCTCAATTATTTTCTGCTCCGGAGATTTAGGAGGTTCTTTAACTACTGTTACTAAATAGACCTCGTCTTCCTTCTTTAACATTTTAAGTAAAAATGATATTGCTTTTTTTGAATACTCAGATCCGTCATAAGCTACTACATATTTCATAAATTACCTTTCTCTCAGAATAGTATATAAATGTTGATCAGTAGAAGTTAAAAATAGTTTAGATTACACATAACTATTATTAAATTTTATTTTAAATCAATGTCTTTCAATAATGAGATTTTTAAAATATTTTAACATTCCTCGTTAGCCTCTTTGATAAGTTCTCTAGCCAAATCCCTATCTAACTTCTTCGACACACGATAGTTTTCGTGAATTATATGAACCTCTATATCGTCGCTTTTAGCCCCTTCTAAATCGAAAGTTAAGTACTGTACTGTGCTAAAAGCCTCACCTTGCTCTCTACCGGCTTCCGGTATTCCTTGAATTAATTTATCACCTACTTTCAGAAACACTGAGTTATATATACCCTTTAGCTCCTTAAAGACCTTCAACAAGCCTACTTGGTCAAAGGCGTTAATATAAAGGGTAGCCTTTATTTTACCTCCGCAAGGCAGTAAATCACTGTAAATCTTTATTTCCCTCTCGATATCTTCTTTCTTCTCCAGCCTGTCAAGATACACCATCTCTTGAATTTGATGTAATACAGTATCTCTGTTCTCGAAAAGAAGTGTCAACCTATCTCCTAAATCTATCCTTCTTCTACTTTTTACATTGACTATCCATTTAACCCTCTCCATTCTGATCTTTGCGTATTCGTTCCAAGGAATTATATCATAAAGAGTTATTTTACCCATTTTTCATCGCCTCCCTTATAACTTCTAATGGGTGAAGGGGTCTTCTTCCGCTCGCTTTAGTAATTTGAAGTCCAGCTAGTGGACACTCGGTCATAAATACTTCAGCCTTATTCTCCTTAAATGCAGCCATCATTTTACTCCCTACATTTTTAGCTTTCTCATAATTTCTCAATCCCCATCTATTCCAGAGCAACCCTTGTCTGAGATCTCTATCTTGGCTCCCATTCTCCTTAATAAATTCACTCCACTGTAACCTACTTTTAGATATTTCAAGTGACAAGGTGGATGGTAGAAAATAGACTTAGGGAATTTCCCTTTTATTTTTATTTTCCCCACGTTCCAGCTTTAATAAATACTCCAGCGAGTCATACACCTTTATCTCATCCTTACCAAGTATTAACGTGTATTCTTTGGATAGCATTAACGTACAAGTTGGGATAGGACACACTATATCATATCCTTCACTAACAAGTTTTTGCATTAACGCATAATTATGTTCTGCATTATCCTTTAGCCTCTTCACATCACCTACATCTAGCATAGGTGCTCCGCAGCATTTGAACTCCTTGACTATCTTTACTTCTATTCCCAGATTTCCGTAAACCTCAAGCAATGCTTCACCGATCTCGTGGTTAAAGTTGTCAACTAAACAAGTGTGGAAAAGGGCTACCTTCTTTATCGGTTTTCAACCTTCACGGGTTTTGCTATGAAAGTAAATACGTCCTTTTTCATCTCCGACATTGGTGCATCATCACTTATTTCCATAAGCCTCCTACTATGCGGATACATCTTAATAATGAAGCTTCTACCTATCTTACTATAGTCGAGCATCTCGTTTAAAAAATCCCTGAGCGTTAACGGCTTTCTGCCCTTGTAACTCAACCAAACCCACTCCATCAAGTGGGCAAAGTCCATTTCAAACTCGTGTGGGGTGTATAAGGACAATTTGTATAACACATTTTACAATGGAAACAGTCCGACGCAATATCAACGGCATCCTCATATGTTAGGTTTTTGGGTCCCTTAGAGTCGGTTAGCTTAAAAGTTTCGGAAAGACGTAACAGTAATTAAAGCAAAGTCTACACCCGTGACAAATTGAGGCTTGTCTCACAAACTCTGATGTGATTAAAGAAGTATCAAAAAAAGACTTGTCTTCTGGGTTCAACACCAGTTTCATTGCTCTCCCTTTAACATCTTAAGTACGTTCTGGAATTTTTCAGCGTGGCTTTTCTCTGCTCTCGCGAGGGTCTCAAACCACTCAGCTACTTCATTAAATCCCTCTTCCCTCGCTACCTTAGCAAAACCAGGATACATCTGGGTAAACTCGTAAGTTTCTCCAGCGATTGCAGATTCTAACATCTCCTCTAAAGTTCCTATGGGCTTGTCAGTAGCTGGATCTGTTAACCCTCCTTGTCTTATAAAGTCTAGGTAACCGAAAGCGTGGGCTGTTTCTCCCTCGGCAATACTCCTTAATAACTGAGCTATTTCTGGATAACCTTCTTCATCCGCTCTCTTGGCGAAGTAGAGATATCGTCTGTTAGCCATCGACTCTCCTATAAAGCCTTGTTTAAGGTTTTCAGCTGTTTTAGTACCTTTTAGGTTTACTATAGCTATTTATTAATTATTCTGAATGTAAAAACCTTTCTAGTTAAAGTTTATTTTTAATTAAAAATAATTCTAATTACCAAAAGGCTAGATCAAGTGCTATGCTACCTACAGCTTTAACGACGTCCTTAATAGAAATAACACCTACTACTTTACCTTCCTTATTTATGACTACGAGATGCCTAATTCCTCTTGAACTCATTAATGCCACAGCTTCGCTTATGTCAGCATCACCATCAATAGTAACGGGGTTTTGGCTCATTATCTGGTCTATTGAAGATTCTAGAGGAATTCCGTCAGCTATTGCGTAAATTATGTCCCTCTCTGTCACTATACCTATTGGATTATAATCTTTGTCAGTAATTACTATTGAACCCACACTTTCCCTTTTCATTATCTCTGCGGCTTGTTTGATACTTATTTCGGAATTAGCTGTGACTGGTCTTCGATTTACGAGTTGGATTATTTTCATATATTATTATCATTCTCACCTACATTTTTATTTGCAATGTATCTGATTTTATTCCTCTCTCTTATTTCCTCAACGTATCCAAGACTTATCAGTTTCTTAACCCTTCTATAGGCAGTAGTTCTAGGCAGGCCTGTTATCTTACTAATTTTAGCTAGAGTATCTGCCCCTTGTCTTATTGCTTCTAGAACTACTTTGTCTCTTTCATCTAGATTATTATTATCTATTTCTACTTCCACATTATCTAGATTTTCCCGGATTTTTTCTTTTCTAAAATTTTTGAGTAATAGGTAAGCAAGTGTTATTGTGGAAGTTACGCTAATTATCAGTAATACTACCAAAATAGTAAAAAGCCCGTTTGAATTTTGATTATACTTTATAGTTGAAGCAGAAGGTGAAAACACTATAGTTATATTTGAACCATAGAAAGTAAGATTTAGAAAGCCGCTTTGTGTTATGGTAGATGATATTGGGGCTGGATACAAGTATAGTAACTGAGTCTGATAAGGTAATATAATACAAATTGTGGAGTTATAAGGTTGTGAAATCTTTATTACTCCGTCAATTTTAGCTTGATAAGTTAGAACAGAATCGGGATTAGCTAGAATAACCTTATTATTCTGTAATGTGAAATGAGAACTAGCCTGCAATCTAGTTATGTTTTGCAATGGAAGATATACTACTGATTGATTATAAGTCCTTATTATTACAGTCCCGTTATAAAATATTGTTTCAGCAACTGAAGAGGAGACACCAGTAGATAATATAGATAAAGTCAGAAATGAGAGAAGCGTTACTAAGCCCAGTAGTTTCACACGTTATAATAAAACAACTAAGGAATTAAATTTAACATAAAATAGGGAAGTAGAAGGAAGAAAAAACTATCTTAATGCAACAATCTAGGCATTATAATTATCGCAAAGATCATTAACGACAAAACTACTAAACTAATAAGTATATAGATCTTATCTCTCTCTGTAGAGTATATTATTACTTGTTCTCCGACTATTAGAACCGGCAAGGAGATTAATACAATCAGACCATAAAGAGAAATATTCAAAGGATTGTTAAGGTTAAAGATATCAATATTTGATGTATTATATGCGTATATGTTAACAGAGGAGTTACTATGCAACACTATGAAAATTAGCATTCCACTTACAATTAGTATAGAAGATATAATAACCCCGTATCTAAGTGTTGAACTTATGACCTTTTTTTCATCCAAAAATACCAAGCCCCTTCAAAATTAGCTGGATTCCAAGAGCTACTAGGACTAAAGTAAATATTTGCCTTAACCTTCTACTCAAAAATCTGTTTAAATACCTTGATCCTAACGAAGCACCCAAAAATACGCCAGGGACAGTAGCCGCGATTATTATTGGATCTATGAGACCTAGTGCCCAATATACTCCTGAGCTAGTTGCCGCTGTTACACCAATCATAAAACTGCTAGTAGCGGTACTTACTTTAAAAGGTAGGTTCATTCCAAGATCCATAGCTAATACTTTTAGTGCACCAGAGCCAATACCTAATAATCCTGAAACGAGTCCAGCGATATACATTCCAGCTAGCCCAACAGGATATCTTACTCCATGATAACGGATCTTTTGTCTTAAAGCTTCGTCGTAATAGTCTCCTTCTAACTTCATTAATTTTGATAATCCGTCTGGACTTATATATGCTGGAATCTCACTAGACATTCTCATAAAATTAGGTATAGTTGAAAATATTAATACTATACCGAATATTATGTCCAAAATTGCAAATAACTTATATTTTTCAACCAAAAATTCTAGGAATGAACCAGTAATAGCACCAGCAGTTGTAGCTATTTCAAGAGATATAGCAATCCTCATGTTAGCTATTCCAGCATTTAGATATCTAGATCCTGAAGAGGCTGAGGTAGATATTGTAGATATTAGACTTGTTCCTACTGCGTAAGGCACTGGAACGCCTAAAAATAGAACTAATATTGGCGTTAATACTACTCCACCACCCAAACCTGTCAAACTCCCTAGTAACCCTGCGACTATCGCTGATAAAAATAGTAAAAACAAAAATAACTCAACTAACATTTCGATTACACACATTCCTTTTAGTGAATTAAAATTTTCCTTAATTTACATTTACATAAAAACGTCAATATGATCGTTATTTTATTTTATTAAAATTCCAAACTACAACTTTTATAAGATGTTGATTAAAGAGTTTTAATATAAATAAGAAGTGACAATTTTAAAACTAACAGATTAGAGTATTAAAGTATGTTAGAGCCATTACAGTTTTTTATTGTGATAGTTATTATAAGTGCTCTTTCTGGTATTCTTGGTGCATTAACCGGCCTAGGTGGAGCAACATTCCTTGTCCCTATTTATACCTTATATCTGGGAATTCCTATAGTTTATGCCTCAGGCGCCAGCTTAATTTCCACAATAGCGACATCTAGCGGTGCTGCTAGCGCATACATTAAAGATAGAATCACTAATATCAGAATAGGAATGGGATTAGAGATAGCAACTACTTCTGGTTCTATTGTGGGTTCCCTAACGACAGCTTATATTTACTCACACAACTTACAGTTTATCATATACATAGTTTTCGGTATAGTCTTACTCTCGCAAGTTTTTATCCAGATATCTAAATCTAAATATGAACTTCCCAAAGCCGTAAAACCGGACTGGACTACTAAGGTATTTGGCTTATATGGAAAATATTATGATACCGCCCTAAAAATGGAGGTCGAATATATAGGAATAAGATGGTGGCTTGGGGAAATAATAATGTTTTTTGCAGGGTTTATCTCAGGACTTTTAGGAATAGGATCGGGTGCGTTAAAAGTTCTGGGTATGGACTGGGCTATGAACTTACCTATGAAGGTAAGTACTACTACTAGCAATTTTATGATAGGGGTTACAGCAGCTACTGGTAGCTCGATTTACTGGTTATTTGGGTATATTCAACCTTTCCTAGCCGCTGGAACAGCTATTGGAGTCCTTATAGGAGCTTATATAGGAACTAAAATTTTAGTGAGAATTACCAATAAAGCCATAAGATACATCTTTACAGCGATTCTAGTATTTTTAGGAATACAAATGATAATGAGAGGGATGGGGTTTGGATTTTAATGATATTATAGGATATGCTTTAAGAATAGGAGTAATACTGAGTGCAATATTTATAATATTAGGTATAATCTTCCTTTTTACTTTTCAAGATTCAAACGGATTTAGCATAACTCAGATAGCATCTCCTAACTCAATAGTTAACAGTTCCATTTTTATGCCATACGAAATTCCTTCAGGATTATCTACCCTTAGTCCTCTAGATTATATATATTTAGGACTAATGATCTTAATAGCAACTCCCGTGATCAGAGTACTCTTAGGAATTATCCAATTCGCTATAGAAAGAAATAAGTTATATACTATTATAACAATTATTGTATTCTTTAATTTAATGTTTGCAATTTTCATATTACCCATATTAATAGGCAAATAGAGCATCTTTCTCAATGATTTTTGGTGTTTTTCGTTAGTTTTTACATAATTTTTTACATATTATTATGTTAATTCCTTTACTTATCAAGAATAGAATCTATCTTGCAAAATTCTATCCGTCATATGTAACAATGTATCCTATTCTTCATCACTCGAACTTACACTAATATTAACGGAAATTCCGCTTATATTTAAGTACCCAGAATAAACCACACTAAATTCCTCTTCTACTTTATAAACACCTTTATCTAACTCAATAGTAACAGATTCATTATGAGTCGTTAAGATTATCACTTTTTCTTCATGATGTCCTTCGTGTATTAATGTTATTATTACTAATGCATAAGTTATATTGTTACCATTATTAACTAGAGAGAAAGTGACTTGAGAATCATGTGCTAAGATCAATTTAACGGAACGGGTAAAAGATGATGTATAAGAATTGATTGAAGAGTGAGAACTTGCAAAAGAATTAGTAGAAATATTCCTAGCATAACCTATATATTGAGTCTGTATTACGTGCGATAATAAATAAGCTAAGTAGACATTAGTTAGGACGGAGATTACCAAAAGAATCGCCAGTAATTTAGTATTCACAAATAAATACTGTGAAAACGAAGTTTAAAAGATATGGTTAAAGCAACAGTAGGAATTCCTAGTTTGTTAAGAAAATCTCTGCATAAAACATTAAGGGCTTTAATGCAACAGTCAGAAGACGATTTTGATATTATAATCACCTATAAAGGTAACTTAACACGTGAATTTGAAGAGTACGAAAAAGTTCTTAACATACGGTTTCTAGAACAAAAAGAAGAACTTTTTGAAGAAGGACTGAATTTAGTTTTAGAAAATGCAGACGGAAAAAATACTATTAACTACTGATGATGCAATTCCCGACAAAAACTGGGTTATGGAACACGTAGAATTACACGAGAGTAATAAAGACGTAGGAGTTATTTCAGGAGAAATCATAGGAAAGAAATGGATCAATTATCCTAATAGTTTATACATGAGATTCAAAAATACAGAATTCATGCAAGAATATTCATCTATCTTCTCCGAATATAAAGCATATTTAACGAAGACAGGTTTCAGTGTTGACAAAGAGAAAGGTTACGGGAAAAGTATTGCAATAGCAGGGGTAAATATGAGCATTAAGAGAGAAGTGTACTCGAAAACAAGAGTTCTAACGTATAGCTTAAGAGGAAGTTATAATGAGTCCTATATTGCTGTAAATGCAATAAAATTAGGTTATCATTCAGTTGTGGTAAAAAAAGCTAAAGTAGTACACTTAGATAATGACTCCTTATCTAGACCATTGAATAACGATTGGGAATTAAGAATCGAGAAATTTACTTCTTCTTATATGTTTAACTTTCTTTTACCTATAGATTTGGATTTATTAAGGAGGTTACTTGACCAGGTTGAAATGGAGGAAGAAAAGATTGGAATAAGCACGGCAATTGAAGGGATTAAAAATAAATTACCCCCAAGAAATTTAGGGAGAGGTTGAAAGAGGTAATTGAAAAAAGTAGAAATATGTATTACAAAAGACAACAAAGTAGGAATTAAGGGCGAAAAAGAAGAAGTTCTCTATGTCGAAAACAACTCAATAAAAAGGACGAATAGTATAAAAGAATGCATAGTTACGGATTTCTCAATAAGCAGTGATATTCTAACTTTTCGCAAAATAGAAATTAAGTTACCATTCTCTAGTGAAGAACTAAACCTCTTAAAGGCTCTTTATATCGTAACTGGAAAGGCGAAACATGAAGTGTTAACTTATGATAAAAAAGTAAAAATCCACGTTGATATACCGTTCAGGGAACTAAAACTCAGTCAAAATATAGAAGTAAAATTTACAAGATTCTGTGGTGATTACGGCTTACTTTACCCTCACTATTGTATTTCCATGAACAATTTAGCGATCTACGGGCATAGCAGAGAAAAGGTTGTAGAAGCTTACTTTACCCTCAAAGAATCAGTGGAGGAGGTAGGAAAAGTTTTATTAAAACTAAAGGAAGAGGAAATTGAATGAGTCTTAGCAAAATTATCGATTATTATTCATATGTCATTGCACTAACAATATTACTTATAATCATAGCTCTAGCTTTTGGACCTTTAGCACCAATAGATGAACCTACGCATTTCCCTAATTACGACCTACAAATTCCAGTGGGTTTGTCTTTCTCCGGCTTTATCCTTCTTATGTTCTTCATTGTTTTCGCTGTCTTGTTCTGGGGATCTAAAAACATAATGATTAACTCATTAATAGATGCCTCTGCTCTTTCGTTTAGCATAATAAATTACCTGAATTTTTATTTAGTCTATACCATTTGGAAACCGGAAATGATAATCCTTCCCTTCTTTTTTTATATAAAATACAGTGCAGCATCGCCAGAATTGGTTCTTGACTTCGGTCAAATAACACTCATAGTATTTTTTTATAGATTATATAGAAGACTAAAGTCTAGTTAATCTTTTTAATAATACACTCTAACTACTTTTATGCAATGGAGGAATCAGCTCATTAAAATTTTAGTTATATTAGTAGCTTTATCAATACTTTACTACTTAACGGGAGTTATCCTAACTTTGCTAATACCAAATCTACCTAAGTCAATTGCTTCAACCGTATCTCAGTTAGAGCCAGACATAAAGACTGGAATCGGCGTCATTATTGTTGCTATAGGAGGTTATCTGGTAATAAGGTTGATTCAACAACTGCTTTCAATGACACTTCTTGCTAAACTTGAAAGAGGGTTAGCAAATATTATAAAATTCTCTTTAGATGTAGTGTTCTACACTATATTAGTTCTGGCTATACTTACAGCACTTCACGTAAACCTTACAGGTGTCGTAGTGGGAGGTGCTGTAGGTGGTATAGTAATAGGCCTTGCGGTTCAGACAGTAGCCCAAAACCTCCTTTCGGGTGTTTTAGTTACATCAAGCAGGACTCTAAGTCCAGGCGATGCAGTATCGTTAATTTCTTGGATTTGGGGATCTCCCATTATAGGAGAGGTAAAGAAAGTCTCTCTACTCTTTACAGAGGTTCTTACCATTAACGGGAACCTAGTAAAGATACCTAACTCAGCCTTTTTGGGTAACACAGTATTCTATAAACTAGAGAGAACTGAAGGGGGATTAGTTTATCCATTACAAGTCACTGTGAATGCTGATGTGGAAGGAGTGAAAGTTATGGAGAGAGTTAAGGATATCCTGAAGGATTACCTTAAAGATGAGAACCAACTTCCTAATATAGTTTTTTCTAGTAAAAACGGAGGAACAAACGTCTTTACGGTAATTATAAACTTAAATAACGTAAACAATCTTAACGATTTGATTAACATAGTAAATAAGGCTTTTGACCAAGCCTATTGGCAAATTAAGAATGGGAAGTGAACTTAAGTCTATACAAAATGTATATTGCAACTGCTATAACGAATACTACCAGTAACGCTTCTGAGAACCTCTCAGCCAACGTGATTACGTAATTGACTTGTTGGTAAAGCAGAAAACCTGCATAAGCCAACGAGGAATCCCAGATTAAATGACCTAAAAATGTGACAATTAAAAACTTTGCTAAATTCATCCCAGCCAATCCAGCAGGGAATGATATTAACGCTCTAAACTCAGGAATAAACCTGAATCCAAACACAGTTACTACACCATGCTTTTGAAACCATATGCTAAGTTTTCTTTCCTTTTCCTCATCAAACATAATGTATCTTCCAAACTTCCTCACGAATTTTGGCCCTAGCTTTAACGCTAAATAATAATCTATAATTGAGCCTATTAGGCTTCCGGTTGTACCTATTAATACTCCTATAACTATATCGAGATAACCAAGCTTTGAGAAATAGCCAACCAAAGGCATTATAACCTCACTGGGTATTGGAAAACCTATTCCTTCAAGAATCATTAAGGCCAAGACCGTGATGTAACCAGAAATTCCTTTAAATACATACATCGGTAGACTTTTTACCGGTAAAGCATAAAAAGTTCTTTGCTATGGACATTGCCGTAACCAGTCTATTATATCTGGGAGTATTGCTACTAACAGCTAAGTTGATAGAAGAGCTATTTGGAAGGCTTAACGTCGTAAGATTTGTAGGGCCAATACTTATAGGAATTATCTTAGGGCCTGGTCTTTTGGACCTAGTGAAACTTAACAATATTATATCGTTTATTGCATCGTTAGGAATAGTATTTTTACTTTTCCTTGCAGGAGCTGAGGAAATAGGTGAAAAATTTAACGTAGACAAAAAAGACTTACTAACATCACTAATAGAGATAATAATACCATTAATAGTGATCTCTTTAACCTTATATTATTTAGGAATGTTTGATTTAGTTATTGTAATACCTTTGGTAATGACTAGTGTAGGACCTTTAACAAGACTACTTACAGACATAGGTATAGCGAAGGAAAAATTGGGTATAAAGATCTTCAACCAATCAGTACTAAACGAGATCATATCGATCTTCACGTTTTCGATAATTACCCACCTTTCTCTCTTACAGCTTATAGGCACGATATTACTTGTAATCTTAATAACCGTTTCAGGTAAGTATATAGCGAAAACACTAGAAGCTGTAGAGGGGTATTTTAAAGTTAGGGAAGTAGAATTCGCAACAATAATATCAATTATTCTTATCGTAGGTTTCTTTGCGGAAATTTATGGATTTAACTCGGCTATAGCTGCCCTTTTCTTGGGCTTTTTACTTAGAGATTACTTTGCAGACAGACCCCATCTCAGGGAGAGATTGCATGCCTTTACCTATGGCTTTTTCGAGCCTCTTTTCTTCGTGAGTATAGGACTGTATTTTGTCAGGATAACTCCGCAACTCTTGTTCTTATCGGTAGCCTTGTTCTTAGCAGTCATTTCAAGTAAGTTCGTCTCGGGCTTTCTAATGGCGAAAGTTCATAACATAGACCCAATACTTAACGGAATAGGAACATCGATCAAAGGAGGAGTTGATGTCTCCTTGCTAATCACTGCATTGTCTTCAACACTTATATCTCAATTTCAGTACTCTTTAGCAACATTAACTATAACTTACGTCGCACTCTTCTTCCCTCTCATATTTAGGTTAAAGTATGGAAACCCTAAAGCTGAGACTAAGAAAAAATTGAATCTTAGTATACCAGTAAGAGAAGTGATAGAAGAAAAAGTGTTTGTAACATGTGATGATAATTTGAGACAAGTAGTAAACTTAATGAACGATAAGAGAGTTAGAGCGTTAGTAGTAGTTAATGAGGGAATGAAACCTACATCAATAATCACTGTGACTACTTTGTTAGAAATTGACCCAGCTGACTATGAGAGATTAAACGTTTGTGATGTAGAGTTAGAGGATGTAGAAATTGTAAATGAGCAAACAAAGGTGATAGACGTGCTTCGTAGGTTCAAAGAAAAGGAGACACCAGTGATAGCCGTAGTAGATAGAGAAGGTAAACTATTAGGTGTAATATATGAAAGGGAACTATTAAGAAAGATAATTCAGTAAAAAATTGGAATAAAAATAAGAATATCTTACTAACAAAAAACATTTAAATGATGGAAATTACTCTGGAGGAATTTCTTTGAACAATATACTTAGGTCTATCCCTTTTCTCTTATTATTAATGTAGGCTATCGTGTAAATTACAATACCAGAAGCATAAATTACCGCTAACGAAGCCAGGGTAGGTAAGTTTATCGGCAATAGCACTGGATTACCCCATGTAATATAAAGAATATACATTAGGAACGCAAACACACTGAACCCTATTATGCTAACTATCGGCACTTTACCTATGGTCTTTCTATAAACTACTGCATTTTTGAACAAATTTGCCCTTAAAATGGGCATAAGAGCTATTGAGAGAGCGAAAACAGCATATCCTATCTCGAACACGACAGTAATATCTACAATCGCTATTGGAGTATTAAATGCGTATAGTAAAACCCCTATTTCACCTAGTATCCCCACTAACACAGTAGACTTAACAGGAGCCTTTAGACTTTCGTTGACATCTGCCAGCCATGCAGGCATTATACGGTCAAAAGACCACGCAAACAAATACCTGACTAACGCTACTACTAGTGGTGGATTGCTGTAGAAGTTAGGTAGCCATAGTGCTATGAACATAATGATGAAGAGGGGTAAACTATGTATTGTTATAAACGCGAAATAAGGAGTGAAGTTGCCTATATTCTGTAAGGTGTTATATACTGTATCATTTACACCATTATTACTTATATAACTCCAGGCCGTTAGAAACTTGTAACCGAAAGCATTTAAGTTAAGATAAGTAAAGACAATGTAGTAAAGGGCTATAATCAAAATCGAAACTATAGTCGCATACAATACATTTTGTTTAGGCTTTCTCATTTCACCACTCCAAGACACAGGTAAGTTATACCATGTATAATAGTACCACACCACGGGTCCTGCCAACGCAGTAGCATAAAGTGTAGGATAAAATGATAAACCATTAGAAGTAGCGTCATTTATCACTTCATTATACGCGTTGGTTATACCGGTATTCTGTGCTAGTGCATTAGCAAATTCTGAAGGGTGAATAGTGGCTAACGCACCAAACATGATGACCGATGTTATTAGTGATATTATTCCCCCATAAACCACGAACTTCCACTGATAGCGCGTAAATGCCCCCAATAATGAGGATATAATTACTACTATAGTTCCCAGTAAGATCTCAGCTTGAGTAGTACCTAAGTAATTTCCTATTGATAAAAAATAAGAATTGTTATAAGCCAAACCTATCCCAGAGAACAAGTAGGAAAACCACTGGGCTGCCAAATAGCTGTAATAACCTAAAGATAGTGCAAACCCTATAAAAAGACCCCAATAATTGACAAAGCCTACAGCAGGGTGAATAGCCCTACTGTTAAACACGTAATCTCCTCCAGCCCTAGGCATGGAAACCCCAGCTATATAGAATAGGAAAGCCATACCCAGAGTCGCGGGTAACATGAATAAAAAAGAAAGTATCCAGTTAGCCCCAGGGGCTGTGAAGAGCCACGAAAGTATAAGGATTGGAACTCCACCGGTTACAAGACCGAATGTAGCTGACATTGATGCCCACGGGCTTACTTCCCTCACTAACCCGGAGCTTTCCCTGAGAAATAAGGACTTATTCTCTTGAGTCATTTCTCCATTTTTCACGCGTTACAACAGTTCTATTAAACTTAACTATATGAAGAGCCTTCAAAAAACCCTTAATTAAATTCTGTAAAGATTAAAACTCGTAAAAAAGAATCGAAATTAATTTCTAAAATAATACATTATATAAAACTTTTAAGTGAACAGTTATACTATCTACGTAACTCAATATTATTACAATGTATAAAGATAATTAAAATATAATTCTAGACTTATCTCCTTATACCTGAGAAAAAGAGATAATAAAACACACCACAAGGCTTTACATCTTAAAGTAATAAACAATATCTTAATGCCACGAATTGAAATTTACACTAACTTACTTGAATTTCGTAACTCCATCACAAATTACATAATGGGGGACGTTAATGAAGAGGGTTGGTATTACGTCATCGGCATAGAAGGGAAATATATTTACAAACAAGTAGGAAACTACGTGATACTTGTGACTACTGACTTTCCTAAAGAGAAACTAAAAGATCTAGAAAATATAAAACTCGAAAGACTGGCTGAAATTCTTGAAAAACCCGGAAATGTTAAGTACGTGCTACCGCTAGAACTAAGAAACTCCACCATATCTACCACTAGTGAACTATGTCTAACACCATTCCCAGGTGTTGATCTGGTAAACGATCTTACTAAAGACTTTCAATACAAGGAGAATGAAAATGGATGTTTGACAGTGGAGAGTGAAACTCATGACCTGAAAAAAGGTATTGAAAACGTAATAAAGGGGCTGTCCCTTTACTACAAAATAATAAGTGAACAAGAAGACATTGCAGTAAAGACAGCACTTTCATTTCTTAGCTGACAACCTTAGAAGAACTACTACCCTTTGTTACTAAGAAAATGAGTAAGAAACCGATCACGGCATTAATAAGGACAAAAAGCCTGGCGTAAAAAGGATCGTAGAGTAATAACAAGCTGAAAACAGTACTACCTAATACACCAGCTACAGCCTTTCCAGTATAGAGAATAGCATTATTAGAGGTAGAATATTTTTCCCCGAATATATCACCAGATAAAGCAAAGAAGAGAGTTATCATAGACCCTCCAAAAAAGCCTATTAATAATACAGAAGGAACTACGAGATTAAACAAGAAAAAAATACTACCTAGAATCATTACAAAAAGTACTGCAGAAGTAGTCCTCTCCCTGCCCAGTTTGTCCGAAATATAACCTATAATAGGTCTACTAATACCACTGAGCAAGGGAAAGATTGTAACTAATAAAACGAGGAGATCTTTAGGAGAAAGTACGGAAAGAGAGGAAGAGAGAACAGTTAGGGGCACGGCTGACGTTGCAAAGGAGACATATATCAACCACCATGTGAGTGTTCTGACCACTTTAGTTGGCTTTTTACCCTTCACTCTCTTGGGATAGTCTACTATGAATAATAAAACGGGCAGTATCATTAACTCTACGAGTCCAATCACAAGGGTCGGTAACCTGAAGTTTGTGGCTGAAGTAATAAAGGGATTTGCTATAGCTGAACCTAAGCCGAAACCCAAGGATACAAAGCCTGTTGCAAATCCTCTCTTTTTAGGAAACCACTTGACGGCAAGGTTAGCTGCTATCCCGTAAAGGATCCCTTCACCGATACTCCCGAGTGACCAGAACATGTAAAATTCGTAAATTGAAGAGCTAAAAGACGTCCCCAAAAAACCAAATGCCGAGAGTAAAGCCGAGATAATACCTATTCCTTTGGGTCCCCTATAATCAGCAATACTTCCCCCTATAATCTGGGAGGTCGTAGAAAATACTGTAAATAGAGTAAAGGCTACCTCGATCTCTACCAAGGAAGCATTAAACCCAGACTTAAATAACGGTAGCAGTGCATTCCAAGCATACTGATAAAGAGAGTTAAATGACATTACCACAAATCCTATTACTATAAATGTTCTACTCCTAACCATTTACTCCCTTACTTCTATTTTATGACAAAGTTTTATATACGGTTGTTGATAGGTTTTCAAAGTGGGTTATAAATCAAGACTCTATCATATAGGCAGGTGGAGATACTATTTGAGGGCAAGGTACCACCTGATGATGAGTAGGAAAATGGCAATAAAAGTGGCTAAGAGGAGATGGTTAGATAAGTTCTAGAGAGCAATCACATCGGCGTGTGGTCTATACAATTTTACAATTTTGTTGCTTAACACATTTTAATGACGAATTATAAAGATTCTTTATGGCAAAAGTACTCTTCCTAATAATGTCGGATGACCAAAAGTTCGATATGGGAATGAGAATGGCATATAACAGCCACTTTAAAAAGAGATATGAAGATGTGAAAGTAGCCTTCTTCGGGCCTAGCCAAAAGAGATTAACGAAACTCGAAGGAGAAACCAAAGAAATGTTTCAGAAAATGCTTGAGGAAAGAGTGATAGATTCCGCTTGTATTGGTGTTGCAAAGAATGAGGGGTTAGTAGAGAAACTGACCGAAATAGGAATAAGGCTCGAGCCAATGGGAGACAGAGTAGCATATTATGTTAACAACGGATATGAGGTAATAACATTCTGACTGAGAAACCACAGACGTTTTTCCTATAGACCATATATTAAGATTACTGTGATTTTTTGTAAAAATCTATTTAGCAGGCGGACATAAACTAATCCTAATTTATGACTAATACTTAGTGAAAAACCTTATTTTTCTATAATACTTCAGTAACTCGATCATACAGTTCTCTTGTTTAATATCGAGGTAAAAGGAAGTACTCATTATTGTTATCATCGGCGATAAGTCATCCAAAGGAAAAATAGTACTTTCATAATTTTTATAAATATCACAAAAAGTTCACAAGAATCTTCAAATTTTGAAAGAAGGACAACACTAATTTTTTTAAAAATCATGAGAAATTTCCTACAAGGCGCCGCGGGGTGGACTCGAACCACCGACCACCGGGTTTCTATGCCAAACCCGGTTTAACAGCCCGGCGCTCTGCCAACTGAGCTACCGCGGCACCGCGTTATTTATACATCAATTTAAACTTTAATGTTTTTCGATAAGTTTTCCAGTTGTGAAACCGTTATGAAGTCTAAGAAGGGAATAATAATACTGGTTAACATTTTGAAATCTTTGGAATTACATATACGTTGGTACAAAATAAGTGAGGAGTGAGTTATAAAGATATAATAAAGAGAAAGACTATTTAGAATTAATGGAGTAATTACTGTTCTATAAATCATTTCTACATCCAGCAGGCTACTCTTTATCTGTTTTTCTTAGTAGGATTTAACTCATAAATTCTATATAAAAAACTATAGCATTAGTATAGAATATTATACCGTATCTGAACAAGTGTTATCCTCTTATCTAAGCTATCCTCGTTCTTTTCTAGTACTTTCTCAGCTATTGAAGCCCAGGCTAAGGAATAGGGAATAAATGTTCTTAAAAGCGTTCTAAGAGAGGAGTAAATAGAATTAAAAGGACCTTATCCTCTCCTATTCTCAATTCCAGATTTTATAGCTATAAAATATACCCTCAATATCGATTGGACAGAAATAGATTATGAAAAGGGTGATAAGCACACAAGTCAATTAACTGAAGAAGTCTAGGAGGATTATAAAAATATTATAAGGAAGATAAGTGATAAGAATTCTATAAAGGAAGATGCAGTTTTTATGAGAGATGATTTATGTTAAAAGAATATACTGAGAACTATGCTAAGAAATTTCTCGGCTACATATTAATGTGAGTCTAAAATGTACGAGAAAGTGCAAAAAGATTTTTTGTCTGGATAAAATTAAATAACACAAATTCATTCGCTTATAGTCCTCCTAGTAGAACTAGACGAATAAATGATGAAGCTGAGAGTAACTAAGGTGGTTTACTTTCTTCTAATAAGTTTGTTATTCTAATAATACATAGCATTCCATACTTTTTCTTACGCTATGATTAACTAGCCTTAAAATATCCCCAATCTTTACGTTAATAAACACCAGAATTGAAACTATAGTAATTATGGATAAATACTATCTGTTTATCCTTATTAAAAGGGTGACATGATTTGGTAAAAAGTTTATAAACCTATTCTCGATACGTGTTTTCGAATTAAAATGGCGAAAGGTTCATCTATTGTCTTCGGGGTAGTAGTCGTAATATTATTAATAGTAGCTGCGTTAGGTTTTTATGAATACTCAATAGCAAATAGTAATTATTTAACTGCTGAATCTTCTCTATCAGCACTTAGTTCTAGTTCGGCAGCTCTTCAAAGCAGTTATAGTCAGCTAGCACATAACTATTCTGTATTAGAGCAAATGTATTCATCACTTATGCAGAAAACTGTTACTTCAACTGTTACAGTTACACAAACTGTTACAGCAACTTCAACACAAAGTATAACAACGACTTCAGCACCAATAACTATTTCACCCTCAGAGGGAGGCGCGTTAGCTGCTGTAATGCAATTCTACGACGGAATAGCTATTGAGAGCCCTGCTGATGTATTACCTTTCTTAGCTCCTAACTTTACAGCTACGATAACTGGAGAACCATTCCCTGGAACTTACAACTATATGACCTTTAACACAACATGGTTAGCTGACTTCTTCGGTACTTATGAAACAGTTTACTTCTACACTACAGCTTTACCTACAATAACGATGTTATCAAATGGAACTTATGAAGTAACTGATGTTGTTCAATATTTCGTGGCACCTACTAGCGATCCTATTTACCTGCAAGTATTCAATGCTTCTAATACCATAATTGTACAGAACATAGGAGGAAAATTATTAATGACGAAGTTAATTTGGAATGGTAATGAAGTTCTACCTTCAACTGTAATAGCTGGATATCCATCACAACATCAAATGCAGGCAAACCAGATTCTAGAGGAATACCTATGGGAGGTAAACTCCTTAGGCGCTGAGTTCCCTGGGAATGTGACAGCTAAGTATTTTGCTCCTAATGCAGTATTACAGATTAATGGTGTTTTACCTCCAGCTCTTAAGAACGGCACTTATTCAGGATTATCAAATATCGCAAACTTCTTTAACCAATGGGATAACAACTTTATTTTCGTCCTTGAGTACCTACAAGACTTAACACCTAGTGGTGTTGCAATCCCACCTACAGTTCAAGTTAACTTATCACCTAATGGTAATAATGCAACGTTAACAGTGAATGATACTGTAATATTCGGATTCTTAAATAAAGGCATCACTGGATTCCCAGCAATTTATGATATGCATATAAGTGTTACCAGTTACTACGTCTACAATTCTACTGCTATGGAGTGGCAGATAGAGAAGCAGATTTGGAACGTACAAGAGGTTCCAATCCCATCTGATACGGTATACTATCCATTAGGTCCAGCAACATTTAACGTAGTAGCTGAAGACACTGTAACAGTTAACGCGACTCAAGGTGCTGTATTACAAGCAGGAAACATAATAACTGTAATTCAGCCTGGAACTTATGCATATAATATGAAGCTGAACAAGACTTTTAGTGTTTACAACTTCTCACTAATAATATTCAGTATGACTGGAGTATATCCTCCTAATGGTACAGATCTAACGCCTTTATATGCATTTGCGTTTGCTATTAACGGTCAAATATCTCCTGTTTGGAGCTTAGTTACTAACGCAATGAAGCCAAGTCCAGCCTACACAATAGTGATGGGAGGTAATCCATACTGGACATCATGGACATGGTTCGGAGGTACATTTAACGGTACCACTTATGTAGGAGGTAGTTACAAGTTCGCTGACCATTGGATATACGGACAAGGCGTAATGGCTAACATACAGTTCTTCAAACCAGTAATATGGATATTCGAATCCTCACCTACACCAGTAGGAGTAGCCCCAACTCCAGTCTTAATGACACCATCTCCAGTATTCGGTCTTAATCCAGTAGCAAGCTACACTTACGAAGTTAATGCAACATATGGCGGCGTAATACAAGCTGGTAATATAATTACAATAATAAAGCCTGGATCTTATGTAATTGCTAATTCCACTGGAACTCCTATGAACCTAACAACTTATAACTTCTCAGAAATATTCTATCAGCTAAACAACGTACCAAACTACAATGGTGGAACTCCTGTTTTGGCATTTGCCTATGCAATTAATGGCTACGTAGGTACAAAGGATTTCTCAACACAACCATGGATAACGATAATAATGACACCGTCTAATGGTGCCAAGATGTACACATGGTTAGCTAGTGGATATGTGTTCCAAGATCCGATATTATATGGTAATGGAGTAGTAGTAAACTTGACTTTCTTCAGACCCGTGCCATGGATATTAACATTACCAGTTTCATCAACCTCATCATCTACAAGTAGTATGAGTTCAATGAGTTCTAGCACCTACTCGTCTACCGTAGGATATTGAGCCTAAATCAAATTTGATAAGTTTTTTCTTTTTTAAAAAATTTTATTTACAAATTTCCTTTGAAATTTTCTCACTTTTTCGCTTTATGACTTTGAAATCCTTATAGTTATGAGTTCTGAGACCACCACTCATATTTTTAGGTAAGTGAGTTAGTTCATGAAGAATCACACCTACTTTTTGTTGACAAGATAACATTTCATATCTCTCGGCTATTACTTCAACTATATAGAGGATATTGAGGTTTAACACAAATCTCCATTGAGAAGGCAACATAAGTACTCTAGCGATAGCGTTGCTTTTAGAGTTCCAACTTCTGATAAATACTACTTTGCTTAAATCTAGACCCAATTTACCAACTTCATTAACTTTAGTAGCAAGGAGTTCTACATCTTTAGCAAATTCGTATCTAATTCTTTTGCCCACGGACAATTAATTTATTTCCCACTTAAATGTATAACACTTTTAGAACAAAAGTTACAACCTAACAATCTCAACTCTGCCGTTAACGATCTTGACGTATCCTCTGTCATTATAAAGATTCCTTACGAGACTTAAAGTCCCGCTGTTTACACACTTGAGTTTTCTAAAGTTCACTAGGGCATGAGAATGTCCTAATATAAAATAATCGGAAAAATTACTCCTGAATATTCGAGCTAAAGTACAGAAACCTAAAGGTGGTAAATAATAATTGACTTTTTTCATTATTTTAGCCAATGAATACTGTGTTGATTCACTCAAAATTTGATGACCGTGAAAAAACACAAATTTCCTATTACCATTAACGACATCTAAGTATTCCGTATCGCCTTCTATTACGTCTTCATCTCCTTTAATGTACACTACTTCTTCGGCCTTAAGCTCTTTCAGAAAATTTCTATATTCTCCTCCTTCATTGACTACTATATCACCTAATAAGACTAGCAGTTGAGGCTTTTCTTTTTCCACTATTTTCTTGACCTCTTTCTCATCACAATAAGGGTAGTGAACGTCAGAGAGTACCAAGATTTTCCCGTTTACAAATTTTATCATTAATTAAAGATGACTTTATGGGAATAAAAATTGAGGAATAAATGTAGTATAGATCATGACATTAGTACTCATAAGACCTGCAGGAGAACTTATGATTAAGTCAAGCTATGTGAGGAAATATTTCCTTAGAAAATTAATTGCTAATGTTTCTTCTGTCATCACTGTTAAAAGCTGGAAGGCTGATCAGGGTTACGTTATTATAGAAGGGGAAGGAGACATAAACAAACTATCTCATGTTTTTGGCATATCTTATTACTATACTGCCGATGAGGTTAACTTTTCTAGCACTCAAGAACTAGCTGTAATGGCGCGTGAGAAGTTTAAAGAAATAGTTAAAGGTAAGAAGTTCGCGGTAAGGGTGAGAAGAAACGGTAAACATAACTTTACTAGTTTAGATGTAGCCAGGGAAGTTGGGAAGGAGTTATTACCCTTTAGTTCTGGCGTTGATCTTGACAATCCAGAAGTAGTTGTTAGAATAGATATCCTACAAAATAAGGCTTACCTTTATTCAGAAGAGCGAGAAGGCCCTAGAGGCTTTCCAGTGGGTAGTACAGGGAAAACTATAGTGTTATTTAGTGGAGGAATTGACTCACCAGTAGCAACATGGATGATGATGAAGAGGGGTGCTAGGCCTTTGTTATTAAACGTGATGCTAGGAGGAGATATACAAAAGAAGATTATAATAGAGGAAGCGAAAGTTTTGAGAGAATGGAGCGGAGTAGAAAAAATAAAAGTGTATTTTGTTGATGGAATAAAACTGTCTACTTATTTAGCAAACGTAAACAAGTTCATAAGAGTCATCATGCTAAAGAGACTAATGTATAAACTAGCTGATGAACTTGGAAAGAAATCGGGAGCTTACTCCATTACAACCGGAGAATCTCTATCCCAGGTCTCGTCTCAGACTATGAAAAACCTCTTCGTAAGTGAGTTTGGCATTAGTAGACCTGTATTTAGACCTTTAATAGGTATGGATAAAGAAGAGATTGTAGAGATAGCCAGGAAAATAGGCACTTTTGAACTTTCCTCAAAAATGCCCGAATATTGTATAATATCATCTAAGAACACAGTAAGAGCTAGATTAGGAGAAGTACTAGAAGACGAGAATAAGTTAAACATAGATATAAAAGAGTTACTGAGCCAAGCAGAAGTAGTTGAGATCTAGACAGTTAGGAAAATAGTATCAGCACTCATACGATTATATCACCTATCAAGCCGGGGTTCTGTCATCACTTTACTCAAATAATCCAACATTAATCTCCTTGACTCTTCCGTACTATCATATATAACTGGAGGTTTTTTAAAGTAATATCCACATATCTCTGGGATAGCCCCTCCTATCCCTTTATCTTTTAATACTTTCGCTATCCTTATCAAGTCTATCAGAGGGGTTACAGCATTAAAAGAATCATAAGACTTAAAAGATATGTCAACCCTTACGGGTATACCTATGGAGTACTCCCCCTCTATAACCATATAACTCACTCTTCTATCTCCTAGAAACTCAACATAGTCTGACGTCCCGGCGACAACACTTGCACCGTTCGAGTGCTTAGATATATATTGACTTTTTATTCCCTTCTTCAGATCCTTTCTCCATTCCTCAAGGGTGATTAGCGTCTCGGTAGTTCCAGAAATATCTATCTGATAAGTTCTTGTAACCCTTACACCTCTACTTTTAAGGAATTCAATAATTCCAGTGTGTAAAGCTGTTCCGCCTATTTGGCTTAATAGATCATCTCCTAGCAAAGGAATGTGTAAATCCTTAAACTTTCTATCTAAGATCTCAACTATCGAAGACGGAGTAGCGTTTATAAACGCTGAGGAAGCTATTAACGACTGTTGTGCATAATATTCGCTAGCCTTCTGTGCTCCAGTAGGCAACAAGTTCACTACTACATCTACTTTCTCCTTCTTTAACTCTTCTGAGACATTTGCTGGGGGGATCTCTGACTCTTCTATTATCCTCTCAAGTACTCCTTCCTTACCGTCTAACGTCTCTCCCCTCATAACAATTACGTCGCTCTTTACCTCCACATATTTAGGCACTACATTCGGCTTTTCGAAAATAGCTTGCGACAGCCTTTTTCCTACTTTTCTCTTATCTATATCAAAAGCCTTAACAACCTCAATATCTTCTGGTTTATAAGGAAGTGAGGTAAGAACACCGTATATAGGTTTGCCTTGTTTAACCCATTCAAGTGACTGTAGTAAAGCACTCGCCACATTGCCTATACCTACAAGAGCGACTCTTATCAAATTAACACCCCAAAAATTAATGGGGCTAATATTCCCACTATAATACTTAAGATTGACGCCACTAAAGCCGAACTTCTCTCAGGAGAACTTACTCGTTGGAAATTACCCTCTCTAAACATCTCCCTTATTGGCGGTATATAGTAACCTGCAGCTATTGCACTGTTCAAGAAACCAATTAGAGTGAGCCAAGGCTGAGAGAAAGAGGATTCCAACACGAAAAGCTTAGCCCAAAAACCTATAATAGGTGGTAAACCTAGTAAGCTCAGTAGCAATATTGACACTGCAAAGGCTAATGCCTTATCTACAGCTGCAACTCCTCTGAACCCCTCATAGGTACTACTTCCACTAATTTTTTCCACATGTGAAAGAGCTAGGAATAGACCAGCTTGAGCTATAGAATATGCTACTAAATATATCATTAATCCAGCTAATCCCACAATCTCGTCATACGGGAACATGGCTATCGGAATTAGCATAAAGCCTACTTGTGCTATACTGCTGTAAGATAACATAGCCGCAAAATCCCTTCTCGAAAAGGCTGAAACGTTTCCAAAGACCAAGTTTGCTACCGCGATAATAGTAAACATCACAAAAACGACTAAAGATACTGGGTAGCTCATAGGCTGTATGTAATATAGAATGACCACTAGAGGGGCTATACCGACGATTTTACCTACGCTAGAGACGAAAGCAACTGAAACTCTATCAGCCATTGAGTAAACGTCAGGCAACCACCCTTGGAACGGGAATGCCCCTATCTTGAACAGAAAAGCTACTGAGAAGAACAGTATACCTAAGATAGTTAGTGTCGGATAAGATATTGACGCATCTAAAGACAAGTTATTTATCCCTAGTACATAAAATGCTAAACCCGCTATCATGAGCGAGCTTGAGAGCAATCCCATTACAAGATATTTAATTCCAGCTTCAGTAGAGTTATAGTCCTTCTTAAGCATAGCTATTACGTAAGTTGCTGCCGATGCTATACCCCAGGAAGCAAATATCGTCAATACGTTATACGCAAAGGCTAAATAAACTATTCCAAGGTTTGTTAATGTAACCAGAGATAGGAATGAGCTTCTATTATCCCAATTCTTTAGTTCTGTAATTCCTCCACCTATCACTATTAATGATGCAAGTATAGAGGCTATAACTATGAAGTAGCCAAAAGGAGTCAAGTATACTGAGTTAGAGAACAGAGAATAATTATAGTACTTTAACAAGAAAGATGCTAAGAATACGAGAAGAGAGACTAATAAGGTCACAAAAGTAAGGTAGACTGACCGTAAGAACCCCTTTTCCTCTCCGTTATCAAGGAATAAGACTATAATTGATGACGCTACCATAATTAATGAAGGAATAACTAAAGGTAAGTAGAGAGAGAATTGCATCTATTCACACCCCCATTATAATTATTAAAATAATAAAGATCAGGACTACAAACCCACTTAAGTATAGTAAAATATAATCCCTCAAGATTCCCGTGTCTGTAACCTTGACCAAACGTGTTCCCACATTTATTATCCCTTGAGGTAATTTGACGTTTAGACCCATATCAATTACACCGTGTTCAAAGTTATTGTAAAGGCCCTGGGCGAACTTGAAGCTAGCAAACCCCAATAAATCGAGGATCGGATTTACATACCAGCCATAGTAAAGGAAGTTTGCCAAAGGTTGAAGAGGAGTCCTACCAATATCTATTCCATTAAGATACAGACCTAAGGATAACAACAAACCAACTAAAGCCCCTATTAATGATATCAAGTCCAGAGAGGTGTAACTAGCGTAAAGACCCAGTGACAATAAGTAAGGTTGGATAGATACGGTAAACAATAAGCCCAAAATAATTGAAGCTATAACTGTGAAGGCAGGGGCAACAACCATTAGAGGGTGAATATGGCCTTCTTCGTGGACTTCCTCACCATTTCTCCAAATGAATGTTTTCACTATATATCTGATTATGTAAACTCCGCCTAGTAATTCCACGATCGCGTAAAGAGCTAGTAAACCGGCGTCAGATACCAAGTTTCCTATAAGGTTGTGAGCCCAGAAACCTATCAAAGGCGGAACGCTAGCGAGGTTTAGAGCAGCTATTAACTGAAGTGTGAAGACTGAAGGTATTTTCTTGTAAAGTGTTCTGAAGACTCCCACGTATCTGTTTTCAGTGTAATGAATCGCACTTCCAGCATTCATGAATAGCGATGCCTTGTATAAGCCGTGGGCTATCATCTGTATTAAACCAACTATAATTCCTGAGGTTAGGAACACTAAATTGCCAGTGGTGGATGCTAGTAATGCACCAACTGATGAAGAGAGTATCATAAGTGATATTTGGTCTGCTGTTGAATAGGCAAGAATTATTTTTTGCTCGTTTGCTGCCAAAGCACCAGTACTGGTATAAATTGCAGTAAACATGGTTATTCCTACCATAATACTCATCAGTATAGTGGTTTGCGGATCAGGGTATAGGAGATAAGGATACATCAAGAACGTAAGAATAGCTCCTAAGTTTACCATAGTGGCAGCATGTATTAAAGCACTCACGGGCGTAGGACCTGTCATTGCTGTTAAAAGCCACTGTGTTAACGGGAACTGCGCACTCTTCCCCAGCCCACCTAGTAGTATCAAGAATAGTATAACCCATCCGTATGGTAAGAAATACACTGTATGTATAGCTGTAAACAGCCCTTGATATAATAGGGTAACTCCTGAGTAGTGAGTACCACTTGTGAGGAATAGCAAGTACCCAAGCCCAACAATTAGACCTACGTCTGCTAATCTTGTAAATATCATAGCCCTTATACCGCTTGTGGTTGGTCTCGACAAGTATTCTATTCCGAATACTTTCCTTCCAAAGTCACCTACTACATTCCTATCATTATCGTCGAGCCAGTAACTTATTAGTCCGTATGATGCCAAACTTGTTCCTTCCCAACCTGCTAAAAATAGTAACACGTTATCTGCGAATACAACGGTCAGCATAGAGGATACGAAGAACCCGAAGAACCCCCAATATCTTCTTAGCACGTTATCTTCCTTCATGTACCCTATACTGTACAAAGATATGAAGAAAGCTAAACCCGATACAAAGACTCCTATAATGCTCTGAATTAAGGAGGAACTGTAGACTAAATAACCGAATAGAGTAAATGCTTGTGTCTGACTGAACAACGGATTGCCGATGGAGGACACCAGATTCTCGACTGACAAAACTAGGGAAATACCTATGAGAAGAGTTATCACAACACCCCTTAAATCCTGATTAACACCCCTAGGAAGTAAGAGAGCTATAAGGGAGCCTAAAGCAGGTAGAATTGTAATCAGGAATAGAGAAATATCGGAACCTTGTATCGTTTGTAAGAAGTTCATGAAAGAGTGAACTAATAACTGAGGGAAGAAAAAGAAGAATATACTGGCTACAGCTATTATCGTCATAGGAATCGTGTATTCGTACGCTTTATCTAAGTCTTTCTTAACCTCCTTAACGCCACCATATACTTTTTTGAATAAATAAGTACCGTAGGCTGAAGACACTCCTATTGCTATCATCAGCAATGCGACAAGTAATATTAGCCAACCTAACCCTATTATCCCTGATAACTGACCTACAGCAAGCAATAACAAAACTTCACTAATCAGTCCAATCGAAGGAGGTAGACCTAGAATATTCAAAAGACCTATAAAGGCTAAAGTTGAATGGAGAGGCGACACGAGATATAATCCTCCCAGTTTTTCTATCTCTCTCTCTTCTAGTTCTGTAATTGATGCACCTGCACTCATGAAAAGTAAAGCCTTACCAAAACCGTGAGATACGTAAATTAATACTGACGCTAACACTCCTAACGGGAGGACTTGTAAAGTTGAGTTAATCCCCAAAAAGAAGGAGACCGAAGCACCCAATAGCATATAACCCATCTGTGAAACACTAGAGTAAGCTAAGAACCTCTTAAAGTCCCTTTGAACTAAAGCATTAAGACCTCCGTAAATCATCGTTATAATAGCCCATCCAATGAAGATGGGAGCTAGGTAGTAAAACGAAGGAAATAGGTAGTAGTATAATATTACAACGTAAATACCTAAACCTACCATGTTAGGGCTTAACAGTATCGATATGGGAGTAGGAGCCTCACCGTGCGCATAAGGTAACCAAATATTGAAACCGGCAATTGCACCCTTTATTAGCACTCCAATTACACCTATAAAGAAAATTAACTCTGCATAAGAGATAGTTGAATAATCGTAAGGAACTCCATAAGATGAATAAATGTCCATTTTACCGGTTGTCAAGCCCAAAACAACTATAGAGGTCAAAGTCAAGATTGTCCCTACATGAGTCCATATGAAATACATTAAACTAATTCTCCTTCTGTCACCATAGCCATAAAGAAGGATAAGTAGGAAAGAGGTGACTAGAGCTACCTCTAGGAATACATAAAGCTCCAGTAAATTAGTGGATATGACTACGTAAAGCATAGAAATCGCGAATAACGTGTATAGACCATAATATAGGCTCCATGACTCCTTACCTAACTCGTGGAACTTTTTCTCCATATATCGCGAGGAGTAATAAGTCGTTACGAGGGTTACCACCAAGATTGTAATCACAAAGGCGTAGTTGAAATTGTTTACAGTAAACCCAAAGCTCCCTATATTGCTCGCTACATAAAATGTGTAATAAAGACCGTACTTAAATACAAAATAGACGTTAACTAGGATAGATAATGCTGCTACAACCCCGCTTTGCTTACCTCTAACAAAAAAGGTAATTAAAGCGAGAGCGAAAGATATAATGAAAACAATTAAGGACAACATTCCTCATTCCACCTCTAAACTACCTTTGGACCTATAATATAGAAATATAGCTGCAAAAGCTACAACGACCTCGATAAGAGCCATACCAATTGCAAAAATAGAGAAAAATATGGGTAAATAAACTTTATTTAGGAGGGATGAAGCTGAAAAAACCATTAGGATTGAGGCATTAACAATAATCTCCGAGGATAGTAAGATTCTGATTATATTCTTGCTATTAACTAAACCATAAGCTCCTATAGCAAGTAGTATTGAGGCTACAGTTAAACCCAAATCACCTAGTATCATGCCTTCTCACCTCTAGCAAGAGACAAGGCTTCAATCACAGTAGTGAGTAAGGCTACTATTAGAATGACTGTTGGGAACCAATACTGTTGCAAAAAAGTATTTGCAAATTTCACTAAACTAAATACAGTTGACTCCGCTGAGGCTGGAGATATAGACGAGAACGTCACAAATAGCCCTATGTAAACTAAAGCCCCCACTATAACAGCAGCTACGCCAGCCCAAGGTATCTGCACCTCCTTTACTTCTAATCCTCTAAGTATTACAAGTGATATGGAAAGAAATACTACTGCAGAACCTACGTATAGGAGCAAGTGAAATACTGAGTAAAAAGCATAAGCCGACGGGCTTAGCAACGCTATAAGTACAGCTATACTTATTCCTAGAAAGGCAAGCCCTATAGAGGCGTAGAACACGTTTCTTTGTCTAGTTATAAATATTGCCGAAGCTATGCTTAAAATTGAAAATAAAAGAAATAACATTATTTGAAGATCATTCGTCTGGAACATATCTTATCCCCTTCTTTTCATCTATTATCGCTTTCACTTTCTTTACGACACCTTCTACCGGGGCTGGCTCATCGAAATCTTGACTAAACTTGTCTGGTCTAAACACTAGATCTCTTCTATTAGTAAATACAGCATCATGAACTCTAGTCTCCTTAAGAGCATCTACTGGGCATACATCGACACAGAAACCACAAAACACACACCTCCCATAGTTGATAGTTGGTAACTTTTTACCTTCCTCAGTGACCATTTTCATAGCATCCGCTGGACAAATTAATGCACATAAAGTACAACCTATACATATGTCCTTGTAAAGCCTTATCATTCCTCTATAACCAGTAGGCAGACTCAATGACTCTTCTGGGTACTTTAGTGTTATCCTTTGCGGAGATATCATATATTTAAGCCCTGTACCTACTGCTTGAAGGTGATCTGCAAAGAGCCTGAAGGGATTCTCCTTTTTATACTCCTTAATTTTATGGTTTTGTTCCTTTACCTGATCCATATCCAACCCACCACCAAACCTAAAATAATTGAGGAAAAAGCTACGGGTAATAAATACTTCCAAGACCCACGCAGGGCTTGGTCTATCCTGTATCTACCGTAAACACCCCTCAAAAAAACTGAAAACCATAAAACTGCTATTGCCTTTATTGACGTAATTAATGCTCCAGGTAGCCCTGAAAGAGGTGCCCAACCACCTAAAAACAGATCAGCAAATATGAAAGAATAAGCGAATGTGGCTATGTAACCTCCACCCATAGCTAGAACAAATAAGAAACCACTATACTCTGTTGCAGGCCCTACTACTAACTCACTTTCAGCTTCTACAATCTCGAATGGAAACCTACTAGTGGCCATTATCATCCCTACGAAGAATACTAAAGCCGCTAATGGATTAGCTATGATACCTGGAATTCCAGTAGTTACCACCCTTGCTATATCTAAAGTGTGGTACTCTAGGGCTATAGCTACAACTGCCATGAGTATTAGAACGTCGTAAGATACAGACAATAACGATTCCCTAACAGCACCTAAAATAGCAAATCTGTTATTAGTAGCCCAAGCTTGTAGAAGTATAAATATTGGAATTATAGCCAATATGCCAAGCACTAGAACCATATTATACTCGACAAAGTAACCTACTAAAACCCCTTGTCCTATTTCGGGGTCGTAAAAATCATGATAATAGGGTGAAAAAACAGAACCGCTTTGTGGTATTGATGAAAAGGGAATTAACACCATTGGTATAAAACTAAATGCTAATGGTAATATAGGGGCTAATACGTACAAGGTGGGATTTACTCCGTTAGGTATTATTATTTCTGAGAACACTAATCTAATTGCGTCTGCTACTAGCTGTAATATTCCTCCAGTCCTCTTGGAGACGTATAATGGACCTATCCTCATCTGCACTCTCGCAGCTGCTTTTCTCTCAAACCATATGGTTATCAACAGTATTATTGTAGTAAATATTAGCCCCGGAAATATTATTACTGCAAAAAATGAAGGATAAAAGAAATAGAACTTTATCAAACTAATTATATGGGAAAGGGACAACATTACCTATCCGCCTCCGGTGGGAAGTAATCTAAACTACCGTAAATTGCAACTAAATCTGCATATCTAGAGCCTTTAGCTAACTGCTTAAACACGTAAATCAAACGATATGAAGGTGTTATCATCCTTAGCCTGTAAGGTTTAGGTGAACCGTCACTTACTATATAATATAATAGTTCACCCCTAGCTGCCTCTACCCTACTTACAGCTTCCCCCTTAGGAGGTCTAAACGATGCATAATATCCAGGGAATACTATTTTTTTCTGACCTTCCCACCATTTCTTTAACCTAGTTGGTGGAATTTGTTTAAAGAACCTGTCACTTAGAATGTTACCCTCCGGAATTTCCTTTATAATTTGTTCAATCATCCTCATACTTTGCTCAACCTCTTCGAACCTGACTAATAGCCTAGCATAAGCATCGCCCTCTTTGTAAACGGGTATCTCAAAGTCTAGCTTACTATATGCTGCATAAGGCTCTATCTTCCGCACGTCATAATATACACCAGAAGCCCTAAGGTTAGGACCTACAGCTCCCCATTTTATCGCATTCTCATAAGTCATCACTCCGACGTTTTCTAATCTACTCCTTATATTAGGATTATTAACGAATATCTTATACCAGTCCTTAATTTTCCTTCTTTGATAAGCTAGGGCTTTTTCGATCATCTCCTTTATTGCTGGAGTTAGATCTCTCCTGACCCCGCCTGGGATAACATAGGAATTGGTAACTCTTGCCCCGGTTAAAGCTTGAAGAATCTCTACCCACACTTCTCTATCTCCAAATCCCCACATAAACCCCGTTGAGTGACCTAAGAAAATCGCAAGAATACCCGTACCGTAGAGGTGACTGGCTATTCTGTTTATTTCTGCAGCGAGAGACCTTAGATACTGTGCCCTTTCAGGCACATCTACCCCTAATATTTTCTCCACGGCAAGTATGTACCCCAAATTCATGTGTATTGAATCCAATATAGCAGGCCTTTCGACCAAAGGGATCAAATGCATATAGTTCCTTATTTCGCTTAGTTTTTCCACCGCTCTATGTACATATCCTACGTCTAAATCTACGTCCTCAATAATATCACCGTTGAGCTTTACATAGATTCTCATGTGCCCTGAACCAGGATGCTGAGGACCTACGTTAAGCTCTCCTCGCACTGGAATAATATCCACCTGTATACCTGAAGGTTCAGGTTGACTTGTCAATAAACAACCCCTCCTGTTTTAATTTAAAGCTCTTCCTCAGGGGATATACCCCTTCAAAGTCTTCATCTAAAAATAACCTTCTCAACTCAGGATGACCTTCAAATATAATCCCTAGCATTTCGTAAGTTTCCCTCTCACCAGTCCACACACTTTCCCAGACTGAATAAAGGGAAGGGAATTTAGGATCTTTGTAGCTCGTTTTAGACTTAACGGCTAATATGACTTTAGCGAGCTCAGGAACAGAATAAGAAGATACGTGGTAAACTACTTCAAATTGGTTCTGCTCGGGATAATCAATTCCTGTTACACTTTTAACGTGATCAAATCCTATTTCTTTTAGATAACTGGCTACTTGAATGATTTTAGATTTGTCTACCTCTACATACCCTCTAGTATCTGATTCAGCTTTTCCAGTAACCTTAAACTTTCCAATTAGGTCTTGAATAACTTTTGAGAGAAGAGATTGAGGGACTTGTTGAGAAGACGACATTATATCACCTCCTAATTATCCAATACTGTATTATATTAACTTGCTTTACTGCATAGTACAGAACCGGATAAAGGACAACTATAGTTGTAAATACTATTATTAGGAGATTCCTAAACAGTATAAACGAGGTAAAGTAGGATGCCTCAGATATCGAGAACAAAAGGACAATGATCGGTTCAATTGAGGTGTATACTAATAAGTACCCGTAATACTGAAGGGGAAACCAAAGCCTACCTTCTCCAAAAGGAATGTTGCCGGCTTCAAATCTACTAACCTTTAAAGGGTTAAATTTCCCTTCTACCACTAGAGATAGAACCTTATATCCGCCATAGCCTGCAGCTAAGAATAACACGAGAGGGAGACCAAAGGCCAGAATTGCCTGCGTAAACGCCATCAGGAATATTCTAATTTTATCACCTAAAATACCTTTCTATCAATTGTTAGGAAAAGATAACATAAACTAAAAAAGAGATTTAAACTATAACGTTCTATTTCTGTTTATTACCACTTGAAGATAAGACTAATTAATGTGATAGTTTTGAATTTTGTATGCATTTATAAATCCCTTCTTTCGGGACTCCTTCTATACAACGCCTTGATATAAACTCCGTCTTCTCACTTATCTCGTCAAGAGTTATAGGTGAATCACGGATGAAGTTTTCGTGAATAATGCAATTAGGTCCAGCATAGCGGAATAACTTGGGATGTACTTTCTTCACCTCTTCTAACATCTTCCACGCTATTTGGCGTATTTCCCACTGTGCCCTTGAACACAAACGCAAAGCGAAAAAGTTGTATAACTCTCTAGCATTCATAGTTACAACGACGTTTGTATTGACACCATTAGGCAAAACATAACGAGCATCTTCTTCAGGTACACCAGCCTCTAGGAGTTCATAGTAGTATTTGTACGCTTCTCTATATGCCTTCTCTACTGTTTGCCCAGCCCGATTCTTAGTAGAGGGTGGTATAACGGGTTGGTAGTATTCATCAACTGGTTTTGCAAAGCGATGACTCATTTGAGTGTATGAGGCAATTCTATGCCTCACCAGTTGATGAGATGCTACTCTCGAAATACCTTCAATCGAGAAAGTGTAGACTGAATGCTCAAGCACAGACCAATACCCGTGGATTATTGCGTCCCTTATCCACTCCTCTACTTCCTCATCACTCATAGTTTGTTCGTGGTACTCCCACCCTTTTCTCGATCTACTCATTTTTGCCGCAATTGCCACAACTCTCTCTCCGTCTCTAGTATAAGAAACTAATATGACTTTCATTTATATAAATACTTACTCATTGAATTAAATTATATCGTCTTGGACCTAGTATTACGTATTACCTCATCTAGAATCTTTTAGAATCTTTTAAAATAAACATAGAATAAAAAGGTTAACTTGTTATAGAGCTTAATTTCTCTACGAGCCGGGTGAGAATTGCAGCGTTCTTCTCAGCATCTTTTTCAGTCTGTTCTAATGCCTTTTTAACTTCTTCATTGTCACCAGCTTTTGATATCCTCTGTTTATACACTACTATTTTGTTTAACTCGTCTTGAAGCGAATCAAGAACTATGTTCATTGTGTCTTGGCTAACTCTTGCTGTTTTGAGCGCTTTCTCTTTTAGGCACGTGAAGTGTACTACTGCTTTATTTGATAAATAGGTGAATAATTCGTCCCAATATATTGGATTCCCGCATAGCCCGCAGCTCCATTTAGTTTGTGGTCTACTCATTAGAGAGAGTAAGTTATTAAACTGAAATAAGCATTACGGTATGTATGATATCCGAAAAGACTCTGGCTGACGCAAAATTCTATGGAAAATTATTAGCTATATTCTTTACTTCTGACAAATGTAATATATGTGATGAATTGTTTGAAAAGATAAGTAAATTACAAATAGCACAGAAGTTTTATTTGATAAAATTAAACTCCATAGAGTACTTACAATACACGGTAAGGTATAGTAGAGGTATAATACCATCTATAGGAATAATAAGTCCTGACGGTAGACTATTAGGAATAATAGAATCAGAAAAAGTAGATTATATAGAGGATAGACTAAGAGATATTTATTCAAATAAGGACAAGATCGCGGGAATATTACCCACAGTACCGCAGAGTGTAGAGGATGTTAACCCAGTAGAATTTTATGACATCATCAATTACGCTATTGACGGTAACCCGATAGACTTCAGAGGCATTCAGTTTCTAAAGTTTTATTCTAGACTACATAAAGAATACGAGAAAATCCTAAAACTAGTTACACCTGCAGACTCAGTTGCAAATTTTTTATTATCCGGAAAGAAGCCGAATTTAGACGAAAAATACACCTCTAATCTAGCGTTAAATGTAATATTGGGAATTGATACTGATGAGTATTCTAAAAAGCTAATGGAAAGAATTAAGGAAGACGGAAGCGTTATAAGGAGTAGTAGAAAAGAGGTGTCTGGTCTTTTAATAGACCAGGCTATGGTAGGAAATGCACTACTAACGTTGTATCAAAACTCCTTTAACGATAGTTACCTTAGCTTAGCTATTAAAGTAGCTGAATGGACATTGAATAACTTAGCTGATAATTTGGGTTTCAGAGATTGTAAAGCAGAAAATGACCTTGTGAAACTTCCGGTTTACGAACCTATTGCTAACTCTGAAGCTGCAATATTTTTTGCAAGACTATGGGCTGTAACTGATGACCAAAAGTACTTAGAAAATGCTAAGAAAGCTATGAACATAAGCTACACTTTAGGTACTGATATAAGGACTTTATCAAGAGTAGCTATAGCCTATCTCAAGATAAACGAACTAATAAAGAGTAAAGAAAAAGTGCCTGATGACATAAGGGTGGAAATCGTTAAAGATAACGGATGCCAGGGTTTAGAGTTTAAATTTAAGGACAAGTGTTATAAAAGTATTGACGAAATAAAGAGTACAATCTAATTTTTCAAAGCTTTGTATAGATTTTATATGTATATTTAGCTAGTTGCCTTCCTGAACCCCCTTCACACACAGTCCTAAAAGCTCTGAATTTATCAAAAGTCTCTACTTTGCTCACATACTCAAATCCGTAGCTTCTAAGAGTAGACGGCGCGTAAACTGAAGATACACCGCTCAAAATCAGGTGGTCAACTGATATCCTCTTAAGTATACTCTCCGTATAACCTGCTACCAATGCAGAAGCAAATATAACAGCAGTATTACATATCTCGGAAGTCAGTGAGGAATACGGTTTTACTATTACTTTGCCGAGGTTCTGAGTCTCGGGGTTTCTAAAATCATAAATAATGATCGAAGAGAATTTATTAGTTTCTACCGTAGGGGAGTAGCCAAATAGGCAAAGTTTATTTCCTTCCATAATATCCAATGGATCGCCCCTTTCAAAGGTCGGTAAAACACTTACCGCGTTTAACACCGATAATGCTACCGACCTCTCTAGCGGATTTGAAGTTAATTTTTCTACTACTTCCTCAGCTTCTTTGCCCATTATTTCTCCACTCATACTATTTTCTCCGTCCAGTATTGTGTGAGAAATCCCAAGACTTCCGTCACTAAGTAGACTTGCTGTAAAGGCAACACCTATACACGAATTTGTAATTTTTTTGCCTTTTAATGCGAACCGTAACTCATTTATTATCTCATCTAAAATCATTACTTACTTAATGATCTTGAAAAGTAAAAAATGAAATGATCACTTCACAGATGAGGATGTTCCACCCCTTGCGATCGGTGAGCTAAACCCGCAAATACTGATGATGAAGTGGGAAGAACCTGAGAAGTGAAGAACGCTCCTTGTCTGATTTTAGCTTAATTTATTTACCTCTTATGTTATAAATTATTGGCGTGATGACACCGGGCACTAACGAGTTTTGATGAGTTGAGGACCACCACTGAAGTATTTTCTTGTTATTTCAAGAAAAGGATCAATAGTTCCCTTTAACGATAACCAGTACAAACTTGTAAAGGATCTCTTAGCTGAGTGGAATATACTGGAAGGACCTAAAGCCCTGCTTTTATTATAGTTCATATAGATAAAGTAACCATTACCGTAACCTCCATACACAGCACACATTGCACTACCGTCAAACTTAATCTTACCAAAACCCATAATATCATTATATATACTGTGAGCGACGTGAATTGCACCATAATGGGCTATTGCTCCCGTCTTAGGAGGTAACATAATGTTAGTCACATCTCCTACAGCATAAATATTGTCAAAGTCATTCACCTTAAGAGTCTCCTTATCTACGGGGATAAAGCCCGAAGAGTCTACTAAGTTACTGAATTCCTCCGCTACATATATAGGAGTATCAATTAAGGCTAAATCGTAGCTTATCTTTTGTCCATCATCAGTTTGAATTACTTTATCTGAAACATTCACTGTCGATATCTTTGCTCCTCTTAAAATCTCTATTCCCAGTTCTTTACTCCTTTCGGCTAACTTCGAAGCCATTGGTTTTTGTAGTTCTGGAGGTTGTGCTACTGGATTAATAAGAGTAATTTTTGCTTCGGGGAACTTCTGTCTGAGTAAGAATGCAAACTCAAAGGGTGCGGCTGGACATTTGATAATACCATAGTATCCGATAACAATCTTTTTACCCGAGAAGGAGTCTATTATTTGCCTTAATTTTAAGGCATTCTCTTCGCTGTGCCAACTAGGTAATGCACCTTTCTTATTTTTAACCCCGGGGGAAAGAACTAAATAATCGAACTCTATTTCCTTACCTTTCTCAGTTACGACCTTTCCATTCTCAGGAGAGACTTTTACAACTCTGTCTTTAACTATTTTAACTCTTTTATCTAGAAGATTATTAATCTCTCTTTTTATGCTTTCAATCCTTTCGTGACCTACTACAAAATCGACTATACCGGGCTGATAAAGATTATAATCTGAAGGTTCTATCACCGTAATTTCCACTTTATCCCCTAGTTTTTTTGCCAACTCGTTTGCAACTGTAGTACCAGCATTCCCTGCTCCTACAATCACGACTCTTTTTTGCATATTTTATAAATCTTGATAATTTGATTTAAAGTTTTTTTACGAAAACTAAGAATTAGGGTATGCCTAAAATTATTTTTAATTTATCAGGGAATAAGTAATAGTGTATGAAAAGAGTAACGATAGAGCGTATGAAAAGAGGAGCATTACGATTTATGGTTCTCTCATCCCTCACTGAAAAACCCATGTATGTTTATGAAATTATAAAAAGCATAGAAGGGAAGACAAACGGTATATATAAGCCAAGCCCTGGCTCTATTTATCCAGTCCTGAGAACTTTGATCAAACAGAATTTAGTTAAAGTAGAAGAGAGAGAAGAAAAAAAGATATATATCTTAACAGAAGAAGGAAGGAAAAAGTTCGAGGAGATGAAAGCTGAAAAAGAATTACTAGTAGACGATAATCCATTGAAGAGAAAAATATTGGACTCACTATTCGAAATAGGTTTTATCCTATACAAACATAGAAAAAAACTAGACGAGAGAAAAATGCAACAAGTTATCGAGATCCTTGAGAAATGTAAACAAAACGTGGACGACCTTTTTAAGGACTGAGAAAGTTCAAAAGCTTCAGGCTTTTCTCAGCAACTATCACTGGGTCTTTATCAATAACATATATTGTTGGCTCCTTTCCTAAGTCTCCTAAGTCAACGATATACTGAGGGATTTTTCCGAACTTCTTGTAAGCCATTTCTACCATGAAGTTCATAGTGTGATGTTCAATTTTTCTACTTTCTTCGGGCTCTTGTTTTCTATCAAAAATATAGGTATCATCTGATGGTAAATTCCTCACTATTTCTTCGTAATACTTCAAGTTTATTGCACTCCTTTTTTCTTCCTCATGTTTCATAGCTGTTATTATAACCCTAGCAATGTGATCAGAAGCACCAAATGCCGGAGGTAAACAGTATATAACCCTATTAAAAGCTACAGTGAGCCTACCAGGAATCGCAGCTACATCTTCAGTAGTTTTAGCCTCTCTCAAAGCATAACCGAAATTTGTACGTATTTCGGGGATTAACAGATAAGACCTTTCGTTATTGGTAAAAATATCTACAGCTTCTTTTAACCTTTTTAAGACCTCCGCTCTTTCATCCATACTTAAATTTTCATTTGTAAAAATTAAAAATCATTATAAGGATGATGAGAAGACCACCTTTGAACCGTGAAATCTTCTAGTCCACCTGACTAAGTATTTGGCTTTGCCTTTAATACCGATAGAGCTGAATAGAGTTCTTGACCTGCTGGAACTACAATTACCATATTACCTCTTTGGGAAATGTCTGAAAGCATCTCTAAGAACCTTAACTGTAAAGCTACGGGATTATTCTGATAAAATGTCGAGGCTTCAGATAATATAGATGCCGCTTGTCTCTCTCCTTCACTCAGAATTATCTTAGCCCTTCTAAGCCTCTCTGCCTTAGCTTGTTCAGCCATAGCAGATAATAGTTCTTGAGATAACCTTATGTCCCTAACAGTCACATTCGTTACTTTTATACCCCATCCTTCTGTTACTTCATCGAGAATAGCTTGAAGCTTCTTGTTTATTTCTTCCCTCTTACTTAAAATCTCGTCTAGTTCCATCTGTCCTATTATATCCCTTAAAGAGGTCTGAGATATATTCAAGACAGCGGTTTGATAGTTACTTACAGAGACTACGGCTTTTAAGGGATCTATTACCTTGTAATACACTACAGCGTCTATTGTAACCGTAACGTTATCTTTTGTAACTATCGTCTGAGGAGGTACGTCAACGTTAACTATTCTTAAGTCTATTACCATGGGCTTATCAACAAATGGTATTAGAAATATTAATCCTGGTCCCTTGACTCCTAATACTCTGCCAAGCCTTAATACCACTGCTTTTTGCCATTCGGCAATAACACGAAGAGATAATGTTAAAAGTATAATAACAATTATTAGCAGGAAGATGATTCCTATAATATCTCCTATTAATGACACGCTCATACTCTAAATTATGTATTCAGTGTTTAAATTTTAATAGTATAGCTGATATAACGACTCCTATACTGAAAGCTAGAATATAGAGCAACAAAACGTAATTTATTGATACTTGCGCGGAATATTTAACTGTATCAGATTTATTACCGAAAAATGAAGATATTGTCTTCTTAAAATTATAATGAGCAATGAAGTTAGCCAACTGGTTATAAGTGGATTTTAAGACTGAAGAAAGCGAAGAAATATAAGGAACCGAAACATAATAAGTTGACGCTAAACTAAAGTTACCTGGAAAATATATTACATAAGTACTTAAGTTATAGTTAAACTCTACGACCCCGCTTGAGTTCGTAATATTTGTCCCAACTGTCGTGAGAATTGAAGGGAACGAGAACTTTTCTAACTCTATTTTTTGCCAATCCAGAGGTTTCCCATTATAGCTTAGTTTTACGAAAATTTTTGATCCATTATTTTCAACTTCTAGTTGAGGTTTAACTGGCCATAATACTTTTAGCTCGGCCTTACCGTAACTTAGTTCTGTATAGGGGGCACATATGTCTGTTAAATTTGATGAGGAGTTTATACCAATTGCACTTTCTGCCGTATCGAGACCTACGGAGAACGCTTGAGGAACTATTTCAAGTTTATTATCTGTCTTATAATATAGCTCCTCTGTACCATGGACGTACATCTGCACTACACTTCCTCCACCAGGTCCGCCAAACACCAACTCAAGATCGTTAGGAATTCCCCTAATCGACAAACCCCCTATCTGAAACAGACCCCCTATAGGTACACGATAGTATATCGACACGTTATTCCCTAATGCATATCCGAAGTCTAAATAAGTTGAGTTAACCGTCATAAAGAGTGCGAGGGAAAAGGGAGTATTAACCTTGAAAGTAGGGCCTAGATAACAGATAACACCTAGTCCTTGATAAGTAGATACGACCCCACTGCTAATATTGGTAGTGAAGGGGCCGCTTAAGTCCCATACATTAACGACAAATGTTACGTCAAAGGTACCATTATTAACTTGATGAAAGAGAGCAACGTCTTGTGCCCAATATAACCCATCTACCATAGCGTTTAGCTGCAAAGACGCGTTCCCGTATGTGAAGTATTGGCCATTAGGGAAATAACTACTACCTATATACATCGAGGTGATATTAACAACCCCTACAACTTCATCAGTATAGTATATCGACGTTAAAGGAAAAAATGACATACCAACTGGGTAAGCTATTTGGGACTGAGAATGAAATTCTAAAGCTAAGGCTATAGGTGCTATTAGAATAATTATCAAAAATATTGATAAAAGTTTCACAAACTTATTACTTCCCTTATTAATTTAAGTATTATGGTAAGCCATATTGCAATACCCATAATTCTCATTCTCGTTGTGATCTTGCTCCTAGTGTTAACGGGACAGTACGCTGATCCAATCGTCGCAGTACCCTCACTAGCAATTGTAGGTTTCATATCTTATAGAATTTTTTACGTAGTTTGGAAGACAAGAGGAAGGAATTTGTATACATATACCGGTAAAATAGGTAAAGCATTAGACGATATCTTACCCGGAAAAGAAGGCTACATTTTAATTGAGGGTGAAAGGTGGCTAGCAATATCGGATGAACCAATATCAGAGGGGGATGAAGTGATAGTAATAGGAATGGAGAACTTAAAACTAAGGGTTAAGAAATATACTCGTGTTAGAGCTTGAACTTAATAAAATTCTGAAATTACGTTCTTACCCTAATTACCAAGTTGAGGAACTGACAGAAACTGACGATAAAGGTGTAGAAAGGAAGATTATAATAATTACCTTCGTCCCTCCTAGTATTTCAGACGCGAGCGGTCTCGATAATGTGGATACGGAGCCTAAATACATAGAAATTAGGGGAGAAGTGAATGAAGTTACTAGAAAAGTAAAAATAGTAAAAGTTGAGATAATTGAGGGAAGTAGGAGGAGAAAACTGGACGAGACTGAACTACAACTTTGGGCGGAATACGTCATTGGAGGTGAGTAGAATTCCGTATTTGTTCGTTTACGGTTCATTAAGATTCGGCTTTGAGCTAAATCATTTTTTAAGAAACTCTAGGTTTGTGGGGTTAGGGTTTGCCGAAGGCTTTAAGATGTACGATCTGGGAAATTACCCAGGTGTAGTTAAAGGAGATGGAATAATCCACGGAGAAGTTTATGAGGTTTCCAATGAAACTCTCAGAATACTCGACCAGGTCGAGGATTTTAACGGAAGGCCTGACGACTTGTATATAAGGGAGAAAATAAAGGTGTATTTTGATTATAAAAGAAGATACAGTATAGACAACGTGAACATTTATGTTTACAATCAAACTATAGAAGGAAGAGAAGTTATAGAGGATGGTGACTATTCAAAATATGCAGGAATGCCAGTAATATTAAATTATTTTGCATATGCTGAAAACACCAACGAAGAGATACTTAAACAGAGAGGTGTCACAAAGATTTTCAAAAAGATACCAGCAATACTCCGAGGCTATAAGATAGTATTTAACACACCTTGTAGATGGGGCTATTGTGCAAATTTGAAGACTGAAGAAAAAGGAAAAGTATGTGGTTATATATACCTCATGTTAGAGAGTGAGCTTAACTCATTAGATAAAGCTGAAAAGCACCTCATAAGGTATATGCGAGACGTGGTAAAAGTTGAAGATGAAAACAATAACGTTTACTTTGCTTATACATACTTGTCTCCATCTGAAGAAGGAGAATTCGAGCCATCACACGAGTACGTTAATTATATACTGCAAGGAATAAAAAGCGGATGGAAGAATTGTATCAGTAGTGGATTGGAAAAATACACGTGATGACGCCCGCCCTCTAGTGAGTGAATGATATGAGAACCCGAGACTGATCTTTATTTTAGTAAAACTTCATTCTATTTTTCAGTGATGAACAAACCCCTGCCTGAATAATGATGATCCTGACCGATTCTGACATTAAATTAGCATCACATCTAATATTACACCCAATCCCAGAACTACCGAAGAGTATATATTATAATAGAAAGCTTTCCCGAAATTCCCTTTAGTAGCAAGGTAGTATGCATACGCCATTATTAGCCCGTGTAAAACAGTAGCTATATAGGCTATATATCCTAAGCCGTAAAAAATGTCCCCCATAAATGCTAATACTACAGACAATATCTGGTTAAAACCAGCAAAAGGCAGAGCCTTGTTTCCCAAAAGTACAGCAA
Source organism: Stygiolobus azoricus (assembly GCF_009729035.1). Taxonomy (NCBI): domain Archaea; kingdom Thermoproteati; phylum Thermoproteota; class Thermoprotei; order Sulfolobales; family Sulfolobaceae; genus Stygiolobus; species Stygiolobus azoricus. The sequence continues at coordinate 1,626,359 of NZ_CP045483.1, forward strand.
AACTGTGAAGACCCATATTTCTGTCAAACTCCGCATCGGGTATATGATTATATAAATCAAATCCTACAGCCCAGAATATTGCAGATAGAACAAAAAACCACGGCACCCCCTCTAAAAGTGTGAAAAAGGAGTGAACGTATAGTCCTAGAGAAGCCACGGCACCGCTGAATATAGCTAACCCTTGAATAGTAGCTAAGTGATAATTTGCGAAAGCGGTATATCTCTTCATATAAGGATAGGTCATAACAACTAAGGCTACAAGGGGGGAGAGCAGGAAGGCGTAAATGTTTACAAAATAAGCAGACACGAAAAACCCCAAAAGTGAGAATACAATTAACATTTTAGCTTCCTTGACCGTTATCTTTCCAGTAACTAGAGGCCTCGTCCTAGTTCTCGGATTTCTAGCATCTATATCACGATCGGCTAAGTTATCATTAGTCATTCCAGCAGTTCTGAGGAAAAATAATGACAGAAAGATCAAGAATAATATTGAAACTGGAGGAATTTTCTTTATTGCGACAAAAGCACCTAAATATGCCATAGGTAAACTGAAAAATGTCTGTTCTATTCTTAAGAAACGGAAATAGATGTATACCTTACTTCTACTTTCAGTAGCCCCACCTGGATCCCAGCTGTGAACCATTTGTTAATTATTAACCTCAGGGACTTTTAATTTCTTGTTATTAAGTTGCAAATAATAATCTAACCCCTCAATTAATGCCATTACACTAGCCTCGATCACACTGGTAGATACTCCCTCGGTCCTCCACGTCTTCTCATTATCCGTAAACTCGATAGTGACCCTTACCACACTCTCTGTATTTTTGATCTCTCCGGGAAGTATAACCCTATAATCGGTCAGCTTAACTTTACCTATTTCAGGATAAACTTTCTGCAACGCTTTTCTCATGGCTATATCTACTGCATGTACGGGACCCACCCCCTCTGCTACTTCTAATTGTCCGTTTACTTTTACAACTGCTATTGCCAATTCCCTCTCGTTAATGACTTTCCAGTAATCTACTTTTATAAGTGGTTGGTACAACCCCAACTCCTTTAACGCTATTAGAATTGCCGATGCGGGAGCTAGATCAAAACTATACCCTCTGTTTTCAAGTTCTTTTATCTTTGCTAAGGCTGACCTTAACTTGGGATCTTTCTTGTCCACCCTTATTCCGACATTTTCTAGATAAGTTATTAAGTTAGATGAGCCTGAGACTTCAGATATTACAAACCTTCTTGTGTTTCCTACTAACGAGGGATCTATATGCTCATAAGCTCTACTCACTTTCATCACTGCATCAGCGTGTACTCCTGCCTTATGGGTAAAGGCGAAATCACCAACATAAGGCTGATATGGGTTCGGATGTAACCCGGCAATCTCGTAAACTATACGTGATACCTCTTTTAACCTCTTCAAACTCTCTTTTCCTCTCAAGACCTCGAAACCCATCTTCAAGGCTAGATTAGGAATTATCTGGATTAGATCGGCATTTCCAGTTCTTTCCCCTATACCGTTTATAGTACCTTGAACGTGTCTCGCCCCAGCAAGAACACCCATTAAAGTGTTAGCTACTGCACAACCAGAGTCATTATGCATGTGTAAGCCGACCTTAGTCTTCACGTTTTTTACCACATCGGCAGTTATTGTATAGACTTCGTGAGGCAGACTCCCCCCGTTTGTATCTGCTAACACAAGTACGTCGGCTCCTGCATCTTCAGCAGTCTTTAACACACTCAACGCGTAGTCTTTATCTTCCTTATAACCTTGATAGAAGTGCTCAGCATCGAATATTACCTTTAGTCCGTGAGATTTTAAGTAACTGATACTATCGTACACTAAATCCAAGTTTTCCTTTAAACCTATCTTTAGAACGTCTGTAACGTGAAGAGTCCAAGACTTTCCGAAAAGAACAGCAACTTCAACATCAGACTTGACTATGGCATTCAGGCTGGGATCTTCCTTTGCAGGGAATTCCTTCCTTCTCGTACTTCCGAATGCTGCTACCTTAGCTTTAATCAAACTATACTTCTTTATCTCTTTGAAGAACTCCTCATCCTTAGGGTTTGAACCCGGCCAACCCCCTTCTATATAATTTATGCCTAACTCGTCTAACAAGAGGGCTATTCTTATTTTATCATTTAAAGTAAAGGAGATATTTGCGGTTTGTGCTCCATCTCTTAATGTAGTATCCAATACCTCAACAGATTTCGTAAACACCGGTCATAGGTTTACATTAATTAAATAAGAATTTAAATTTTGAGTATAGGACAAGATATCCTATGAACAAAAACTTATCATTTGTATTAGTAGGTATTTTGATCTTTGTTATAGGTCTGGCAGGTAACTTGTTAATGCCTTTTTATTTACCCTATTACCACGAGTTAGATACCGAACTTGTTAACCACAGTGTAAACCTGAAAATTAACCCTGTAACCACCGAAAAAGTTATCAACGTAACAACTAACTCTGAAAATAATACCATATACGTAGTAACTAATAACACGAACGTGAATATTTTTGTATATTATAGTAACCTAACTCTAGCCTTAAACAACAGCAACGGTTTTATAGCAGCTAAGGTTTCTCCAGGTAATTACATAATTGCAGTAAACAACCCCACGCAGGTATCTCAATACGTGTCTTTTCATTACGCTGTCATACCTGCATATGAGTTGACAAACTTCAATAGCTATTCTTCAATAGCGGGTACGGCAACCGAATTTATAATGGCTATAGGAATAGTTATTGCTGGGATAGGTTTAATAAAGATAATGTTTGGTGGGAGATTAGGAACTAAACTCGATAAAATATTACAGACTCCAGAAAGAGGGAAGAAAAGAAAATAGAGGAAAGAGTTCACTTTAATTTCCACTCATTTAAATCCATTAACCGATTCGTAAAGGAACTTAATACCATCAATAATGAAACTAGGCCCCTGATGAGCTAAAAAGTCACCAACAGTGAAGACCACTTTCTTCTTCTTAACTAACTCTTCTAAACCTCTTTCTCTCATCCTTCTTTGAAATCTCTCCTTTTCATAATCCGTAAGCCTTTTCGGTTCATATATTATCAAATCTGGATCTCTCGACAAGACCTCGTCATCACGAGGAGTAAAATAAGCCTCGTCCTTATCATCGAATATATTCTTGCCTCCTACTAAGCTAATCGCGTCACTTACATGAGTAGGATAGCCTGGGGTTATAACACCGCCCAAGTCAAATTCTACATAAACATTCACTCTATTCTTAACATCCTTCTTTTTGTATCTAACTAGAGTATCAACTAAATATCCTGCGAGTTCTCTACCTCTTTCTTTAGCCCCAGTTACTAACGAGATTATTTCTACGTTAGTGATTATCCTGAACACTGAGTTAGTCACACCTAACGGATACACAGTATATCCCTTATTGATTAATCTCTTAGTAAGCTCCTTTTGGGCACCAGTAGTCGTAAAAATAATATCCGGCTTATTCTCCTCAAGAAAATTCTCGTTAACATGAGTATAGCTACCGATCTTAGGCTTTTTTCTAGCTTCCTCAGGCCTGTAACTGAAAGCATCAGTAGCTATTATTTTATCTCCTAACCCCATCATAAACAGCACTTCTGTAGTTGCGGGATCAAGACTTACAATCCTTTCAATCCTATCGGGTACAGAAACAAACTCATCAAGGATCTCATTATACACTTTTCTCATAATTTCAATACACCTAAGCAAGTTTCAAGACCTAAAGCCCTCTTAACACCTTTTAAAACAACCTTACCCCCGTAATTTAACAACAACGATTCACACGTATCGCCTTCAATTACAGACACTTCAGCACCTATTAACTTAGCTAGAGACTCTACCATTCTGTTTCTTACTCCCGTCACTATTACATCAATTCTTTTCTCATTAAGATAAATTGACTTTAACGTTAACTTAATACTATAAAGGATCACCTCAATTGGGATAGGTTGAATAAACTTCAAACCTACTATAACTTTATATGGTTTTAGGGTGAGTCCCTTACAACTGTTCTCCCCTATCAATATATCGGCGTCACAGGGAAAGTCAGCCTTCTCATATCCCTCGGGAAGTATCAACCCATCTATTCCAGAAGAGTATACATAAACCTTTCCCCTTTCTATCAACTTCCTATTCACGTCCCTTAACATTTCTCTCCTAGTCCAATACAACCCGTTTATCCATGAAAACTCCTGAACACTGTAAACACCCATCTCAGACGTTTTAGATGTCAAAACTAAAGTACCGTTTGTGATATCTGATATAATTGAAGCGATAAAAGATACTCCACTCTCAATATTAGTTAAAGGGACAACATATTCACCATTTTCAGATACTGAAATAACAGGTTTTGAATCAACATGTTTTACAGCCCTTGAAATAGGTCCTACCACTACTTTCAGATTCTCCCCTCTGTTTAACACGTAATAACCTAAAGTATCCAACCCCTCCTTAATCTTCTCTGCAGTTTCCGAATTACCTACAACTTTCACTCTAGTAAAATACAACTCGTAATACTAATACGTAAAGATATTATATAAACATTAACATGTAGAATAAAAACATTTAGAGGATTTTTTAATAAATTACCCTATTTAAATTAAAAATCATTTCCTACCCCTAGCTTTTATTACCGTAAACTTCTCCTTTAATATTTCAGTATAATCAGAACCAATATCCTTTGAGAACTCTTGCAAAACGGGTAACAACTCTTTATACTCCGCCTCACTAAGCTCCCTATACTCAAACTCAGGTATTCCTACTTTCTCTTCGAACAATCTCTTGGCGTACTCTTTAGCTTTTCCCTTAAGCAAGTCCATTATCTCTATATATTCACGTTCTAGTAAAGACTCAAACTCTTCCTCACTAATTAAGTTTTCTAGTAATAGCGCTTTTAACAACCTAACTACTTCGACCTTAGGTGGTTGTAGCCCTATTTTAGACGGGGAAACCTTACCCCTTATGTATATTCTACCGCCAACCATTCCGGTTCCTACAAAATTCCCTACCGGTTCACGCCTCACGTTGGTCCCTAGAACTACTATTACACCGCCAGCCATATACTCCCCGAGATAATCGTCCACCATACCCCCGATCACTAGGTAAGGTCTTCTGTCCTTATACTCACGCATCTGGATTCCAACTCTGTTCCCAGCATTACCCTTTACAAACACTTTACCATTTTGTAAAGTTTGAGCCAAAACGTCCCTCGCATCACCATATATAACTACCTTTCCTCCGTGCATTGTATCACAACAGTCGTCAGCTACATTCCCATAAACATAAAACTCGTTATTCTCGTTTAAGTTAGCCATAGCGTTACCTACAACTCCGTATAAATTCACCCTGATTCCGTTAATTCCCAAACGCTTAAAGCTAATTCCTATAAACCTGTGACCCATTACATTAGCCACAGTTACCTCTTTTTTGCCCTCATTCTTTACCACCGATGCGATCAATCTGTTTAGTTCATTATAGTTAACATTCTTAGCGTCAATATCATACTTCTCAGGTACAAATATTGGAGGAGGAGAAAACGAACTCCTCTCCTCTTCATCCCTCCCGTACTCTATTACACCTTTATTAAGAGAGGCAATAAAATACGAGCCAGGCTTCAAAGTCCAAACCTTAGCCTTAGGACTTATCTCCCTAATCTCGTTTTCTTCACTGGCAACATAATAATAGCTCTCGTCTTCACCTATTATAGCAGGCCTGAACTTAGACCTGTCAGCTAATGCTATTAAATAAAGATCGTCACCAGAATCGTAACCTATTACTGCTGTGAAAGGCCCATCAAGCCTAGCATTACGATAATAGTAATCTAACTCCTTGTTTATCACCGAAAACCTCCTTGAGGGATTTACTAAAATTCTCGTAGCCTCTTCCACCGTAAACCCCTCGCTCAACAACTCCTCGAAGAGAAAAGCGATTACCTCGCTATCAGTACCGACCATTCCCTCCCATCCTCTCTCCATTAAGAACTCTAAATTGGCACCAAACGAGCTTACATCACCGTTATGAACTATTGCTATATTAAAGGACGAGAAGGGATGAGACCAATAAGGATAATGACCGGGTGAGTTCGTAGGTTGTCTCGTATGAGCTAACCATAAGTCTCCTTCTAACTCTTCTACCTTGTAAGTAATCGCTACATCTCTGGGATATCCTACCCCCTTATAAACCTTTAAAGACGAACCTATACTATATATTCTCCCCATCCTACCTTGCTTCCACATTATCTCGTTTATGTTTCTAAAGGCCTTCCTTAACTGAGTCAAATCTGAAATCGTTATCTCATATTTACAATCACAAACGTCCCCATCCATATACTCGATCTCACGGGACTTTACCTTAATTCCGTGAGAAGCAAATATGGATTCGAGTTGGGAAGGATCCCTCTCAAAGAACACCTTAACCAAATATTTATTATTAGAACTCTTATCAAATACTGCAAAGCCTGCGCCCCTATCACTCCCCCTATATCTTACTCTTTCTATTCCCCTTACCACCACTTCGCCCTTAATCCTCGGTGCGTTTTTCTTCCTTAATACGCCTAAAACACCACAACCTGATGGATGGATCATAACGAACCAGCCACCTTAACTCTCAGTTTTTTCAACACGTAAGAGTTCAGGTTAACAGCCCTTAACAATTCCCTATTTCCAGTTAGGGAGGACTGTACACTATATACACCTGCAGCACCAGCTAACAATGCGATCTCCTTCTTAAACCCCGCTATCAAATTAAAGGCCTTATCCTTTAATCCCGACCTAGAACCTTCACCTATCGCTACATCCAATACCTTATGACTCATTATAACACTATCAGCTCCCAACGCCACAAACTTAAATACGTCTCCAGAGTCCCTTATCCTACTGGACTTCGCTATCAAGTCAAACTTCTTCCTTACTCCCATCTCTTTGAGCTTAGTATCAACTTCTGATATTACTATTTCTAGATCTTCATTGCCAATATCCTCGTTGAATATAAATCCTAGAACACCCTTCAACTCCATTACCTCTTCTATAGCCTCCGAAGAGGAAGGCAAACATACGTAAGTGAAAGGTTTATAATCCTGACTCCACGTCATAGCTCCTTTACCATCAGAGGTTATAGAAACTTCTGAGTATCTGATGTCCGTCTCCAATGAGAAAACTCCAGAGCTTAGAGCCAGAGCAGCCCAACTCAAAGCTTCCCTCACTTCAGACTGAGCATCAGTAACGTCAAATATTATAGGTAGAGACAAGTAGAACCTCCCTTGAGCCAGATAGAAGCTAGTGTCAATATCTTCTCTATAGGGGTCTATTGAGGGTCTTGTAACCTGAGCACCATCTGACCTAAGCCAGTCAACGATCCTAGCGGGTTTTTCTACATCAGGTGGTGCAGTACTCCCCATGCTTGTTATCACGGGCTCACCCTTGTTTATCAACTCGTGAAGATATACTTTCCTCCTCTTGCTCCAAAGCTCACCTAATTTCGGCGGTAACTCCTCCTCTTCACCTTCAATTCCTAAAACTTCAAGCGTCTCCCTTGATAGTCCCTTACCTACTAATAAATCCCTCCTATTCTTTAATTCCTTTAGACTACTAAGGCCCAGATTTTCGAGTATGTTAGCTAACTCCAATGTAAAGCCTCTAATGTAATTAGTTAGGGTCTTAAAGCCGAACTCCATATCAAGCTCTCTAGTCCCGTCTATCTTATTAGTCAAGGCTGAAGGGCACGAGCCAATATGACACTTATGGACCATTGCACAACCCATCGCTATTAAGGCACCAGTACCTATACTAACAACATCTGCTCCCAAAGCGATCAGTTTCGCCGCATCAGTCGCATCAGCTACCCTACCTGCAGCAATTATAGTAAACTTATCCCTCATACTCTGCTCCCTAAGTACACGATCGCTTATAGCCACAGCTAACTCTATTGGAATCCCCACGTTATCCCTTATTACCACGGGTGTAGCACCTGTACCTGCACCGTGACCATCTATTATTACTCCGTCAGCACCCATCCTCGCAACACCTGAAACTATATAGGGAATGTAGTTAGTCGCCGCTACTTTAACGAAAACCGGCTTACCGGTGGCTTCCTTAAGGGCTTCAATCCTCTGTCCTAAATCTTCTATCGAATATATATCGTGATGTGGGGCTGGGGAAATTGCGTCAATACCCACTGGAATCCTTCTGGTCATGGATATAGGTTCGGTAACTTTACTACCAGGCAAGTGCCCACCTATACCAGGCTTCGCTCCTTGGCCTATTTTTATTACAACAGCAGCACCATGGGATAGAACGTCGTAATCTACTCCGAATCTTGCCGAAGCCCATTGTACGAATATCCTCTTATATTTAGCGACTTCAGGATGAAGTCCACCTTCACCAGTACCTGCTAAAGTTTGAGTATAATCAGCTGCCTTAGCTATTACTATATTCGGATTACCGCTTAACGCTCCATAAGACATATCTCCCAAATACAATGGGGCTGACATGTATATTCCTGCTATTTCCGTAGAGGTGTCAGAACTCGGATTCTCTCTCAGCGTAGATTTCTCAATTTTAAACCTTACCCTATCTAAAATGCGGAGTGAATTACCCCAGTCAGGAAAAATTTTATACGGTTTCCCTGTTAGGGCAAGTTTCCTAATATGCTCTATCCTTTCTATGTTCCAAAATTCTCCGTCAAGCTGTTTAGGCAACGGAATATAATCCTTTATGATCAACAACAGAGGTCGCTGGTATTAATTTGCTCAATATCACTATATATTTGTTTATAAGAATAGAATCAAACTTTACGGTTTCATATTTCCTCATAATAGGTATTAATCCTCGTAAATTTATGTCCCATATTATGAAATTTAAGCTCAAGTTTTAAAAATTATAGATAAGAGCTAAAAAAATATGGAAAGTATTTAGTTATTTAAAGTATAAACTACCTAGATAAGATGCTAGTATCGTCATTTTATTAAAAATTTTTTAACTTTAATCAAAATGAAGGAAATGAAAGGGTGAATCCGTTATTTATCTAGAAATTGAAACATTAGATAAAATAAATCTAAAATAAGATCATAAGAAATCTATCCCGTTTTTAAGAAAGAGAACGTAAACGGTGAGATAAAGGAAACTTACATAGGCTCCTTAATTGACGTCGTTGGTATATCTGAAATTGAAATCGGGGTATAGGAGGTGTCCCCCACTCGGATATCCCCTAATGCGGCCGCCGGGATTTGAACCCGGGATTACCGGCTTGGGAGGCCGGCGTCCTAATCCAGACTAGACGACGGCCGCAATTAGATAGTTGAATAACGTCGTAATAAATTTTACTCCGGTAAAATGAAAAACAACGTTAAAACATAAAACCCTAAAAAGAAGATTTAGGAGAATTTTTGGAAAAAAAGTAAAATAGTTAAAAAAAGTTTAACTTATCTTCCTATAGACAAGGACTATAGCTATTATTGCTACTATTAAACCGAGTATACCTGCAATTATTCCTCCGTATACTAATGGTGTGATTCCGCTTACCTGAGATTTCAACTGGGATACGGTAGTATTTAGGCTTGATAACTCAGAGCTTAGTGTACTAACAGATGTCTCTAGGCTATTCACAGTCCCACTTAATCCACTTGCTGTCTCATTAACAGTGATTAACTCTTGGTTCAAGGTATTAACCTCTTTCGTCACTGTAGTTATGCTCTGGTTCAAGGAGGATAACGAAGTAGTTAGAGAGGTTATGCTTGCGTTCAATGCTTTGATCTCACTGTTCAGTGAATTGATCTCTGTTTGAATTTGTTCAATTAAGTGTTGCAAGTAAGCTAATGAATTGTAGTAGGCTTGTACAACTAATGGATTGGATTGTGTTAAAGTCATATAACTGGCGTTAATAGTTAAAGCAACTTCATATGGTGCTGAAGTAGTGTTAACTACCATAGCTTCTATAGTTATGTTATAGTCACCAGCATAGGGACCACTTGTAATTGGAGATACTGATAACACCTTTACTAGTGAAGGATATGCTGAGGAAGCCTGAACAGTAGCATTGCTAATTGGCATTCCAGCGAATTCTACTTTAACTATAATAGACGCAGGTATACCTTGGGTTACAACCACACTAGTTAAAGGAGCATTAACACTACTTGCGTCAACAACTGTTCCGTTCTGCATTACCATAAATGGTATTATTGTAAGCACAGCAGGATACAGTTTTATAACCTCAGTAACACTCTGGTTACCTACGATAGAGAAAGTAACAGAGCCATTTACGAACCCACTGGACATTGCTACTGCTTCAAATGTCTGAGTGAAGTTAAACGATATTACGGTGAAAGTTACAGTTCCAGAAGGCCCAGTAGTCCCTTCAGTGATCAGTTTATGAACACCGTTGGTCACGTTATATAGATATACCGTAGCTCCGCTTAATGGAGTACTAGTTTCTCCGTTAAGTACCTCTATAGTAACAGTGGCTTGAGCTGGAATGTACACAACTTGTATTACTCCAGTTTTAGTTCCTAAAGGACTTGGAGCTTGTACTGAGACAGCTATTGTATACGTGCCAGGTGTTGATAGTAATCCTTGTCCAAAAGTTCCCAGTGTTTCTATTATAAATCCTTGAGCATTTGTTTGGGCTGGAGGTAAGTCAACATTAACACCAGATGGAGTTGTTATAGTTATTGTTACTGGATCATTAGCATATTGAGAACCTGCAGATGCATTAAGGAACAACGTCTGACCATAATGATATACTTGCCCGTTAGTAGATGGGGAATAGAAAGTTATACCATTACTAGTATAGGCTGCATTAAAAACTGTAGCCATCGATATTGCTACTAAAACCAACATTATACCAGATATTAATGTAGGATTTTTCATATTTTACACCACCCATATATAATTCGGAAATTTTCAATAAATAAAAAAAGGATTTTTAACTTTTTTACCAAAACCCCCTCACTTCATGTAGTTATATTTACGTTAGTAAAGTACAACGATACTGGATATTCAGAGATAGTAGGTCCGCCAGCATAAGGTACTGCGAATAATATTATCACGTACTTCCCTGCAGGTAATGAAGATATACCGTTTAATTGTACGTACACTAGTAAGCTCTTTACACCTTGTGAAGTAGCCAGATAGTATAGATATGGCTTAGCTACTACTTGTGAGTAGGAGTAGTAGACTATCTCTGTCGGGTTAATTATCTTTCCAGTAGTTGCATTAAAGTCACTAGCTGGGTACACTAGTGCTTCTATGTAGAACTCTAACGGATATGGTAATACGCTAGTTACCCATATCTTTATTACTTGGTCGGTGGGCGTTATGGTTAATGATCCGTTGTAGTAATAGGTGAACTTGTTAGCACCGGGTATAATACCACTTGGATAGTTGAATGGTGCTAGTCTTATCGGAGTGAAGTTCAAGGCAGTCATATATGTCATTCCGCTATAGCTCTCTACTGGGTCAGACACAGTGTAGTATATTATTGCATTGAATCCTACTGATATGTTCCTGTATGGCACGCTAGGTAATAGGAAGTATCCAGCAGGTCCTAGTACATATTGTTTACCACCTAATATTATCGCAAGGCTTCCGTTAGTGTATACAGTAGTGTTGCTAGCAGTCTTTACTGTTACTGCAGTGCTATTAGGTACTATTATGAATGGTAACGTACCGTTGAATATTGTACTATTTGGAGCTGTCTCAGGTATCGTTGGCATCACGTCACCAGATACCGTAGTTGGCTTCCCGTATACGTTAACTACTACAGTCTGTCCACTTGTAGCATTATAGTATATCATAGCCTCATACTTAGGTCCTACAGTGTTATTGGTGACAATTGTTATGTTAGTTAACACTAAGGACAATTCTGAGGACACAGCACTGGCTGCATATTGTTTATCAGAGAATGACAAGAACGGCTGTGTATACACCTTCTCAGCTATGAACCATGGTGGAGCAAATGTTGGAACTGGGTAGAATGGATATGCAGTAAAGAAGAACTCTACTAGTCCAGGCTCCTGAACTATTGGCATAATACCTTGTTGAGCTAAGATCTTTGCAGTAGCTACCTTAGTTTGGCCAGTTATGTAGTCGTGATAAGATATAGACAAGTTGCTACCGTTTAATGCAGTGACCGTTGTGTGCAATATGCTCAATAAACCTGGAACGCTTATCTGGAAGTAGAAGGTACCGTTACAGTACATTTGTTCTTGTCCAATTAGGGATACGAACAATGTTGTCAAGTTGCTGAAGGATGGAATTATCCTTACTACATTTCCGTTAGGATAGGTTACGTTAATTGATAGCATCTCACCTAGTAGTTGCTGTGTAGCATAAACGTTTACTAGCTCATAATTCTGTGAATTCCACTGCGCACTCACTAGAATACCATTAGTAGTATTAATTGCTCCTAGAGCTAGATATGTTGGTAATATAGAACCATAATATGGTTCATATAATACCAAAGTTGCGGAGGTCGCGTATAGTGGTATAATGTTACCCTTGAAGTAGAATGTTAAGTTAACTGGAGGTACTTGCATTGTAGCTATTACCTTGTATGCTCCACTGTACTGGAAGTCGTGGTATACTGCATAGTCTGTGGTTTCGTATACAAACTTAAAGCCGCTGCCTATGAAGGATGCGTTAGGCACTATTAAGTATATACCGGGGCCTTGTCCTACATAAGTTCCATTAACTGTCACACTACCACTTGCTGAAGGGAATACATATCCGTCTACTTGATACCTTACATATAAGTTGATCGTGAAGTTGGGTTCAGCAGCTCCTGGGTATGGCGTTCCAGCAGGTGCAGCTTGTGGTAATAGATCCATGTAACCTACAGTAGCCATGTTTCCAGGCAATACGTTATTCATCATTACCTTTCCACCAATTATTGACGTTACATTGAGACCGGCTATACCATATATAGGAACTGCATAATCACCATATCCACTGTTTACTGTCTCGGACTGTAGGAAGTAGTAGTTTACTAACGGATTGTTACTACCGTAGTATTGTAGATAGTATAATGCTTCAGCATCGGGCTTTGAATTCGGAATACTGTATATTGGAATAACGTTACCATTAACAGAAGCATTTACTGTTGTTGGATCAAATGGAGCTACTTGTGAATATGGTAAATAGGATACACCAGTTGAAGTTACTGTACTATACTTTCCGAATTCTCCACTTACATTGTATACAGTGCTAGAATTGAATATCACTGCGCCAGGAACAACCCTATTGCTGAAGTTCAGACCACCAGTAGGTATAGCAACAGTGAAGCTTCCTTCAACATATCCTGGATCTAGTATTGCATCAGGATCGTATATAGTCAGTGGGACGGAGTTACTACATATGAAATAAGTAGACGGAGGTTTTTGAGTAACACTTATTCTTGGAGGTATTATTATAGCGTAGAAGTATCCGTGATTAGCCGATACTGTACCATTCTGAGTATTGTATGCTGTTACTATTACGCTGGTTTCATTAGTCCATAATCCAAAGTCCACTAACGTGATATATGCAAGCTGGGGTACTGCCTGGAATTCGAGAGTTATTGGAGACTGACCAGTGGCTACAGCTGGAACATTAGGAGCTTGTAGTAATAAGGCAAAATATGGTAACTGAATTGTTCCAGCTAAGTTTAGATAACTATTGTACATGTTCACTGTGAAGGTCTCTTGAGTTCCATTGATGTATAATGGGTACTCACCATTGGTAAATCCTTGATAGAATACAGATATCATGTATCCCATTGCACTGGTTCCATTTATAATGGGGTATGCAGGAGTTATTATTAAGCCATTGAAGCTGTAGTCTTCAGCTGGTACGTTAGCGTAGGTTAAGGTGGCGTTAGTAAGCAGCGTTGTAGTTACGGATGCCGCAGTTGATGTGAAGTGACCTACCGCAGATATCTGGGATGATCCTTGTATTGCTAAACTGGATGGTGGAGTGGATAATAATGCGCTCTGATAAATGGGACTATTAACACCGCTTACCCAAAGTCCTTCATAACCTGTAGCAGTTAACTGGATTGTACCACTGTAATAGCTTAAAGTAGGCTGTGTAGGTTCCACTAGATTTACAGTATAGGTTTTACCATTAAATGTACCCGTTAGAGTTGCCCCAGATGGAATGTAGTATGCATATACCGGTAGTGTGAAATTAGTGGGATAAGGTTTACCGTTAATAAATGCTACTGCTGTTACATTTCCTATATTCGGAAGATAGAAGTGTAAGTTATGTACTGTTTCATTTACAGTACCATTCTTGGGAACTGGTGTTAATGTTAGTAAGTATAAGTAGTATAATATTTTCCCATTATAATACAAGACGCCGGAGGGAGGAATTACCATACCATTTAATGTAGTAGTGTTAGTGGACGTTATTACGCCGAAGAACTCTAGATACCCGTTGGAGAATTTATACGCATTAAACTTGAAAGTACTGGGGTAGTTATCAATTGACGCTATAAATGCCATACTAGCAAAGCTTAATGTTACTGGGCCTGGTGATGAGTAGTTTAACTGGAATGTAAATTGACCAGGTTTACCGGCGCCTAATAATCCATCAACTAAAGTGAAGTTAATTAGAGCTCTACCCCATATCACGGGCTTTGTTGTTGCTACACTAGCTAGTGCGGAACCTAGATAATCATTAGCTTGAGTTGGATTAATGAATCCAGTTTGTGATGGTGAGGTAGAAAATACGAGTGGACCAAATATTATTACATGGTTACTATATGAGGAACCTAACGTAACTCCACCTATTGTAGTAGCTTGTAATGTAGCATATGCAATAAACTCTGCTGACTGATTCTTTGCAAGATTTTGCAGAGTAGTGAGGCTTGATAAGTCTTGTAGGATTGTATAAGCAGAGGTACCTACAGATTGATTTACGGCCTTACCGGTTGTTGGATAGTATAGAGTGCTGTATGGGTTAGTGACTATGTAATTCACATTAGCTGAAGATAACGTAGTTACGTTGTTTATACTAGCATCGTAATAGAATATATCAGATTCGTATGCTTGACTAACATCTGGCAATACACTCTGTAAGTAGTTTATGGGTATTTGCTCAGGCTTACTTACAGAGCCATTATACCCTACACCTACTAGGAAGAACACTATCTTTGATGCTGCATCATAATAAACATAGTAGGTGTAAGTAGTGCCTGGTAGGGTTAGATTTTGAGGTAATGTTACTAGCTGCGGAGAAATATATACTTGGCCAGTAACAGCATTTTGTTCTTCAAAATACATCTGTATGTTATTAGATACTGCTAAGATCAAGTCAGTTATAGCATTGTATTCATTAGAGTTTATCTTAGTCAAGTTAACATTTGAAACATTTACTACAAATGCAATCGACTGTATCTGCAGACCATTAACATTAGTTATATATATAGCACCTATCTGCCCAGCAGATGGTAAACCTCCTGCTGCTTGTGGTATTATAGTTGTTAATAATGGACTTGCCTCAATTACAATTGAAGCTATAAATAACGTAGATAGGATTAGACCTAACAGTCTATTCATATCACTTCTAAGGGAATGAAGTTCTCTCTATTTATAAATTCTTTTATACGATTGTATACACGTAACAGTTTGGTATTTAGACCAAATTTTATAGTTTTAAACGTTGAATTAAACTATAAAATATAGCTTTCTAATACATCTTAAGACCGGTATTATGCTAAAAATATTTAGTTTTAGTTCTAATATACAAATATTATTTGATATTTGTTTCTGGTATATTTCGACATATAAGGTCTAAAAAGCAGTTATAATACAATAAGGAAACACCACTTACACGTAGATATATCTTGATTCCTAAATCACTTATCTAGTATTGTAAAAAGTATATCCTAATTATTAATTTTAAATTTAGACTAAATATAGGGTGTAGGTTTTAAATCAAGTACTTAAATAATATTACCAAATTATAATAAGTCGATGATAATACCTTTGGCCAAAGAACTTATTTACCTTTTTTAGTTTAACCTAATTTAACATGAATAGAAGATTCTTATTAGGCATTATACTACTGATACCAACACTTTTAATGCTTTTTTCACAGATACCGCTCTCATTAGCGCAAACGACTTCTAACTATTCAACTGCAGGTATATACATATTACCAGGGCCTCAGGTTAACCCACTAGGGATGAGCCCACCGCAAATAGTTTTGCCTACTTCGACCGGAAGTGCGACTTATTCACTGATAATAATAAACAGTAGGGACACCCTAGCTCAAGTTCCAGTATACTTAGATTCCTCATTATATACCACTGTAACACTACAACCTTATTCGTATAAGGTGCTAAATCTGAACTTGAATACCGGCCTTCATGAAATTCAAACTAACGGCGAAACTTTTTACGTAAATGTCACTAAAGTAAATAATGCTACTAATGGAGAGATGACATTAAACGGAAGTGTCAACGTTTATGTGTTCAAAGCTCAGCCGGGACATATCTATAAAGTATACTATAATATGACATCCTCCTTGTCTTCCTTATCTCAAGAATATGGCTACTTTGTGACAAACCTAGCTAATAATGGGTACGGTGACGTTGTCTGCCAAGCTTCTCCATCTGGAACTTCAGGTAGTATTATCTTCGCAGTACCGCAGGATATAGCCCAAGGTCTTTACTACATCTATTTGTACCGTGGTTATGAGGGTTTTTCCAATAACGTTTCTTATCCTGCTGCGTATGTGTACGGGCTTATCATAGTCAATGTATCTTACGGGATTCCAACAACATTATCTACACCTTCAGTGTTTTCAGAGAACGGAGTAACATTTGAGGTTCAGAATGTCAGCGGATATACTTACTTACAAATCAATTATCCTTTCAGCGAAGAGAATATGTATACAATTACCGTGTACACTACGAGTGGTACTCAAACTTATACTATAACTAACACGAGCGGTGGAAGTTACTCCTTACCCGGAGCACCCTTTGGAAGTTATAATGCTGAGGTGTATGGAGTAAACGTTCCTTGGGCTTTCTCTAACGGCTCGACAACTCTAAAGTTGCCACAATTCTATAAAGCAGTTATTCAGATAAAGTCCCCTCTAGGTACGGTGACATTAACATATCCATCCACTCCTATATCTACAGTTACTGTAAACCTTGAAATATTGTCAACAAGTGGTGTTCCTATACCTAATGCAAAAGTGACCTTATATAACATTAGTAATAAACAGCCTATTACTACTTACACTACTAATCCGCAAGGTTTAGTGCCTATTACTTTACCGCAAGGGACTAAAATTAACGCAACAGTAAGTGCTTCCGGTTATATTAGTAACTCTACCGTAATAGTCTTCAGCCAAAACGAGACTGTAAAGATATACCTAACTCCGATATATCTGAACTTTAGTATAACTCAAATATCTGAGAAACTCAATAACGGAACTACTGTAACTGTAACACCTTCATCTATACTAAGTATCTATGAGGGAGCTACCCTAAACTTAAGTTTTAAAATTATGACCAACAGTCCGTATAACGTCTCTGTAAATGCGACTCTAAACAATGTTGAGATCCCGGTTGTCATGAAAAATGGTTTGTATACAATAACTTACACCTTCGCAAATGTCAATACTTACACCTTGAAGTTAGAGGCTAGCAGTAACGGGGCATCAAACACCGCGGAAATAGAGATTAAAGTTATACCTATTAGTACGTCTTTAACTACTACCACAACAACGACTACTACCTCACAGTCTACTACAACTACAACACAGTCTACTACAACAACTACCTCGACCACTAGCAGTACTACACAGTCTACCACCACCACCTCGACCACAACAACAGTAAGCTCGTCTGTTATAGTCCCACCTACTTCAACTACGTCAACCTCGCCCAGCTTTGTACCTATCCTAATAATCGTGGCAATAATAGTGATAGCAGCAGTAATTGCAATAGTAATTCTAAGAAAATAAAAAGATTTTTTCTACAAATTAAATATTATATAACTTTTTCTTCCTTCTTTCTTCTTTTTTTTATTCATTATCAATTAAAGATAATAATAATAATAACAACAAAAAAATTACTATTTTAGTTTAGTATATGTAGCAGTAGTAGTAGTTATATACTTCTTAACCTCTCCCTTATTTCTTTAGGATCTTTTAATATAGATATTATTAGAGTTATACCATCTTTCTCAGCTAAGAGAAGAGCTAAGGGATCTAATTTCACTGGCCTATGTAATACAATAATTGAGGGTTTTATAGGGGCGATCTTTAGGGCTATAAGGGGTGACCTCCCTGAACTCACGTTGGTGAACACTACCACTCTGCCCAGCATGAAATTTAGGAGTTGATAAAACTCGAGACCTTTAAGGCTCATTATAGCCCTTATACTATCGGTAATAACCCAGCCGTAAACCTTTGTTTCTGGAATTGATGAATTTGGTATTACACCATCTAAGGCTTTGGCTATATCATCTACATTAACCGGTGATTGGAAATCGCCCATGTCGTCTATAAAGGGTAACATAAGTGTGTAACCTTTGATCAATTCGTTAATTACTCTATACCCCCTTTCAGCATCTATATCTATGAGCCCCCTAACAAATTTCCTTAAAAAGTCTATACCAGGCTTCCTTCTTCCTCTTTCATAATCGGCTATAACTGATTGGGATATCCCCATGTATCTGGCTAGTTCCCCTTGAGAGATGTTAAAGGCCTCCCTCCACTTCCTCATGGATGCACCGGGGGATTCACTCCAGCTTATATCTCCGGCGATTCTTTTTGCAAGTGTTTCAATTAGATAATCCATAGTAAAAGCTATAAGTGAAGAGGAAATATTCTTAGTGGGCCCGTGGTCTAGCTTGGACTAGGATGCGGCGTTCGGGTCGCCGTGGTCCCGGGTTCAAGTCCCGGCGGGCCCAGAACCTTATATGTTGTGGATTTTAGAGTGCTGAATTTTTAATTACTTGAAGCGCATTTTATAGTAGTGGGCCGGTAGCTCAGCCTGGAAGAGTGCTCGGCTCGCAACCGAGAGGTCCCGGGTTCAAATCCCGGCCGGTCCACATCATACTGATATCTCAAGGAACCTAATTCACAATTACTAGGAATAAAGTATGTTAAATAAACATGGTATTTCAGGCTCCTATACGTTTACCTTTATCACAATTTCCTGAGGAAAAACTTAAATCCACTAACTAAATGTTACAAGTTAAAGTGGGCCGGTAGCTCAGCCTGGAAGAGTGCTCGGCTTGCAACCGAGAGGTCCCGGGTTCAAATCCCGGCCGGTCCACTCTGTCGGTCCTTCGACTTCCACGAATTAACTTAGCTATTAAATTCCGTTTGCCTAAAATTACCATCTCAGTGTGCAATTATTACTTTAGAGTACAAGAATAAATTGACATAAAAATAAGTTAAAACACTCTTGTACAAACTGCTCATTGCTGTAATTATTTCACCTTATGGTTTTTCACATTACATGTAAGCAGAAAAGAAGTATAAGATCGATCAATTATGTTACAAAACCGCAGATTATGAAAAGTAATCGATCATGTACTACCTTTTCCCTCTCCGCTTGTTAAAAGTAATATAGCCTGCGCTATATCACCGTTAGTCTTTTGTAACGCTTGTCTAACTTCAGCTTCACTCTTACCCGTCTGTTCCATCACGAATTTCACGTCCTCATCCCTGATTTCTATTTTCTGTTCCTTAACTTGTTCCTTAGCACTTCCTATGACTGTATATATCTCCTGCCCTTGTTGTGTCATTTTAAGAACTGACGGGTTTTCAATTACCAAAGTTTTATCTTGTAGCTCAATAATTACTCTCAAGGCGTCTATTTGTTCTGTCTTTATCCCTAGCATTCTCTCTAAGTTTTTGAATTGATTAGGTTTTACTTTCACATATAAACTTCAGTAAAACAAACTTAATAGCTTGGCGGTTAAAGATTAATGCATAATGAGTAACTATATGATAAAAATACTTGGCGGAGGAAAAGAAGTAGGAAGGGCTGCTATTGAAATCGATAAAGGAGATTCTGCAATTATTTTAGACTACGGCGTTAACTTTGACCCCAACGACAACCCTAACCTACCTTTACAAGACACTCCAAGTAAGATAAAGGGTTTCATAGTCTCTCACTCCCATTTAGACCATGTAGGAGCTTTGCCTTTGTATCAGATTTCTGGAAATTACCCCGTTTATGGCACTAGGATAACCAGGTTGATAACAGAAATTATGTTGAAGGACTTTCTGAAGCTTTCAGGGGCCAAACTTCCCTTTGAGTGGGTAGAAGTAAAGAAGACTATGGATAACTTCAGGAGCGTAGACTACTATAAGGAGTTTGAAGTCGATTCTTTTAAAGTAGAACTCGGAAATGCTGGACACATTCCAGGCAGTGCTATAATTAAGGTTAAGACAGAAAAACAGACCATAGCCTACACGGGAGACATTAACTTGACTAACACTCATTTAGTAAGCCCGGCTGATCTGGAGTTTCTCAAAGACGTTAACGTATTGGTGATGGAGAGTACTTACGGTAGGTTCAATCACCCCGATAGAAAAGTCGTTGAGGAGGAGTTCTACGAAGCTACGAAGGAAGTTCTAGAGGAAGGTGGAACTGTCTTAGTTCCTGCTTTCAGTTTATCGAGAAGTCAAGAGATTCTATCAGTTTTGGCTGACAGAAAGATCGAGTATCCGGTGTTTTACGACGGCATGGTAAAAGAGATTACCGAGTTAATGATCCAGAACCCCGAATTCATAAACAACTACCCAGCGTTGAAGAGGGCTTATGGCAATTTCAAATACGTCGAAGGTTGGGGGAGCAGGAACAAAGCAGCAAGAGGAGAAGGCGTAATAGTTAGCAGCGCGGGGATGCTGAAAGGAGGCCCTGCAGTGTACTACTTTAAGAAGGTCGCAGATAACCCTAAGAACGGGGTGTTCCTAGTTAGCTACCAGGCGGAAAATACTCCGGGTAGAAGACTTCTGGAGACAGGCAAGTTCGATGAGTACTCGCCTATGTTAAAGGCGAGGTTTCAACTATTTGACTTTTCAAGCCACGCCGGGAAGAATCAGTTAAAGCAAATAATTAAGGCAGCAAGTAATTTGGAAAAAGTTATTTTAGTCCATGGCGACCCTTCGAGCTCCTCTAGGTTAGCAGAAGAGGTTAAGAGAGAGTTAGGAATATATGTGGAAATTGCCGAAAACGGTAAGGAGATTAAGCTATGATCCTTTTGTTAATCCACGCATCTAAGTTCTCGTTTTCCGTTAAAGAAAAAGCCGTAAAGGAACCCGAAGAACCTAGCTTAACATCTTTACAAAAGGATAACACTTTAGTAGTCTTTACAACAGTAGAAAAAGGGGATGATGATAAGACCGTAGAAAAGGCTGTTAACGAAGTTGTTAGAGTGTTAAATGACGTTAAGGCTAGCTCTGTAGTCATATATCCTTATGCTCACCTTTCCGATAACTTGGAGAAACCCAAATTAGCCGTCCAGGTCCTGAAGGACTTTGAAGAGAAGTTGTCGAAAGCAGTAAGCGTTGAAGTTTATAGAACTCCTTTCGGCTGGTATAAGCAATTTATGATAGACTGTTACGGTCACCCCTTAAGCGAACTTTCGAAGAGGATAAGGGCTGATGAGATCAATTATCAGAAGAGTGAGGAACTTAAAATTTGCGAGAAGTTCGGCTTCCCTAATTCTCCTCATGCATCTTTCATGAGAAGGGCTGTGATAGAATACATAAAACATCAAGTTAAACCTGATTCCATAATAGAAGGTGAGGGAGAACCGGAAAATGGAGAAATGGTTATATCTTATAGCACTCCCTCGGGGAGAAGGTTACCTTGTGTAAATGAAGAACCCTTAATTAAGGTGAAAGTGAAAAGGGATTTAGATGGTATCCCCGAGTCCTTCTCCGATTCTAAAAACACCTACGTTATAAAGACTAAGACGGACAAGGGTTACGCAATAAACGTGAACATTCTCACTTACTATTATCTGTTAAATGCCTCCAGAGATAATCCTCCTACTTTACCTCTTTGGCTTTCCCCTATTCAGGTTAGGATAATTCCCGTAAAGAAGGATTTCATAGAAGATTCAATAAAAATAGCTACACAGATGAAGGTAAGAGTTGATGTAGATGACTCTGACGAAGGTCTGGGTACTAAAATAGCGAGGGCAGGTAAAGAGTGGATCCCCTACTTAGTCCTTCTCGGAGAAAGAGAAGTCAAGACAGGTTCCCTAACGGTTAAGGTGAGAAAAGGGAATGAACAGAGAAGCTATTCCTTGGAGGAACTACAAAAGGAGATTATATCACAAGACCAACTACTTCTACCCTCTTTCCTACCCCTTACTTTAAGTAAAAGGAACAAAAGGTACATTACTCTACAGTAACTGTTTTAGCCAAATTTCTGGGCTTATCAGGATCAAGACCTTTGCTAACAGCTGCATAATAGGCTATCAACTGAATCACGGGAGATATGGATAACGCGGGGAACTTTGAGTTAAGGAATATTTCAAGCTCTGCCTCCCCTAATTTTCTATTGACACTGATCATGTAAATTTTCCCACCTCTAGCCTTCATCTCCATAACGTTGTTTTTCAGTAATTCAGGCATTTCGCCGTCGTTTATAAACACTATTGGGAACCCGCTCTCTACTAGGGAAATAGGTCCATGCTTGCTCTCCCCAGCTGGGTACGCTTCAGCGTGGACGTAAGATACCTCTTTAATTTTTAATGCTCCTTCCATAGCTAGCGGAAGTGAAAGACCCCTCCCCAAATAGTATATGTTCTGTTTCTTTGCCAGTTCTTCACCAACCCTTTTGGCAAAACCTTCTGTCGCATTAATCGCTTGTTCTACTTCCTTATCTGCGTCCTTTAATGCTTTCCAATCCTTTCCAAAAGCATAAGAATAAAGGAAAAGGAGGGATGCAACTTGAGTAGTAAAAGTCTTGGTAGCCGCTACACCTATTTCCGGCCCAGCCCTCATGTAGATCTTGTAATCACTCTCTCTAGCTATAGCACTCTCAATGACATTTGTTATAGAGACTACTTTAGCCCCTTCACTTTTCAATTTACGTATAGACTGTAATACGTCTATCGTCTCTCCACTCTGACTTATTGCGATAATTAGGTCTCCTCTCTTTCCCTTTACGTTATAGTATTCTGAGGCAATAAGCGGAATAGAAGTTATCCCTTCTCTAGTTAAGAGTAAGGAGAAATATAAACCTGCATGATAACTGGTCCCAGCTCCCGTTACAATCACCCTTTCTGCTTGCCTTATTTCTTCACTTATCTTTTCTACTACGTCCAAGTCAGACATAAGACTGGAGATCGTGTCCCTAACCGCTTTAGGTGACTCATGTATCTCCTTTATCATGAAGTGGGCATAGCCTTCTTTTGATGCCGTCTCAACGTCCCAATCTACTATCCTTATCCTCTTATGCACGTCTACTACGTTACCGTTCAGATCTTCAATGTAAACGCTTGTATTCGTCAGGAACCCGATCTCACCGTCAGATATTACTAGAATCCTTTTTGTATAAGGGAGAAATGCCGGTATATCACTCGCAATATAGTTCTCCCCTTCTCCCAGTCCTATAACTAAGGGGTTGTCCCTCTTAGCAAAGAAGATCCTTTTTTCACCGTCGATTATCGCTAAAACAGCGTAACTGCCATCTAACGATTTTATTGCTGACTTGAATGCCGTAAAAGAGTCCATACCCCTCTTTATAAATTCCTCTATTAAATGAGGGATAACTTCCGTGTCCGTCTCACTGTTGAACTTATGCCCTAAAGACTCTAGCTCTGCCCTTAGCTCTTTAAAGTTCTTTATTGTCCCATTATGTATCACCGCTATCCTTCCGGAACAATCTGTGTGAGGGTGAGCGTTATAGTCGCTTGGAGCCCCGTGTGTAGCCCACCTTGTATGACCAAGAAATATATAGCCAGACATTTCAGGTATTTTCTTCTTTAAAGTGACCTGCTCTACAGTACCTTTAGCTTTCCTTACTTCAATTCCTTTACTGCTCAATGAAGCGACTCCTACGCTATCATACCCTCTGTATTCGAGCCTCTTAAGTGCCGAAATTGTGATCTCGGAGAGTTTTTTGCTCTCCTTTGATGAGATAATACCTATTATACCACACATAATTTATTTTTGAGTCGGTCTCACTAAATTAATTTTACCGTAACACCTTGAAACGTAGGGTTAGCGTTTATTGTTTTACCTCCCAACGCGTTAAGTAGCAATTCTGCCCTTTGGTCTTTTATACAGATTACTGCACCACCTCCCCCACCGCCGCTGACTTTACACCCTTTAACCCCTGAAGCCCTAGCCATCGAGACAAACTGATCCAACACCGGAACTGTGATCCCCAAAGAGAATAGAAAACCGTGATTTACGTACATTAATTCCCCTACTCTATCCGCATCTCCTGAGGTAAGAGCAGTTCTAGCTTCTACAGTGACCTTTTCAATACTGTCCAACAGAGTCGTAAACAGGGAAGGATTTTTTTCTTTCAAACTCTTCACATTACGAAGCATCTCGGCTGTGGTCATAATACGCCTAAAATAACCTGCAGAGAAGGAGATCGAAGGAGGAACTTCCAATTTCTCTACTTTTCCCTCTTTAATGAAAACGAACCCTCCGTACGTTTCTGTATGCGTGTCCATAATACTGGCAATTCCTTGAACCCTTAACTCTACTTCATGAGATATTTTGGCTATTTCTTGTTTCTGTAACTCTAATCCTAAAAACCTGGAATAGGCTGCAACAGTCCCTACTACTACCGCTGCACTAGTGCCTAGTCCTACTGAAGGTTCTACATTTGATTCTATTTCAATAGCAGCTTTTTTCCCGTCCTTATAACTGTAATGCTCATTGAAATAGTTAATAACTTCCGTAACATAAGCGATAAGTTTTCTCACATTGTCATTCTCTATTTTAAACTCATGTAGGTCTACCTTGACGCCTTTTATCTGTAAGTTCTGAGAAGAGACGTAAAATTTCTCGCTTTCCCTCACTCTGACTTTAATGCTTTCAGACACTGTATACGCTATCGCCGGCTTTCCATATACTACAGCGTGTTCTCCAAACAGTGTCAGCTTAAGGGGTACCTCTGCTTCTACAATCATTATTATTAATTCCCCAATTAGATATCACAATATGGAAGCTATTATCCTTGCTGGAGGGAAAGGAGAGGGTTTAAGTCCCTATTCAGACAAAGAACAGAAGGAGACAATAAGCTTACTCGGTAGAATGTTAATCTCTTATTCTATTCAAGGTTTAAAAAAGGCGGGTATAAAAGACTTCATAATTGTTACGTCGCAGAAGGGGGAAAAGAGACTTGAGGAGGAATTACAAAACGAGAAGGAGATCAGCATCGACATCGTTATCCAAAAAAGAGAGGGAATTAACGGGGCTATAAAGGACGGAATGGAGAAAGCCAGTGGTGATAATGTCGTTATAGCTTTCGGAGATATCGTAGCACCTGAGGAGTTTTACGTTAGCCTAATTAACGCTTATCTGACTTCTGGTGCCGAAGTGGTAGTACCGTTAATTCCCATAAGTGAGGGGTTACAGACATATGGTTTAGCGAGGTTGACAGATAAAGGAATCGAGATAACTAAAGAGGGTTCTACTTTAGCTCTTGGCGGAGTTTATGTAGTGAAAAATGAAGAGATAGATGACTTTTTGACATATTTACAGTCCAAGGGAGACAAACTGAAGTACTTTATATGGAGTGAGGAGTGGCTTGACGTTGGTTATCCTGAAGATATTATTAACGGAATCGAGATGATGTTAAGGAGAGAGAAAACTAGGATTTCCGATAACAGCGAAATCTCTAAGACGGCAATAATTGGTAAGAAAGTAATAATAGACGATTATGCTGTCATCGACGATTATGCTGTCATCAAGGGACCAGCATATATAGGAAGAAACGCATATATAGGAACCTATTCGTTAATTAGGGACTATTCTTCCGTGGAGAATAACGCCATAATAGGAGCTTACTGTGAAATAGCAAGGAGCTCAATCCAACCTTATGCTGAAGTAGGATCCAAGAGTTATTTGTCATCTACTATAGTAGGTAGGAAAGCTAAAGTCGGAGCAAATGTAATTACTTCTAGCTACCCTGCAACCGTGATAAGAGGAAGGATTAGTAAATTGGGAACATTGATCTCCCCAGAGACCCAGATACCTCACGGTGAAATCCTAAAACCGGGGAGTAAAGTCTAATTACCGTGGAAGTGCTCTATTGATTTTCTGTGAGATTATAGTCAGAAATACTCCCAACAGTACTATTGCAGTGCCTAATAGTTGCTGAAATGTTGGAACTTCACCTAACATTATAAACGAAAATAGATAGGACATGGCCGGCACAAGTAAGGAGAGAGAACTTGATAAAAAAGGGCCCAATTGCTTTATAGAGCTAAACCACGCTATGAAGCCTATTGCCTGAGCTGTAATACCGATTATCACAGCGACTAAAATTCCGGATATATTGAACTTAAAGTAAAAGTTAATCGGAGTAAAGGGTAGCAAGAATAAGGCTGAAAACAACGCCATAAAAGAGTTCAGTTTAATGATGTCCTTCTCTATTAGAAACACTTGGTAATATAACGTACCTATTGCCCATATAAGACCGCCTATGAGTGATAGTATACTACCCAGGTTGAACCCAGTTATCCCAGCTGAGTAAATTGCCCCTGAAATTGCAATAATTGTCCCGAGAAGTTGAAGTATTGTAGGTTTCTTACCTAAAAAGACTGCACTCAATATGACTAGGAAAATCGGTTGTGTATATATAAGGGTTGCAGACAGAGCTGGATTTACTGAAAGCATTACGCCAAAGTTAAGAAAAAGCATGAAGAGTGCTACATTAATCAGCCCACCTATCATTTCCTTTTTACCATAAGAGAGACCTCCACCATAGACTGTAAGGATTATCCCCCCAGTAACTAGCCTAATTACCGCTAGTAGTATTGGGGAAACGTAATTGAGTGCTATCTTTATTAGGGGATATGCGGAACTCCAGACCAAAATTACCGTAATTATCGGTAAAAGTTTTCTCATTTGGTATAACTCTAAGTAAAGCTAATTAAAGCTAAATAACGATGTTAAGTGAAATGTGGTATACTGGGAGTGGAGACAGCGGAAAGACTAAAGTACCTTCCGTAGGAGAGGTATGGAAGGACGAGGATATTGTTAACGCCTTAGGGGATTTAGACGAGTTAAACTCCTCGCTCGGTGTTGTTTCATCACTTTTCCCAGAAATAAGACAAGACATTGAGAAAATTCAGAACGACATATTCACTATTTCATCTGAAATTGCAGGGTTCGAATTAAACTTTAGCACTGAGAAGATTAAAGAACTAGAGGAAATGATAAAGAAATATTCGGAACCACTCAAACCATTGAAGAATTTTGTATTACCCGGTGGCCACCTGGCTTCCTCATTTCTTCATCTTGCAAGGGCAGTATGTAGAAGAGCTGAAAGGAGTATAGTTCGACTTTCTCGAAACCATAAAAACGTAAAGCATGAGCATGTGGTTTACCTTAATAGGCTTTCATCTTTGTTATTCGTCATGGCACTTTACGTTAACGAGAAGACTTTTAATCCCAACGTAATTTGGAAGCCTAAGTGACCTTTATACCTATTCCCCTTTTTACAGCTTCTTCATAAGCAGTTAGTGCTGTAATGTTATCTTGAGCCGCAATTCCTACGGTTTTAAATATAGAAGGTCTCTCGACTTTAATGCCTTTGTTTATGATCTCACCAATCTCGATGGCTTTTTTAAGTATCCCGCTCCTTACGGGTTGCATATAATCTCCCGTCTCTTTAGATACAGCCTCTAAGGAATCTACTAAGTATGTCCTAGCTTTTTTCACAGTTTCATCATCTATTTCTCTAGCTTCAGGGGTATGGGCTCCTATGCTAGAAATATGAAAATCATCTTTCAAGAATTTTCCCAACACTACTGGTGTAGAAGAGGAAGTTGTTGCAAATATGACGTCTGAGTTCTTCAACAGAGTTTCTAGATCTACAGCTTCAGCTCCGAATTCTTTAGCTAACTGAACATGAGAACTCCTAGCCGTTACCATTATTCTTGATAACTTTAGATAGCCACTTGCAATCTTTATATGATATCTTGCCTCCATACCAGCACCTATGACTCCTAAAGTGCCGATATTCCTTCCCCCAAACGCTAATTCTGTTGAGAGAACACTTGCAGCTGAAGTTCTTATTGCAGTTAATGTAGTACCATCTAGAAGAGCTAAAGGCTCTCCAGTATCGGGCGAAAACAGTAATACAGCACCTTGAACTGAGGGCAATCCCTTCTTTTTATTCTCGGGTATAACATTAACTATCTTAACTGTAACAGACTTATCCCAATAAGAAGGCATTATCCCCCACCAGTTACCTTTTATAGTAAGCAATTGCCGTTGAGGTTGTATTATCCTTGAGGAGGAAAATAATGAGAAAGCTTGTCTGACTGCACTTACTGCTATTTCAGGGGTCAATAATTCTTCTAGATTGTTTGACGTTAAGACGATCATTTCCAACAGTAATTTAATTAACACTGTTAAGGTTTTAAATCTCACTTTATGACTAGTTATATTTTTAATCAACTAAATTAGAATTATAATTGATGATCACTCATTTAGCTGAGGAGACGGTTAATACTAATTCAGATAACGTTATTGCAGTAGTAAAAGATGTCGATACTATACTCTCATACTTTCCATATCAAGTAGAAAGAGAAAGGAATATAATCACTTTACAGTTCTCGAGATTTATCATTTTAAGCTTAAGAGATACTTTTGAGGTGACTTTTTCTCAGCAATCATCATTAATGTTTGTATATACTCTTAACTCTCTTAGGAAAAATAACAAGTTCCAAATATTTATTAATGTAAAAGATAACAAAAACTTTACTAGTCTAGTTCACTTAGCAATCGAATATAGTGGAGAAAAAGAATGGATAGTCAAAAAATACTTACCACATATAGCACACAGCTTGCTAGAGGGGATAAGTAAGGAAGCTAAGAGAGCTTATGAGATCAAAGCACAGGAAAATGAGAAAGAGTTTGATTACTCAAGACAATTAAACAAACTAAGCTTTGTCTCAAAACTATTGTTGAAGTCACGTCTGATAAAGTCTGAAGGGATTTCAACACCTAAAGGACAAATTATAGATACAATCCTAAGTTCCATAGCGGATATTCTATCAAAGTACAAGACAATTTATGTGTCTGCCTCATCAACTTTCTCGTCGTTCAGATTATTATTCATTAATGGAGACTTAAAGGGTATTTATGTTAATGAAAACGGTAAAGAATATTTTAGCGACGAAAATATACTAAATTCCTTATCTGGAGAGTTTAAGGTAAACGTGTATGTACTTCTAGTACCTGAAATTCCAAGTGTTGTTAAAGATGAAAATTCATGAACCATACATTTTATATGAATCAGATAATCACAAGTTCATTTGGTTAGGTTTAGACGAGAGTAAGGCAGAAAAAGGGATTCTAACAAATAAATATCT